>JAAUPA010000103.1 GCA_012034615.1 Leptolyngbyaceae cyanobacterium CSU_1_4 | reverse complement strand
AATCTAGCCCAAGTCCATGGCGAAACCGCCCCCCCAACCCCCCCAAATTGGGGGACTTCCGACCCCAGTTCTGTGCTTCAAAGTCTCATTTGGGGGGATTTAGGGGGCGAAAAAGCTTGGAACGAAGCCAGTCTAGACTTATGTATACACCGTAGCCCGCTCTGGGAGAAGGGTTGGGGATGAGGGCAGATAGGAATCTCACAGTTCAAATAAGATTGCTCAAATAAGATTGCTATAGTGAGCAGATGCATCGGGTGTATTTAGATCAGTTGGGAGAGATTCGGCAGTTGCCTGTAAGCTGACTATAGCTATAAATCATCAGTGAGACTTGTTAAAAACTCTTAATGGATGGATTGACGGATCAGCAGAACTTTGGCAAAAGCCGAGCGATCGCTCTAGGACTGGATGGATTAGAAGCTTTATGATTCTGTTCTAGGGCATCAATAGCCATGCGTTGGATGATTTTAGGGAAATCCCGATCTGCCTGAAAGGCTAGCAGCGGAAGAATAATGGGTGTCAGCCATCTTTGCTGGGGCACCAGTTCCCACCACACCATCACCTGAGACCCGTCATGGGTTGGAATAACATCCCATCCGCCATGCATCGTCTTGACAGGAAATGGAAAGTCCGGAACTTCCGACAGAAAACGAACCGTGAAACTGTGACCATCATTAAACTCAGTACACTGCTCAGACCACCGCTTGCCTTTGCGATCTTCACACATTCGTACTGCACCGATACCTGGCGATCGCTCATCCAAAACCACGGAGTTCTTCAAGGAAGGCATATAGTTTTTGATTGCCCCCAGTCTGCTAACTACTCGCCACATCGCAGCGGCTGGGGCATTGGTTGCAACCACGATGCAATGTCGATATTCGCCCGTGTCTTGAAGTTGGTGTGCTTTTGCGATCGCCCAGACCTGCCAAACACCAAACATCAGAACGATCGCTGCCACGGCAATCACAAGACCATTTCCAGAGTCAGAAAGCACATTGGGAAAAAGCCCTAGCAGTATCAAACTGCCAATGACCCAAAGAAAATCCGCCGCGCTGGCGTAGAGGGCACGCCAAGTTGCTATCCGATGGCACGTTGCTTGGTGTAACAGATCAACAGCAAAGACTGCTAATCCGACACCAATAACTTGCAGGAGGAGAGAAACGTGAACCCCAAGCCAACCGCTAACAAGGGATGGACGTAAGAACATTAGGGCTGCACAACTGATGGAAAAGAGGGCATTTGCCACAAGTGCAAGCCGTAAGAATACTGCGGTAGTCATGAAAACCTCTTCAGAACATCGATTAATTTAATTCGTTTGACCCGCACAAGGATTGGTCTTACTTGCACAAGGATTGGTCTTACTTGCACAAGGGTTGGTCTTACTTGCACAAGGGTTGGGGCTTACTTGTACTTCGGTACTATCAGGAGTTTGAGTTTTAGCTGCACAGGGATTAGCACACCCCGCCATTGCTCCAAGGCTCAACAGTAAAATAGATGCAATTGCAGCAAAATATTGAACTTTCATGGCATCTCCTTAACTAACTGTGGTGAAATCACTTGACACAAAAGCAACACTGTTTAAGCTGCGTCATCTGAAGTTGCTCATATTAACGACGAAGCAGATGAGCGTTAGATGAAGGCAGCATGGATACTAAATAAAACCTGAGAATGGGTTGATTTCAAAGCTGATATTGCAATGAAATTGACTGAGAAAATGAGATGCAGAGTTCTTCAGGAAAAATTCATCTTAGCCTTAGCGACGGATCATCTTGATTCTGCGTCGATCCCTTAGACTGAAAGCTAAACAAGCTAGCTATTTTAACCAGTAACCCATTATGGTAGGACAAGACTGGTTTGTAACCAACGAGGGACAATGTATTGAAGCGGAGGTTTTCTCTCAAGATGAGGCTTTTTTGCGTCCCTATCGGCTTTATCGTTTTCTCACAGATTTGGAAGATATTTTGGAACGAGTCCATGACGACTCAGTGCGGCTAACCCTAATTTGTCCTCTCGTTCGCCGCCTGCTCAACAGTTCTGAATGGCTGCACATGAATTTTTTGCCGCCTGATCCCACAACTGGATGGTCAGTCGTGATGCTCTATAACGAACCGGATTTTTCGATTACGATTCAAAACGTGGTTTGGTCTCCGGGCAGCGTTTCCCCCATCCATAACCATGCCACTTGGGGGGTTGTAGCCTTGCTGAGTGGGCAAGAGAAGAATTCCTTTTGGCAACGATCGCCCACACCAGACCATCCCGATCGCCTTCAGCCGGTGGGCGATTGCCTCTTGAATCCGGGCGATGTTCTGTGTTTAATGCCAAACACAATTCATCAAGTCGAGACGATCGGCGACGAACCTACCATTAGCTTCAATTTGTATGGCGAAACGAACTTTGATCAACGGTTTGAGTTCGATCTTGCCCAGCAAACGGCTCAAGTCTTTTAGGATGACTAAATTAGGGCTTTCACTCACTCTTGGGTTAATGAGTTAATGCAACTTTTGCGAAATGCGATCGCTCAGGTCTTGGGCAGACAAACATTAGGCAGACGAATTTCTCCAACGTCGCTTCAGTTTCGTTTGACCTTAGAGTTAATAACCCTCTCGATTTTAGGCGTGGGGAGCGTCACCCTTTGGGCGGGCTGGCGCATGGAGAAAACCCTGATCTCTGCCCACAAACAAAACCTGGAATACATCGCCGCTCACCTTCCAGAGCAAGTTGAGTTATATCGCCAGTCCGGATCGATTGAAACGGGTGTAGAGCGAACGATTGATAAACTCTCGACACCGGGACTATTGATTTGGGTACAAAATTCAGATGGTCAGATGATGTCTCGCTCCTCTGGGGTCAATATTCCCTCGCCTGATTTGATCCATGTCGTCGCTCAAACAGAGGTTCCAGCCCAGCCCACCGTCTTTCATTTTGGCGATCGCTATGTCGTTTTGTGCGGCAATCCGCTGACAATTAATGGCAATCCTCTAGGGCAAGTTTACCTTCTCAAGGACATCACCGACGAACAGGAGCGACTGAATGCCGGAATCCACAGTCTTGTTATGGTCAGCGTTGTAGCAATTGTAATTTTGATGATTGCGATCGCCAAACGGATTCGCCGTGCACTCCAGCCTCTGGAACAGATGAGCCAAGTTGCCAGTGCGGTGTCTGCGGATGACTTGAGTGGGGCAAAACTAGAGCTACATCAAGCACCCGATGAAATTTTGGGACTGGCGCAGGCATTTAACGAAATGTTAGGTCGGTTATCGGGTTCCTGGGAGCAGCAGCGTCAATTTGTGGGCAATGTTTCGCACGAACTCCGTACCCCCTTGGCGGTGATTGCCGGATATTTGCAAAGT
Source organism: Leptolyngbyaceae cyanobacterium CSU_1_4 (assembly GCA_012034615.1). Taxonomy (GTDB): domain Bacteria; phylum Cyanobacteriota; class Cyanobacteriia; order Elainellales; family Elainellaceae; genus Timaviella. The sequence continues at coordinate 12,558 of JAAUPA010000103.1, read as the reverse complement.
TTGTTGCGACGGGGGGATAATTTAAGCCCACATCAACAGCAAGCTGTTGCCACTGCCTCTGCCGAAGCCGAACGCACGATTCGGATGCTACAAGATTTGCTCGATCTGGCACGGGTCGATAGCGGCAATTTACATTTCCGTCTTAGCCCAATCATGTTGAATACATTGGTAGTCGAGGTGGCAGAGATGAGCCAAAAGGTGAGTCATCGCCCCATCCAAGTGCTAGGAACCCACGAGGATGCGATCGCTTGTGCAGATCAGGATCGCCTGGAGCAAGTGCTAATTAATCTGGTGGATAATGCGATTAAGTATTCTGACCCCGACCAAACCGTTGAGTTGATCTTGGAAAAAACGGAGCAGCAAGCGCGGATTCATGTGCGCGATCGCGGCATTGGCATTCCCCTGGCTCACCAGAATCGAATTTTTGAGCGGTTTTATCGGGTGGATGAATCCATGACTCGATCGAGAGACGGCACAGGGTTGGGACTAGCGATCGCCAAAAGCCTAATTGAAGGCATGGACGGGCGAATTTTTCTCCGCTCCAAACCGGGCGAGGGAAGTTTGTTTACCATTACGTTACCCCTTTGGAAGCCGCAATCATGACTGCTCACATTCTCCTAGTGGAAGACGACCCAAAGCTGGCACAGTTTGTAGAAGCCGAACTCAGCTTAGAAGGGTATCGCGTTACCGTTGCAGCTAGCGGCATAGACGGGCTGAATTTGGCGCGTGAGGTTCAACCGAACCTATTGATTTTAGATTGGATGCTCCCGGGTATATCTGGGTTGGATGTTTGTATGAGATTGCGTTCGACCGGGGTGCAAGCGCCTGTGATTATGCTGACCGCAAAAGATGAAATTCCCGATCGCGTTGCAGGGCTAAACGCCGGAGCCGATGATTATGTTATCAAACCCTTCAGCATGGAAGAGCTACTGGCAAGAGTTAAGGCTCACTTGCGCCGTATTCACCCAAGCGATCCTGAGCGTTTAGAGTTTGAAGATTTAACGCTCAACTGCATCACCCGTGAGGTATACCGCGATCGGCACTATGTTCAACTCACTGCCAAAGAATTTGACCTGTTAGAGTTTCTGATGCGGCATCCTCGCCAAGTGTTGACCCGCGATCAAATCCTGGAGCAGGTTTGGGGATACGACTTTATGGGAGAGTCGAACATTATTGAAGTTTATGTTCGAGCATTACGCATTAAGCTAGAAGCGGATAATCCCAAACGTCTGATCCATACTATCCGTGGGGTAGGCTATGCGCTACGCGGAAACCTTTAGCCGTCTAGCCGTTACCTGGGAGAATCGTTGAAAAATTTGCGGCTTTACTCAGGAATTTCTCATCTCGCACTCATCCAACTGGCTTACATTCAAGCCAGTGTCAGACATTGAGCAACTTCAAATCTTGAACAACTGCTGAAAAACTATGGGGCGATCGCGATTGGCAAAGCCTACATTTTGGCTAAGAATACTGCTGGGAATGGGGGTGATCATTGGAGTAGCAACTCTTTTTCAGCATTTTAACTTGCAACCGTTGCTGCAAAGTGCTCTGTTGTGGGTCAAGAACCTGGGTTCAGTCGGCATCATTGCGTTTGTGGTGATCTATAACTTGGCAACGATTTTGTTTATTCCAGGATCACTGTTGACGCTGGGCGGTGGCGTACTTTATGGGGTGTTTTGGGGTTCAATCTATGTGGCGATCGCAGCAACCCTAGGAGCCACAATTGCCTTTTTAATTGGACGCTATTACGCCAGAGGTTGGGTAGCAAAACAACTTCAGGGGTATCCAAAATTTCAGGCGATCGACCAAGCAGTTGCCAGAGAAGGGTTAAAGATCGTTCTTTTAACTCGCCTCTCTCCTATCTTTCCTTTTAATCTGCTGAATTATGCGTTTGGTGTCACCTGCGTTTCATTAAAAGATTACATTATCGGCTCCATTGGCATGATTCCTGGTAGTGTAATGTATGTTTATTTTGGTTCTTTAATTGGAGATATTACCTTACTGGGAATGCCGCAGCAGATGAGTTTTCAAGCACAAACAGCACAGTGGCTCGTTAAAATTGTGGGCTTCTTCGCCACCGTTGCTGTTACCCTTTACATAACCCGGATTGCCAAAAAAGCCTTAAGTCAAACTATTATCTCTAGAGCAATGTGAACTCATCCAACCTGGACTTTATTCTTGTGATTATCCCAGTGCTAAATGAGGAAGCAACCATTGCGAAGGTGATTCACTCTTTGCAAGCGATCGGGCTGCATCACATTCGAGTGGTCGATAATGGGAGCCGCGATCGCAGCACAGAAATGGCATTCAAAGCGGGAGCAAAAGTGTTCTATGAACCAATTCCTGGCTATGGGCGCGCCTGTTGGCGTGGCTTACAAGCAATGCCAGATTTCATCCAATGGGTTTTGTTTTGTGATGGTGATGGCAGTGATGATATAAGTGCGCTCAATCATTTTTTGTCCTTCTGTGATTCTCCTTCAAAGCAACAAAGCCAACCCTGTGATCTAATTCTTGGCGATCGCACCGCAACTGCCGCTGGAAGAGCTGCCCTGACTCCTGTACAACGATTTGGCAATGAATTAGCCACCACTCTAATTTGGATGGGTTGGGGCTATCGCTATCGAGATTTGGGTCCCTTGCGGTTGATTCGTCGGGCGGCATTAGACCAAATTCAAATGCAAGATCGGGGCTTTGGCTGGACGGTGGAAATGCAGGTACGGGCGATCGAGTGTGGATTATTGATTTGCGAGCTACCCGTTAACTACCAATGCCGGCAAGGAGGGCGATCGAAAATTTCTGGCACCGTTCGCGGCAGCATCAGAGCAGGGATAGTCATTCTCACAACTCTTGGTCGTTTATACGGACGACGCTGGCTCAAGCAAATTAAGGCAATCAAGGGAGTCATCCGGTGGTGAATTCGCATCCGTTTGCTCCACTCCTAGGCTTCAGCGCAGTACTTTTAATTCTAGGCGCGGCATTGATCAGTCCCAACGGTCATGTGGCTGACCTCGCAACGCTTCACAGGTTTTGGATGAGTGCGGGTGTGATGGGAATAGGTTTTGTCCTTTCGTGGCGGTTACAGACTATTTCAGGACTCTGGTTTTGGGGTGTGGCGATCGCCACTCGCCTGTTCTTATTACCCATGGAACCCAGCGATGATATTTGGCGCTACCTTTGGGAAGGGCACATCCAAACCCTGGGGTTTAGTCCCTATCATTTTGCCCCCAATGCCCCTGAACTAGAACCTTATCGAACAGTATGGTGGTCACAAATTAATCATGCTGAAGTTTCTGCCATTTACCCGCCGATGACTCAACTTGGGTTTAGGATGCTGGCAGCGATCGACCCTAATCTATATCTTTTCAAGCTGGCGTTTATTCTGCCAGATTTGCGGGTTTGCGGGTTGTTAAGTCGTCAGTTTGGCACTGTGCGATCGACCCTCTATGCCTGGAATCCCATGATTATTTACTCGTTTGCCGGAGGAGCACATTACGATAGTTGGTTTATCCTACCGTTGGTTGCGGCGTGGTTAATTTGGATCGAAACCCTTCTCGCTGTCGTTCATTTAATTGGGTTTGGAGTGCCTTATTGATTGGGATCAGCGTGGCGGTGAAATGGGTGTCGCTGCCGATGCTGGGCTTTATCGTGTGGCGATCGCTCCGTCAGCTTAAACTTTGGCAAACTGTTTGTATTGCAATCATCGGTATTTTACCCATGATCTTAGCTGCCCTACCGTTTTGCCAGTCTAGTGCTTGTCCCTTAATTCCTACAAGTTCTGTATTCGTGTCTTATGGACGCAGTGCCGAGTTTATCCCTCATTTCGTGGCGCAGATTTGGCAACCCTCTCTACAAACCAATTCACTTTATGCATTTCCCCTAGCACTATTTGTAATTTGGCTAACACTCCGAGCAACCCGCTTCCAGCAATTTGCCGATTGGTATTGGTTTGGATTGCTCATCTTAACTCCGATTATCCATTTTTGGTATTTCACCTGGATCATACCGTTCTCAGTACCCAGTCAAAATTGGGGGGCACGACTGATTAGTCTCTCTGCATTCATCTACTTTGTGTTACCTTCCCGTGTTCCAGATTGGCGATTAATGGGCTCAGAACGTCTTGTACTATGGCTTCCTTTCATCTTAGGCTGGCTATGGACAACTGTCGCTCACTCATCCAATTCTCATCAAAAACTTAGTTAAAGATCATGTTCCTAGAGTCGAAATGGTTCATAACTAAACATAAGGCGATTTCCAAATCAGAACATACCCGTAGGGCAGGCATCTTGCCTGCATTGAGAGCAATATGCAGGCAAGATACCTGCCCTACAAGGTATTTTAATTTACGGAAATCTTCTAATGTTTATTCTGAAAAGTTCTTATTCTGCGAAGTATTCATCCTGTCAAACAATTTGTCATGCTGAAAGCCAAATTATTTCTTCTCATGGGTTCGATCGCCGTGCTTGCTGGTTGTACCAGTACGCCTCCTCTAGCTCAGAATCAGAGTCAGACACTTCAGTCGGCAGTAGCGCCATCGGCTCCCTTATCCTATGAAGACTACGAAACTCTTTTACGCACCTATGTCAATACAAACGGGTTAGTAGATTATCCAGCCTTACAAGCAAATTCACAGGGATTAAAAGACTTTACGACGCAGCTTGGATCAGTTTCTCCAGGCACCTATGCCGCTTGGAGTGAGAAGGAAAAAATCGCGTTTTTAATTAATGCCTACAATGCCATCACCCTAGAATCCATCATCAATCAGAATCCCTTGAAAGGAGCATTAAGGATATTTTTGGGGTGTGGAATTTCAATAAACATACCGTGATGGGACGATCGCTCACATTAGATAATATTGAACACGATATCTTGCGAAAAGACTTTCAAGAACCCCGCATTCACGCCGCGTTAGTTTGCGCTGCCATCAGTTGTCCACCGCTCCGGCAAGAACCCTATACGGGAGAAAACTTGGATGAACAATTAGATGACCAAGTTCGCAAATGGTTATTCAGCCCCTATGGATTACAGATCGATCGCTCTCAAAACCGGGTTGCCATTTCCTCGATCTTTGACTGGTTCGGTAAAGATTGGCAGGCCCAGTATGCGATCGAGGGGAAATTTACAGGCAGTGAAAGGGAACGCGCTGCTTTAAACTTCGTTAGCAACTACATTAGTCCCAAAGACAAAGAATACTTAGAGCAGGGAAATTACAAACTAAGTTATTTGAATTATGATTGGTCACTGAACCGTCAGTAACATCAATTCTATTTGGCACTATAACGGCGGCAGATGCTGCTAGAGGAATTCATCGTGTATTTAAATCCAATGTTCCAAAATCGATGTTTGAAAGCAATGTATGGATTAGTCCTGGGAACGATCGCATTTCTTCTAGTCACTTCTCCTGCTCTGGCTCAGAGTGCCGGAAGTTCAACCGGATTCAATCCACAAGACGTACTTCGCAATGCCTTACAGTGGATTGAAAGCTTAGGAATTGTGGGGGGCATCGCATTTATCGCCATTTATATCATTGCAACAGTCGCCTTTTTACCCGGATCAATCCTGACGTTAGGAGCAGGCGTAGTCTTCGGGGTGTTGTTGGGGGCTATTTATGTTTTTATTGGAGCGACGCTAGGGGCAATTGCTGCCTTCCTAGTTGGGCGTTACCTAGCGCGGGGATGGATCAGCAGAAAGATTCAGGGAAACCAAAAGTTTGCGGCGATCGACAAAGCAGTTGCTAAAGAAGGATTCAAAATCGTTCTCTTAACTCGGCTCTCTCCCGTTTTTCCGTTCAACCTCCTGAACTATGCTTTTGGCGTTACAGGAGTTTCCTTAAAAGATTATGCCCTAGGGTCAATTGGCATGATCCCGGGTACGATTATGTATGTATACATTGGCTCTCTTGCAGCGATCTCGCCAGAATCGGTACTGAAGCCAGCCCACCAATCCTACCCTTCAGTGGGCAATTCGCATCATTGGTTTCATAGCAACGGTTGCCGTCACTCTTTATGTAACCCGCATTGCTCGTCAAGCGCTGGCAGAAAAAGTTAGCGAGTAGATATCTCAAGTAGCCTACATCTCTACCCGGTTTATTCTGTTTAGGGCGGTTCAGATCACAATATATACTTTTCAAACATCCTCTTAAATAACAGTATTTGTTTGACGTTCATACCAATTCATTAAATACGTAGCAGTGACACCATGCAACACTACTGAAATGACAATAGTAACGAAAGTAATCCAAGCAATTTGCTCTCCTATTTCATCTTTTAACCCCTCACCTAAAGCATAAGATAGATAGTAAATAGAACCTACCCCCCGAATGCCAAACCATCCCCACAGTAGACGGACTGGAGTAGGTTGTCCGCCCGTACTGACCCATACCCCTAGAGGACGAATTACAAAAAGCAAGAGCCCAGCCATGATCAGAGCAGGAACTAAAAAACGTTGGATGGGTTCAACGAGTAACAATGCTCCTAAAAGCAAAATGGTGCCTACCTCAAAGAGTTTTTCAATTCTCTCCATAAACTCTAATTGAGAGAGACGCTTTTCTGGATCATGATAGTTGCGCTGCGTAATAATACCCGCAACAAAAACCGCCAAAAACCCGTATCCATTTACCAACTCCGCAATTGAATAGGTCACAAAAACAATTCCAATTGCCACAAAATCTTCCATAAGAGAGTCAACCGGACGAATTCGTTGAAGCTGTTTGTCAATCCACACAATGCCTTTTGGAACCGCTACTCCTACTGCAAACCCAGCCGCGATCGCCCAAAATAGATCGACCAGTACCCAGTCTTGAACCCAATTCTGCCAATTGTTATCATTGATCCACCGCAATCCAAAATAAACAAAAGGAAATGCTAGGGCATCGTTCAATCCTCCTTCAGAGGTCAGACCAAACCGCAATTCATCGCGATCGGTCGGATCAGAAAGTTGAACTTCTGAAGCCAGTACTGGGTCAGTTGGGGCAAGAATGGCACCCAATAAAACAGAGGCTCCCCAGTTTAATCCTAAGACCCAATGCCCCACAGCCGCCGCTGCAAAAATTGAAATAGGCATTACCAATCCAATTAACTGGAGCGTAGATTTCCAAGTCTTTAATTTGAACCGCCGATTCATCTTTAATCCACAGCTAAATAAAGAGATCAGCACCACAAACTCAGTTAATCGTTGTAAAAACTCTGCTCCTGGACGTAATTGAATTAAATTAAATCCATACGGACCTAAAGCAATCCCTACGCACAAATAAATTAAGGCATAGGAGAAGGGTAAGCGTCCAATCCAACCAGAGCCTAGTGTTACAAATAGCAGCAGGAAACCGATGACTAATAGGTCAAGAATGTAAACATCCATAATAAATCTTAAGCAATAATCTAGCTAAAAAATCGGTTTTTCCTACTTTAATACAAAGCCTCTTTCCTTTAGGAGAGAGGCTTCAAGAGAAATCTAGAAACATTGTCTTGCAACGTTAATAATCATGCTAAAGCAAGAGAGAATTCTAGCAGCATGTAACGCTCTTCTGACCAATTTAGCATCCGTTCAGATTGAAATTTTTGAAGCAAGCGAGTCACCGTAACCCGAGTTGAGCCTATGACTTCTGCAATCTGTTGATGAGTTAGACGAACTTTAATGATTTGCCCATTCTGGGTGTCGTGTCCAAATTTATTGGCAAACCAGAACAAAAATTTCAGTAATCGCTGCTCAACAGAGTTGCTATGCATCATTTTTAAGAGTTCTTCCATTTGTTGAATGTGAGAAATCATGGCATCTAGAGGACAGGGCAACTCCTTAGGCAAGATGCGAACAGAGACATCTGTCAAACAATCGATTTGGTAAGAAGTAATTTGAGACAGAGGTAACCCAATAATGTCGTTAGATCCCCAAAACCCTAAAGGAACAATGGCTGAGTCTGTTCCCCAAGTGGCAGTTCGTACAATACCACTTTCAATTTGCCACATAGTATTTGGGTTAAGAGGAATAGTTTCTCGGCGCTGAAAATGCCACAATGTTTCAGGCAAAGAGGTTTCAAACGGGTTACCCCTCTTAACTGAGTATTTACTTAGAGTCGTCATCATAACTATAGTATCCGGCTAGATTAATCGATTTTGCTCGATCAACAAAAGGAAGAAGGACGGTATATAAAACGGTCTCTTATCAATACCTGTAGATTTCCCCTAGTAAACCAAAGGCAGACTTCCAAGCACCTCTCTCCAGGCATAACCAGAGTTTAGAGATCAATGTACTTTATCCCCAGCCCTTGGCTTATCTAACGAGTCCTGCTCGAAGCGCCCGGACGGCTGCCTGTGTTCTATCATCAACACACATTTTGTTAAGAATATTGCGAACGTGAGTTTTAACTGTTCCGACTGTTAGGTAAAGCCGTTTACCGATCGCTTCATTACTGCATCCTTCCACAATTAACCTTAATACATCTAGCTCTCGTACAGTTAAAGGAGAATTTTGTAAAAGATGACCAAACTCAGGGTCAATTGCTTCGATCGCCACACTCGGAACAGCCTCGGTTTCAGTGGAACGAGTTTGCTTAAGAATAACAGACGCGATCGACGGATCAATCCAGTTATCACCGGCTGCCCGTTACATGGAGTTGCGCTAACCACGTTGAGCTCAGTGACTCGTATCCTCATACAATAGGAATCCCGCACCCCGCTGCAAAAGCTGCCAGAACCGATTCCTCACTGTCATGCATAGTCAGGATTAAAATCTTGGTTTCTGCCGTCTGAGTGGCTCGGAAACGCCGTGTTAGCTCGATTCCGTCCATATCAGGTAACCCAATATCGACAATAGCTACCGTAGGACGAGAAATTTGCAACAACTGCAAACCTTTCGTTCCGTTTTCAGCTTCCCCCAGAATTTGAATGTCGGGCTGCCGTTGTAAAGCCGCCTTCATGCCTATACGAGTCAGGTCATGATCTTCCACTAACACAATGGTAATAAAATCTGTCGTGATATTGTCCATCACACACCTCTCCAGAACATCATAAGGGCATTCATTTCTTTCATTCTGAGGCTCCGTTTAAGGCACAGTGGGGTCAATAAGATGAAGTTTTATAGACAAAACTACTCCTTGCGGTAGCGTACTTATCATCAGATCAGGATGAGGCTTATTGTATCCCCCTTAAGGCAGAGATCTTAAGAAAGAACCGATATTAAGAAAGAACCCTTTAAATCTACCAAAAAAGCTACTAAAAAAGGAGACAAAAGTAGTCTTTTGCCTCCGCCTCGCTTTTTTCAAGGACTAAGATTTTGGAATTCCCTTATGCAGTCACTTTTACCTTTGACCAAACACCCGTTTCATCCTCATCATACCGATCGTGAATAGTCTGCCATGCAGTCTGCTCAGCTTGGGTAGCATCATTCGTTTTGTCAAAAGCAGCGTTGTAAGACTCGATGAAGGTAGCTTGAGCCTCTGGCGATAGATGTGCCCGAATCTCAGGAGAGAGGTCATCCACGCCGCCACAGCGTCCTTCACAAGCTCGGGGGAGGGCTGAGTCTGCTAGATGTATTTCTTCACCACCCGCACTTTCAATTAAGAGCTGAAATTCCCCAGCGCGATCGGACGGAACTTCTGCCATCAATACAAACTCTCCGGCTTGTAGGCGAGTTTGATAAACCGTAGCCTTATCCTCTGACATTCCTAAGGTGGTCAAAACCGATGCCAAACCCCCTCCTGCACTACCAATGATTGCACCCCCTGCTGCTCCTAACAGCAGAGCCCCGATCGGTCCGGCGGCCACAATCGGTCCTACAAAAGGAATAAACAGCACCCCAACGCCGCTCAATAAACTAAAGAAGGAGCCAAACAATGAGCCGAACACAGCACCTGTTCGCAGACCTCCTAGAATCACATCTCGCTTAGAAATGAATCCTGAAATACGAGTTTGAGACTGAAAGTTTCTACCCATCACAGAAATATGTTCTCTAGAAACTCCCCGATCTAGTAAGCGCCGCACCACTCCATCAATCTGCTCCTCCTTCTGAAAAACAGCGGTAACTGTGCGCTCTGCCATATATGTTTCAACCACTATTCATGCTCCCAAATTTTTTCATTGTAATTAATTCTGACAGTGCTGAATTACAGCACAATTGCTTGTTCCCTTAGAGGTAGGAGCATTGCTAAATCACGGTATGAATTTGCCCCATGACTCTCCCATTCTGAGGAGCTTTGAGGTTCGGAAGTCCGCCAGAATGGAGGAGTTAGGGGGCGATCAAAGCAATAGCATCTTAAGGATTCATATCTCCATGTAGCAACGCCGAAAAATCCTAGGCTTTCAACCCTTAAAATCTTTAAGGAAAAATGCGCCTAAATCTAGTTTTGCCTACACCCCTTTTCTGAAGAAAAGGGGCAGTAAGAGAACAGGGTTTTAGTCAATCGTATATATCAAACGCCAACTGCCTCTTTGGGAGACATCATAGGGCGATCGCCGCTTGATTCAACGGCTTCGCCTTCTAGGAAGGATCTCAGCATCCAACTGATTTCTTCATGTTGTTCCATTAAGCCCGTTAAGAAATCAGCCGTACCTTCATCTGAATAATCTTCACTGGCTTTCGTAACGTGTTCCCGCATGTTACGAACTACCGTTTCGTGATCTTCCAACAAGTTTCTGACCATATTTGTTGCGGTGGGTACATCTCCGGAGTGCTCTTTAATGGAGGCAAGTTTCAGAAAACCTTCCATGGTGCCGATGGGGTAGCCGCCCAGAGTCCGAACTCGCTCAGCCATTGCATCAATGTTCGCAGTTAGCACTTCATAGTGCGTTTCCCACAACTTATGAAGGGTAATGAACTGAGGACCAACAACATCCCAATGGTATTTCTTAGTTTTTACCAAAAGTAGGTAAGCATCTGATACGTCGCGGTTAAGCAGATCAATAACTCCTTTGCGTTGCTCTTCTGTCAAGCCAATGTTAATGCGTTGCATTATTGAAATCCTCTGGTAAGTTACTGTGTACAAAAGTCGATCTGATGCCATGTCAAGACTGGTTAATTTACCTTGTCTTTAATGTTACTCATAACATCTTCAATGACATTCTCAACTCCGTGTCCTGAATCTGTTGCTTTGCCTTGAATCTTAGCAACATTTTCCTGGGTTCGCCCATCCACTTCATTGCCTGTGCTGTCAATTTGTTTTGCTGAATTATCAAAGGTGCGTTTGGGTTGTCCCGTTGCCGACTTAGATTTTTCGTCACTTAGGTCATTTTTGACCCTATCTTTCAAGTTCTCCAAAACGTCAGGACGACTGGCGATCGCCCCACTAAGCATTTCTACAGGTCTTGCTTGGAGCGCGCTTGCTTGAGAGGACTCTGCTAAAGCCACAGATTTATTGTCTAAACAAACGCCCAACCACAGCACTGCCATAATCAGAAAACAGCAACAAATTGAGAATAAACTGCGATTAGCTTGACTGATAGGCTTTACAAATACACTGGGTCGCATAAAATAATCCCTATAACTAAGCTTTGCAGTTTTCCTTATACAATAAGTTGATCAGTGCTTAGATCTGCCTACAGGCTCAATCGTCACATATTACAGTAGGGCAACAATCATCCCAAAGGCAGAGCTTAAGAGATCGTTATTGCCTTCTACTGGGCTCCAATCTAGGAAATTGGTCAGTGATTAAAGGCAGTACCCCTCGTTGGACAGATCATTCTCTCAAGCAATCTACAACTTTTGTTAGAAGATAAGCCTTCAACTTTAGATCTATTCTTTATGAGTAAAGTTAGATTGAGGTTTTACCATGCGTCAGTTTTTCTCCCAAGCGATCGCCAGAGTCGCATCTAATGTCAAAAATTTGTTTTCTACTCTCTTCTCTAAAAAAGTCGGAGTCGCGATCGCTGCCATAGTCTTATTGTTCGCGAGTACGGGTTGCAACCCTCCAGCACCTAATGTGGTAGGCAATAGTGGTTCTTATACTGAAAGAAAAGGACAGCAAACTGAGCTATATGACGGCGTTCAACCAGCGACTGGCCAAATGAATCAGCATAATGATGACTTTAGATATGACAAGGGTGCAACTAAAGATAAAGCAGAGCGGATGATTCGACAGGCCGATCGCAATCTCGACAAAACTAAAACTCCCAAAGATGCTGTGGATGAACTTAGGAACGCCAATCCAGTTGATAATATTCGCAGAAACACGGAAGCAGCAAAGAATACGCTGGGTAAGGTGAAAAATGATGTCTCAGAGGGAACTAAAAGAGGAACTGAGAACTTAAAAGCTAACGCTAAGAAAGCTCAAGAGAATATTAAAGAATTTGGTAGTGATGCAGCAGATCAAGCTCAGCGGGTTGGAGAAGATGCTCTAAAAACAACTCAACGCGCGGTTGATAGTGCAACCGATCGAATTTAATATTTACTAACTTAGAAGAGTTGTTCCTGTCATTGAATATTAACGATTGAGTAGGATGTGTTAAGGAAAACTGTAGGGTACGTCCCACTTTTGCAGATCTCCGAGTCACCCTCATCCTAACTCTTTTCCCCTCTAGGAGAAGGGTTAGGGATGAGGGCAGATAGGCATTCACAGTTCAAATAGGATTGCTA
>JAAUPA010000102.1 GCA_012034615.1 Leptolyngbyaceae cyanobacterium CSU_1_4 | reverse complement strand
TTATTTTCAGTGGATTTTCTGGAGGAGATATGAAAAGTCGCTCGGCACTAGCTACGATGCTTGCTTGCTTGCTGCTTGCGCCGGCAGGCGCTGCGTGGGCTCAGGATGAGGATGAAGAGGAAGAGGCCTCCGAGGAAGGCACGGAGGAAGGTTCCGAGGAGGATGGCGAAGAGGATCATGATGGTTGCGGCTCCACAGGGGGCGCCCCTCTGGGATCCGGCCTCGACACATGGAAGATCCCAGGAGAATGAATCTCCGCGAAGAATGGAAGCGCGGCCCAACCGTGAGACGCACACATTACGAGGCTCCAAACCGCGCGCTGCGGTAGCATTCCGGCCCCCATGCCGACCTCCACGATCGCTTTCGACATCGAGGTCGCCGGCTTCCCCTGGGAGGAGGTCGACGAGATCACCCGCGGATACCTGCTTTCCCGCGAGGGCGATGCGGACAAGCGCGAGGCGATCCCCGTCATTGAGACCATTTCTACCTTGGTGGGATTGATCATGCTGGGGGTGACGGTGATTGTTGTAGGATTTGCGCCCCAGCTTTTGACCTTAGTAGCGCCGGGCTTGGTTGAAAAGGAACCCTTGGTGCGAGAAATCGCGATTCATCAATTGCGAATTATGGCTCCGACGGCATGGTTCGCAGGCATGATTGGCATTGGTTTTGGGGCGTTGAATGCGGCAGATGTCTATTGGTTGCCTTCTATTAGTCCGCTGTTGTCGAGCGTGACTATTGTGGTGGCGGTGGGAGGGCTGGCATTTTGGCTAGGGAGCCAGGTCAGCGATCCGCAGTACGCTCTTTTGGGCGGTAGCGTTTTGGCTGGGGCGTTTGTGGTGGGGACGGTGTTGCAGTGGGTGGCGCAGGCGATCGCCCAAAGGCAAGCAGGCTTGGGTGGCTTTCGTCTCCGCCTCGACCTCAAAAATCCTGCGGTTAAAGATGTTTTAACAGTCATGGGTCCTGCGTTGTTTGCCTCAGGGATGCTGCAAATTAACGTCTACACCGATATGTATTTTACGTCTTATCTAGAAAAACCTTCTGCTGCGGTATCGGCGCTGGATTACGCAAATTTATTAGTGCAGACTCCCTTGGGCATTCTCTCTAACATGATTTTGGTGCCGTTGCTGCCCGTTTCTCCCAACTTTCCGATCCGCAAAATTGGGTTGCCCTGAAGCAACGCATTCGTCAAGGCATTCTGATTACGGCGATCGTCATGCTGCCTCTGAGCGCTCTGATGATCGCTCTTTCTACTTCCGTTGTTCAGGTGGTTTACCAGCGCGGCGCGTTTCAAACCCAAGCCTCCCAACTGGTTGCGACTGTGCTGATCGCCTATGCCATCGGCATGTTCGTTTACCTTAGCCGAGATGTCTTAGTTCGGGTTTTCTATGCGCTCGGTGATAGCGATACGCCGTTCAAAATTAGCTTGGTTAACATTTTTTTGAATGCGCTGTTTGATTATTTGTTGTTGCCCTTTGGTGTGCAGGGCTTGGTTTTGGCAACCGTGAGCGTCAATGTTGTTTCGGTGATAGCGTTAACTTATTTTCTCAATCAACGGCTTGGAGGGTTGCCTTGGCGATCGTGGGCTGCCTCTATTTGTGGCTTAACCTTAATCAGCATCCTGTCCGGCGTAACCAGTTGGGGCGTATTAACTGCGCTGCAAAATGGATGGAGCGCCCCAAACTTTTTAACCCAAGCTGTACAACTTGGGCTGGCAGGAGCCTCGGGCTTACTCGCATTTGGTCTGATGGTCAGCCAGTTTAAGTTGCCTGAAGTAGAAATGTTTACCCAACAAATTCGGCGACGGCTGGGACAATAAGTTGTTCAATTTTGTCGGTTTGTTTCTAATTCGGCAGTGCGAACTGATATTTGTTGCGTGTTGTTGCCTCGCCGCACAGTAACTCGTAAGGGTTGTCCTAGTTTGCTTTTATCCACTAGGTTTTGCAGTTCATCTGCTGTAGTTACCGCTTGTCCATCAATTTGCGTGACGACATCTCCTCGCCGCAGCCCTGCCACAGCGGCTGGAGAATTGGGAACTACGCCTGCAACCAGCACACCGCTGATTTCGGGAAGCTGAATGACGGTGTTGGGATCACTGTTGTTTTGCTTGGCTAGCTCAGGGGTGAGGGTGGCAATTTGAACACCCAAGTAAGGATGACTAACTTTTTCACCGCGTGCCAACACAGACGTGATCTCTTTGGCTTTGTTGATGGGAATGGCAAACCCAATGCCCATGGCGTTGGCTCGAATCGCCGTGTTAATGCCAATCACTTCGCCCTGTTCGTTGAGCAAGGGCCCGCCAGAGTTTCCGGGGTTAATGGCGGCATCAGTTTGAATGAAGTCTAGGCGCTTTTCGGGAATTCCAGCGGTGACGCTGGGGCGGTTGAGGGTGCTGACGATGCCTAGGGTGACGGTGTTGTCAAGCCCAAAGGGGTTACCCACGGCGATCGCCCAATCGCCCACTTCGACTTGATCAGAGTCCCCTAACTCTGAAGTTGGTAAGCCGCCGCCCTGCACCTGAATTTTGACAACCGCCAGATCGGTCACATCATCCGCGCCTTTAACTTCGCCTTTAAATTTTCGTCCATCTTTCAAAGTCACGGTCACTTGATCCGCCCCATTGACGACATGGGCATTGGTCAAAATGGTGCCCGTCGCATCGACAATAAAGCCCGACCCTTGACCTTGAAGATGTTCTTCAAACGGTGCATTAGGAATCATGCCATCGTTAAAGAAGCGGCGAAAGAAGGGATCATTGAACACCGGATCGGGGTTGCGGGTAATGGTGCGCTCGGTGTCAATGCGGACAACGGCTGCACCGACTCGTCGGACGGCAGCGGCGACAAAAGCTGCCACCTTTGAGAGCGGGTGCAGAGGCAGGAGCCTGCGAGACGGCGGGTGAGGGCGGTACGATCGCCAAAACAGGTTCAGCCCAACTTGGTAAAGCCTGAAAAGGACTTAGCGCTAGCAGCGCCCCTAAAAAAATTGCCAATAGACGAGTGATCATTTGCAATCCAACCCAGAAAACGGATACAACGACAAAGCAGAGTGAACAGGTACTCTTTGTTCAATTTTAGAAGATGGTTCAATTTTAGAAGAAGGTCTCTAATTTTTGCCAAAGGGCGATCGGGGTCGATCGCTCCATGGGTTTCCTATCAGTTGAACTCAGCCGTTTTAGCTTTAGCTGGTCTGTTCTAGCTCCGCCGTTCTAGCTCAACCGACTGGTGCATTCTAGCAAGAGCCTTTGGTTAATCAGGGCATGGGGTTGAATTTCTAGGGCGCGGCGAAATGCATGGATCGCTTCGGCATATTCTCCTAGAGCAGCGTGGCAGAGCCCAATGCCGTGAAGTGCTCCAAAATGAATGGGATTTAGAGCTGCGGCTTGCTGACAGTCTTGAAGTGATTTTCGGTAGCGTTCAGTTAAATAATACAGGACTGCTCGCCGATTCCAGGCTTCGGCAAAGTCGGGCTGGTCTTGAATCAGCTCGGTTAAGACCGTTTCGGCTTTAACGAATTCTCCTGCGTCTAAATAAACTTGGCTTTGTTCAATGATTTCTAGCCCGTAAGCGCCTTTTTGGTGAAACCAAATTCGCCATAGCTCTACAGTCGCTTTTTCTCGGATGCCTTCATTGGGATTCTTGAGATCTTCTAGAAGGGCATTGATGGGAGCGTTGTTCATGAGGAAGGGGAGATATCTAAAAGACGGGTGAATTCATCCAATGTACAACTTCTGCTATTTTTTGTTGCCTCCTTTGTAAAGGCTCAGAGCGCGAACCATCGTGTTCCGAGTCATCGGCGTGTGAGGGGCTATTCTGCCTGAGTCGAGGGGGAGAATGCCTGCTTGCAGAGACAGGGCGATCGCGCTGCGGTCGGCGGTCGGAATCTGGATAGAATCTGGATAGCGCTTGAGAATCGCCTTCACGGTTGACTCGGGTAAGGGCTTTTTCCCTTGGGCTTTTGCCAAAATTGCCAGGGCTTCGGTTCTGGGGACAGATTCGTGAGGACGAAAGTTGCCTTGGCGATCGCGGCTCATGATGCCCCGACTTAAAACAATTTGAACGTCTGAATGCGCCCAGTGAGAAGCTGGAACATCACCAGCTTGAGCCTGACTTCCTTGGGAAGCAGGGCGAAGCCGGAAGGCTTGAACCAAAAGTTGAGCAAACTCAGCCCGACTTAGGGGGGGATCAGCCGGACTTTTATCTAAGGTCAGTAAAGTTTTGGAGGTGGGGCTGATTAGTTTAGATAGAGACCCTTCAGGCGGGGGTTGCACTTGTGCGACCGCGGATAAACCTACCAGCAACACCGTGAGGGAAATTGCGCCAATCAATCGTTCCATAGCTCTCTTCACTCCACAACACCACTTACATATCGCTGCTACCCATTGCAATCAACAGTCCGTTTGCTTAGTTATCCGGAAATAGCCCTGAAGCTAATTCAAACTTTGTTATGCAACGATTGATTGAAGATTGTGGCAAAGGATGTGCCAGTATTTGTGCTGGAACCTAGGGGTCAGAGTGAGCTTGTACAGAGATTTTGAGCGATCGCTCTCAATGTTTAAAACATTCTTAAAATTAGGTTTAAAGTATTATTAAAAATTAGGGTTAATCTGTTTTACTAAATGCTTTAGTTCTGGCAAAATCAAGCGCTCCATGGCAAGGCGCACCGCTGCAGTTGAGCCCGGAATAGAGAAGACAAGCTTAGATTGGCAAACTCCTGCCACAGCCCGGGATGCGATCGCCCGTGAACCAATTTCTGCATAGCTAAGCCAGCGAAAAAGTTCACCAAATCCAGGGAGAGTTTTATCCAAAGAACGGGCGATCGCATCATAGGTTGTATCTCGCGGGGCAATACCCGTACCGCCATTAAAGATCAGAGCCTCTAGGTCAGAGCGCTGACAAAGAGTATGAAGCAGCGCCTGAATCTGGGTAGGTTCATCTCGAACTAGGGCATAGTCTCCAACGCGGTGCCCTGCCTGGTGCAGTAAGGATTGAAGCAACTGACCGCTCTGGTCTGTTTCAATAGAGCGGGTATCGCTGACCGTAATCACGGCACAGTTCACCACAAGCGGTTGAACATCAGGATGGGGAATAGGAGACATGACAAGCTTTGCTAAATTTACATGAAGATGTACCTTATCGTAAGGGGTGTGGAGCCAGACAAAACGCACCATTGCTCAACGTTTCGGTGCGTTTTGCTGTGCTGCACACGTCCTACAAGCGATGCTGCTTCATATCCAATGGGTAGCCCGCGAGTTCAGGTGACCCGGCTTAATTAGCTAGGCTTAATTAAACTAGGCTTAACCTTTTTCTAGACCGTTTTCTGCTGCATAGCGATCCATAAACCGGATGAACCGCTCCCATTCAGCCGTGCTTCTCATGACATAGAGCGCTTCTAAAGCTTCAGGTTGACCATTCACATACTTAGCATTGACTTCTTTAGTTGTAATTTCTCCTTCTTCGTCAATCATGTACATGCCAGTAATCGAGACCGCACTGTCATCTTCAAAAGCTTTCGGTTTCTCAAAATAAAACGTAGCAGTGCCGTTGGTGCCATCCTTCGAGCGGGTCAGCCGCACATCAGGAATAATCTCTTCTGCAATACCTCTAGAAAATTGAATCTCAGCCATGACTGCTCCTTTAAACTGCGCTTAATCCCATCTTCTCATTTTTCCACCTCGCATAGTCTTGAACTATGATCAGTTTTAATCCTTGCGGAAGGGGCATCATGGTTGCAGTTGTTATTGGTATTAATGTGCTGATCGCTATGGGCTGCTGGTACGTGGCTTGGCGGGTTTGGAAACTGCGATCGGCGCTCTCGAAAGCCGCGGATGCACTAATCTCAGCCGAACGAGCCACCCATCGGGTTTTGAGCGGTGCGCCTCGGGGCATTGGGAAGGGAGAAATAGGCGTTTCTCATTTGCGGCAACAGTATCGGCTGTTAGAGGTGAAGTTGCTGCGGGTTCAACAAATTTTGAAGTTGCTGGGCTTGGGGCAACTGGTTTGGCAGTGGTATGGCAAACAGGGGGATGGGAAAAAGCTGCCGCGATCCAAGTCGATGAACCGCAGAGCTGCAAAGACTGGCTTAGCGAAGTCCTAAAAACCGTCTTTTTAAGAAAAAAGAGATCTAAATCGGTCGTCTGTGCCAAGATTCAATACCCTATAGGTATGGGCTGAGATATATGTGCTGTTTGGCGGGGAATAGAAATGTCAGATAACCGTGCTGGATCGTCGGGATCGTTTGTCGGAGGTTTGTTGGTTGGGGCTATTATGGGAGCCGTGGCAGGTTTGCTGGTGGCTCCTAAAACTGGGCGGGAAACCCGGCAATTGATTAGAAAATCGGCAGATGCGTTACCTGAACTGGTGGAAGATTTGTCGAGTAGTGTGCAATTGCAAGCCGATCGCCTCTCTGAAACAGCAGTTCGTAACTGGGATGGAACGCTAGAACGGTTGAAAGAAGCGATCGCGGCTGGTGTTGAGGCAAGCCAACGAGAGAGACAAGAGCTTTCTGAGTCGCGTTTAAAGGTCGAAGGGCGATCGCCAATTCGTGATTCCAGTGTGAGGTAGCCTGTGTGATGGATCCGGTGTTTTGGTTAGGGGTCTCTATTCTTTTTGTGGCAGTGAGCCTTACTGCGGTTTTAGTGGCGGCAATGCCTGCGTTTCGAGAACTTGCCCGCGCCGCTCGGAGCGCCGAAAAGTTGTTTGACACCCTAAACCGCGAATTTCCGCCCACCCTTAAGTCAATCCGCGATACGGGCGCTGAAATTAGCAGCCTTACCGACGATATGAGTGAAGGGGTTCAAGGGGCAGGGCGAGTAGTGCAGCAAGTTGATCAAAGTATTAGTGGTGTTAAGCAGAAAACCCAGGTGACGACTCGTAGTGTGGTCAGCGGCGTCAAGGCGGCTTGGCAAGCGTTCAACCGTCGTCCTGACCCCTTGGGCTCAAAGACTGCAAAGACTGCAAAGACTATTGACTCAGGCAGGGTTGACGAGGGTGGCTCAAACAAGCTTCCAGATCCGCCTCGTTTAAGGGCTAGCAGTAGACCCCTAGTGGAGATTGACCCAGAAGATGGATCTGGGCAACTTTCTGGGCAGATCTCTAGGCAATCTGGGCAACCCATGGATGATTCTGAGGTGGCGGAAAGCTTGCTCTCTCATGATTCTGATTCGGTGGCAAAGCTGAGTGAAGACTTGGAAGATATCCGCATCGCTTCATTCACGAAAAACCATGAGATGCCCTGAGATGTCCTCAGCCCGTCACGCTATCCATGCCATTCGAGGGTCTTTTCTGGATTTTGTTCAAGACCCCTTTTACGTCTCCGAGCCAGAGAGCGTTCGTTATATTGCCGATGGGCTGCTGGTAATTGTGGAAGGAGCGATCGCCGCTTTTGGCTCCTATGCTGACTTGTCTTCTCAGTATCCCAATGTGCCTGTGACCGCTTATCCTGGCAAACTCATCATGCCAGGATTTATTGATACTCACGTTCATTTTCCGCAGCTTGAGATGATTGCGGCTTATGGAGAACAGCTTTTAGAATGGCTCAATCAATACACCTTCCCCACCGAAGAAAAGTTCAAAGATAAAGCCTATGCTCAGAAAATTGCCTCGCTATTTTTAGATGAACTGCTCAAAAATGGGACGACCACAGCATTAGTATTTGCGACGGTTCATCCTCAGTCGGTCGATGCTTTTTTTGAAGAAGCGAGTCGTCGAAACCTTCGCATGATTGCAGGCAAAGTGTTGATGGATCGACATGCGCCTGCTGCTTTGACCGATACGCCTGAGAGTGCGTATCAAGATAGTAAAAAATTGATCGAAAAGTGGCAGGGTCAGGGACGCTTGCTCTATGCCATTACGCCTCGCTTTGCCATCACTTCGACCGATGAACAATTAAGGCTAGCCGGAAAACTGCTGCAAGAATTTCCAGAGGTTTATCTGCATACTCACCTCTCTGAAAACCGCAAGGAGGTGGAGTGGGTGGCGGAGCTATTCCCCGATCGCCAGAACTATTTGGATGTGTACGATCATGCCGGGTTGGTGGGGGAAAAATCGGTGTTTGCCCATGGCGTGCAATTGACCGATGCCGAGTTTCAACGGTTGTCTGAGGCTAAAGCAACCCTGGCGTTTTGTCCAACCTCAAACCTATTTTGGGCAGTGGCTTGTTTAAGCTGCATCAGGCAAAGGCGATCGCCCAACCCATTCAAGTGGGATTGGGCAGCGATGTGGGCGCAGGGACGAGCTTTTCAATGTTACAAACTGCTAGCGAAGCCTATAAGGTTTCGCAACTGCAAGGGCGATCGTTGTCTGCATTTAAGGCGCTTTTTCTGGCAACCTTAGGCGGGGCACAAGCGCTTTCCTTAGAAGATAAGCTAGGAAATTTTCAGCCGGGGAAAGAGGCAGATTTCATTGTCTTAGATCCGCAAGCCACACCGCTGATGGCAATTCGGAATGCTGAGATGCCGGCTCAATCTTTAAAGGAGCTATCTGAAATAGCTTTTGGCATGATGATTTTAGGCGATGATCGGGCGGTTCATGCGGTTTATATTGCTGGAGTCTTGGTTGATGCGATCGCAGGTTCAGAGCATTAAATGGCGGCACCCTTTCAATAGCAGAATGATTAAATCACGGGATCATTAGCGTTGTGCCGTTTTGATCACTCTTGTATGATTAAAATGATATTAACGTTAAAAATGTAACGAATCCTCTCATGTTTCGTTACGCTCAGTGACGGATTCATGTTCACCTTAGAGAAGCTGCTGACTTGTCCATGTCAAAACTCCCTTTTTCCACCCTTTTTAAGATTTTCGTTGTTTTTGCATTGGTCATTACGACGTGGGCGATCGCTCCTGCGGCTGAGGCGTATGACAACCCAGACTTACTGCCCACTTCGCCAACACTGATTATTGATCTAGCCAATTCTTTGACAGCCGTTCAGCAAGATAAGCTCGATCAACAGCTCACAGATTTTGAAACCGAGACGGGCTGGAAACTCAGAGTATTAACCCAGTTCGATCGCACGCCAGGTCGAGCGGTGAAAGATTTTTGGGGGCTAGACGAGCGCAGTGTCATGGTTATCGCCGATCCTCGGGGCGGCAATCTCTTGAGTTTTAGCGTCGGCGATGCACTCTACAATTTAATGCCGCGCACCTTCTGGATTGAGCTACAAACTCGCTATGGCAATCAATTCTTTGTTCGAGATCATGGCGAAGACGGCTCAATCTTAGGCGCTTTAGAGTCGATTAAGGTCTGTCTGCGTCAGGGCGGATGTCAGTTTGTTCCAGGTTTGCCCAGAGAACAATGGATTTTGACCTTGGTAACCTCAATTTTGGGGGGCGTGATTTGTGGTTTTGCGGCTCAACCGCGGGATGGAAAGCTTTTCTCTTGGCAGTGGGCGCTGCTCTTTTCCCCGTTGTGGGGCATTTTGTTCATTGCCTTCGGCATTGGTCCTGTGGTGTCGAGAACGTCTGAGTGGGTGCCGTTGGTGCGAAATATTGCTGGGTTTGTATTGGGGGCGTTGGTTGCATATTTATCGCCGATTTTAAATTCTTCTTCGCCTTCTGAAACATAAATCGGGCAACAAGGGTAATAAACTGAGGAGTGATTCCATTCGTTCCCGGTTGCGTTATGAAGTCTCGCTCTTTCTTTTCGGCGCTAGCATTGGCTGTGGTCGTTCTGCTCTTGATCAGCGCTGGTGGTGCCTACGGGTTGGCAAGGAGTTGGTCGTGGGGCGGGAAAGCAAGCCCGGTTGGAATGCCATCGACAGCAGTGTTTATGTCGCGGCGATCGCCCATGGTTGCCTCGTTTTTTGGCAAGCCCGATCGCCTGATTTCGGGTGGGTTAGCCTTCACGCCGCCGACCCAGCGTCGGGCAATGCAATCAGAATTCAAGCGGTTTCAAGATCGCCTGCTGGCAGAGACTCATCTCAAATACTCCCGTGATATCCAGCCTTGGGCAGGCGATGAGATGACTTGGGCATTGACGACAACCGACTTAGATCGAGATGCTGCCAACGGTCAGCAGCCCGGATATTTGGTGGCGATCGCACCGATAAGCCAGAGCAAGCCCAAGCATCTTTAGAAAAATTTTGGCGGAAACGGGTCGCCAGAGGAGCCCATTTAGGATCTGAACCTTACCTCGGTGTGTCCATTGTTTCTGCTTCTGAGTCTTTGGCGAGTGCAGTCGTGGGCGATCGCTTTGTTCTATTGGCTAATCATCCTAAGGTATTGCGCGACGCTCTCAACAATGCCCAAGTTCCAGACTTAAATTTGAGCAACAGTAAACCTTATCAACAAGTTACGAAAAACCTGCCCGCCGAATCTTTGGGCTTGGCAGTTATCAATCTGCCTCAGTTCGCAACGCTGTGGGGGAACGGCATTGCCGCCCCATCGATTAGAGGATCAACTGGTCATAACAATGAAGTTAGATCCGCAGGGATTGATCGCAGATGCAACGCTTTTGTCTACCTCAGGAAGAACAGCCGAAACGAACTTGATGCAATCGGCTTTATCGGCTCCTGTCGCTGCACTGAAATTTATTCCGCAAGGCTTAGTCACGGCGACCGGAACGAATGTTGAACAGGTTTTAGCACAGCTTGAAACCGGATTAGTAGGCTATGACGCGATCGCCCGGCTCTTACAGCAGCCCCTTGCCCAGCTTGAACAACGGTGGGAAATTGATTTGGCAAAAGATGTGCTGAGTTGGATGCCAGGGGAGTATGCCCTGGGGCTATTGCCTCGATCGGGCGGTGCCCAGGATTGGGTGTTTGTGTCCCCACAATCGACCGAGACTACGGCGGGCTTAGAACGGTTAAATGCGATCGCCCAAACTCAAGGCATTAGCTTAGGTTCGGTGCCCCTAGGCGAAACAAAAATTACCGCCTGGACGACTCTGCAAACGGTGCCCAAGCCCCGTGCCAACTCTCCAAAAAACGCCGGATCTGAGCTAATGACGATTCAGGCTAAGGTTGAGGGGGTTCATGCCACCGTCAAGGGATATGAAATTTTTGCTACTTCCTTAGAAGCGATGGAGCAAGCCATTCAAGCGGCTCAAGCTCCTATGGCAGAAAATAGACAACGGCGATCGCCACCTTAGCACCCCGTAACCATGGCTATTTGTTCCTAGATGCCTCTGTTCTGCAACCATTAGTAGAGCAATTGCCCCCAGATATTATCCAAAAAGTGCAGCTTTTAGTAGATCCCATTGATTCAGTCGCCTTGAGTCACTATGGGAGCGATGCCCAAGGGCAACATCACGGCGTACTGATTCAATTAAAAAATAGTTTGGGTGAAACGCAATGAAGCGATCGCTATCGAGTTTTTCAGAAACTGATTGGCTGATTTACTGAGCTTGATTGTCATGGGCAAACCCGGTTGTGATATTAACGAAGTCGATACCTGGCGAAAACTATTGATTTATCTCCAGCTAACCAATCAGATAAAAAAGGAATGAAGACTGCCCACTTGGAGACTCTTGGAATGGCAAAACAGTAGTTAAGTGCTGAAGGACGGTATGAATTTGCCCCCTAAATTCCCCATTCTGGGGCGACTCCCGAGCCTCAAAGTCCCCCAGAATGGGGGATTTAAGGGGCGATTAGAGCAATAGCATCGCAAAGATTCATACTTACATTCAGCAATGCCTATTTAATCAGGGTTAGCGCTGCCGGAGCACCCAAAATGCTAGCGTTGCCCGTATCAAATACTCCTGCCACACAAGCAATCATATAAGTCGCTAACGTTCCAACAAAGATCGCCTTCCAACCCAGTTCTGTAATTTCTTTGCGGCGCGAAGGAGCGAGGGCAGCGGTGCCACCGACAAAAATGCCTACTGAGGCAAGATGGGCAAAACCAGAGAGCGCATAGCTAACAATGAGGACGGCGCGATCGCTAATAATCCGTTCAGCCGCTGGTAAAGCCGCTGCTGCCCCCAATGCCTGATAGGGCGGGATCGCGGTTTCAAACAACCGTCGCCCAATAATGACGGAAGCTGCCCATAGTTCATTCCAGTTTAAAGACACTCCGGTCAGGGCTGTTAGGGGTAAGAACAATGCTCCCAAAATATTTTGCAGCGTCACCACTTTAAAGATATCGCCAAGGGGACTGGGCAACGATGCCAACCCGCCAAAGATTTGATTGATCAGATAGACCATGCCCAAAATTAAGATGAGGATGGCGGCGATCGGCACTGCCATTTTTACACCATCCAGCGCTCCTAAGATCGCCGCATCCATTGGGCTAACGCGCTCGATCGGCTCACCGCCAACAGTTTCGGGCGCGTCTGAATGATTCGCTAGTTCTAGAGCCGTCATTTCATTGGGAATGCCATTTGCGGTTAAGGGGATCTCGGTTTCGGGAACCAAAATTTTAGAGAGAACGAAGCAAGCTGGAATCGCCATAATCGACGCAGAAACCAAATGTCCTAAAATATTAGGAAACACAGGACGAAGAAAATTGACGTAGATTGCTAAAGTTGAAGAAGCTGCGGTGCCGAAGCAACACGAGAGAATGGCACAGAGTTCACTGCGAGTCATCTTTGCAAGAAAAGGACGAACCACGATCGCTGCCTCAATGCCAACAAAGATATTAGCAGCACCGCTTAACGCTTCCGCACCACTCAGCCGCATCACGGTGTAGAAAACTTTTGCAAAGACATTGGTAATGACTTGAATAACGCCCAAGTTATAGAGCAACGCCATTAAACCTGAAAAGAAAATGACTGCGGGTAATGCCCGAAATGCAAAAATATAGCCCAGCTTGATACCACAAAAGCCAGGAACTACTTGCCCTGCGGTATCAGGTGCACAGCTTGCACCCTCTGCTAGGGGCGACAAAATGAAGGGATCTTGACCGGGTAACGGTACGATATTTCGACCAAAAATAAACCTAGCTCCAGCATCTGCTGCATCAAACACCACGTTGAGTAAATTGGTGAAGGTTTGCAGCAAATCTCTTGTCCCAGGTACCGCAAAAACGAGCGCTCCCAATACGAGTTGTAAGCCAATCCCCATCATGACGACTCGCCAAGGAAAGTATTTGGGGTTACGGTTTTCGGAGAATAGCCAAGCGATCGCACATAGCCCAAAGATCCCGATCAGGGAGACGAAATTGAGGATAGGCATGATAGTTAAGGGAACGCAAGGATAGAACAATCTAAACAGGATATAGTCTGCCCATCCAAGTCCTCACTTTAGTCGCCTGTTTTGTGGAATTTTCTGCTTAAAAATTTGATACAGCAAACTTTAAAACTTAACGCCTATCCTGCATTCTCTGAACCTTGTACCATGTAAAGGTTCTTACCTCCTATGCGCCATGGAAGCTTTCGCTCCAACTCCTCCCGACTGGACTGAGTCTGCAATTCATGCTCAGTCTTTTTGTTGTCCTAGCTGTCGTGCGTCTTCAATTGAAGCGACTCAGGTGTGGATTAATCGCCGATCGCCTGTTTACAATCCAGAACATCGCCGCAAGTGGCAAGAGTTTTACCAGTGTAAGTGCGAAACCGCGTGGTGGGCATGGAGCACCGATCGCCCTCCCACTGATCTTAAAAAACCCGATTGTTTAGAAGCGATCGATCCCTCGTTTGACCCGTTTTGGGGCGATCGTCATTTATTTGAAAACTAAGCTGATTGAGGGCGCACCTCGACTAAGGGTCTGATTGAAAACACCTATCGACTTTGTGCGGCAACAGATAACTCGAACGTTTATCCACAACGTCCTGTTCGTACCAACGCAGGGTTAGCAGGCTCGGATAGAACAAAAGCATTTAATGGCTCAAAAGCGTAAAATACCGCTGAATTTCTGTCGAAAATTCTGGCAGTTCAACTAGGTAGCAGTCATCTTTATCAGTTATCCTCAAGTTCAAGATTCAAGCCATCTCTTGAGGAGTTCATTGGCAGATTCTGCTCCCAAGGATTGCTCGCGCTACTATATTGGGTGCATGAAATTACGACGCGCGATCGCATGATAAACATCCCTCAACTTTTGGCTGAAGAACTCTGCCTGCGCCCGGCACAAGTTGCCAGCGCTTTAGAACTGTTGGCAGAAGGAGCAACGGTGCCCTTTATTGCTCGGTATCGTAAGGAGCGAACGGAGGAGATGAACGAGATTCAATTGCGCGATTTGTTCGATCGCTTTGCCTATCTCACCGAATTGGAAGAGCGAAAAGCCATCATTTTGAAATCGATCGCCGATCAAGGCAAACTCACCGCCGAGCTAGAAACCCAAATTACAGCTAGCCTGCTCAAAACCGAACTCGAAGATCTCTATCTGCCTTATCGCCCCAAACGTCGCACCCGCGCCACGATCGCCAAAGAAAAAGGACTAGAACCATTGGCAGATTTTATCCGCGCTTTGAATCAGCCCAACGTCCAGACGGCATTACTGGAGCCAGAAGCCGCTAAGTTTGTGTCAGAAGAGAAGGGCGTGAAGACGGCAGAAGAAGCCTTGAAGGGCGCATCGGATATTTTGGCGGAGGAAGTGGCAGATAAAGCAGCGTTACGGGCGTATTTACGCGACTATTTGACGGATTCGGGACTGTTTGTGTCGCAAATGAAGGGGGAACAGCCGGAAGGTTCGACTAAGTTTGAGATGTATCGCAGCTACCAGGCAAAGGTGAAAGCGATCGCCCCACACAATTTACTAGCACTCTACCGGGGAGAAGCAGAAGGCGTACTTAGTTTTGATTTGGACTTTGATGAGGAGCAGGTTTTGGCTTATTTAGACTCTGAAGAAATCCGCAGCAAAGCCCCTGCCGTTCGTACTTTTTATCGCGGGATGTTGAAAGATGCGTTCAATCGGCTGATGAAAACTTCGCTGATTGGAGAAGTGCGATCGGCGAAAAAGCTACAGGCTGATGTGGAGTCAATTCAAACTTTTGAGGCGAATTTAAGAGAACTTTTGCTGTCGGCTCCGGCGGGCATGAAACCCACAATGGCGATCGATCCGGGTTTTCGCACGGGTTGTAAAGTGGCAGTGCTAGATCAGACAGGTAAATTTTTGGAATACCAAACCATTTTTCCCCATCAAGCGGCAAATCAGCGGGTGCAGGCAGGTCTGGCTGTGAAGAAGTTGGTGGAGAAATATCAGGTAGAACTAATTGCGATCGGGAACGGCACAGCGGGGCGAGAAACGGATGAGTTTGTGGAGGAAGTGCTGCAATCTTTAGACCGCAAGCCTGTAAAGGTGATAGTGAATGAGTCTGGAGCCTCCATTTATTCAGCCAGTGAAGTGCGATCGCCGAATTTCCTGACCAAGATATCACGGTGCGGGGAGCCATCAGCATTGGACGACGGCTGCAAGACCCGCTAGCAGAACTGGTAAAGATTGATCCAAAGTCTATTGGTGTGGGTCAGTATCAGCATGACGTTGATCAAAAGCTGTTGCGCAAAAAACTGGATGAAACAGTAGAAAGCTGCGTCAATTATGTCGGTGTTGACTTGAACATGGCTTCAAAAGAACTCTTGACTTCGGTGTCTGGAATCACGGGGGCGATCGCTAATAACATCGTGGCGTATCGGAATGAAAACGGCGCATTTGGCGATCGGCGTACCCTTCTCAAAGTCCCTAAGTTAGGCCCTAAAGCCTACGAGCAATCTGCTGGTTTTCTGCGCATCCGGGGCGGCAAGGCGGAAACCATGGACGGCCCCTTTGCCGAAACCCGCGAACATCTGGGCGGTTTTTACCTGATCGAGGCTCCGGACCTTGACGCCGCCCTCCGCTGTGCCGACTTCCTCCGCGGGCTGAACAACGACCGCAGCGACGACCCCATCCTGATCGTCGGCCTCGGCGGGCAAGCGGCCCGTGAACCAGGCCGCGATCTCGTTCCGGTCGTCTTCCCCAGCGTAAGCAGCACACAGCCACAGCCTTTCGACGCGCAACAGGGCCGCGCGCTCTTCGCCGAAACATGGGCCATTGTACGTGATTATTATGTCGACCCGAACCTCAATGGCGTCGACTGGGCGGCTGTACCTGCCGAGTTCCTGCCGCAGATCGCTACCATCACC
>JAAUPA010000101.1 GCA_012034615.1 Leptolyngbyaceae cyanobacterium CSU_1_4 | reverse complement strand
ACCTCGTGATGCAGAACATGTGCAGGCTGACGCAGCATGTACACAATCGCCTTCAAAAATCTCCCTCGATCGCCGCTGGGAAACCCCGCAAGTCCTTCTCAATCAAAGGTTAGAGGATTACTGGGAAGAGAATAGATCATTCTGGCGGGCAATTAGCTTTATCCAGGGCTCGCAGTCCTTCGACACGATACGGGATCAAGAAGATGCCCAAGAAGTCGGCTATGCCCTTGGCATGTTCCACCATCTCATTAGTGATTTGTCCCCCACAAACCTTTCGGATACGTTAGAAGGGTTTCATGTTACGCCCCTATATTTGCAGCAGTATGAGACGTTGATAAAACCTACTACGTCTAATGCTGAAGTGGATTATTGCCTGAAATTTATCAGCGATCGCCAATCCTGCGTGCCCATCCTAGAACAGGCAAAAGCCCAGGGTAAACTTCCTCTGCGGCTCATGCACGGTGACCCTAAAGTGAATAACGTGATGTTTGACATTGCAACGAGGAAGGCGGTCAGTCTTGTGGATCTTGACACCGTTAAACCAGGTCTAGTTCATTATGACATTGGCGATTGCTTGCGATCGGGCTGTAACCCCGTGGGGGAAGAAACCGAGCATTGGCAAACAGTTTATTTTGAACCAGACCTTTGTCGAGACATTTTACAGGGCTATTTCCTTGTAGCCAAAGATTTTTTTACCGAAAATGATTACCTCTACTTATACGATGCGATTCGGCTGCTTGCTTTTGAGCTAGGACTGCGATTTTTTACCGATTACCTGTCAGGAAATGTCTATTTCAAGGTAAAGTATCCCGAACATAATCTCATTCGAGCCCTAGTTCAGTTTAAGCTGACAGAAAGCATCGAATTTCAAGAAGCGACCCTTCGCACTATTATCCGTGACCTGCAATGAGTGATCAGATATTTTCCCTCCAGCCCTTTTCCCAAACTCCGCCCAGCGACCTAGAAATCATTGGCACCGTGGCTCGGCGTGCCAACGTGTTGACCATTTCCTACTCGCTTCTGGGCGATTTAGCAGATGTGGCGGTGCCTCCTGCCGCCCCCCCCACCCGACAAAGCCAACTATGGGAAGCCACCTGCTTTGAATTTTTCTTAGGCACCAAAAACGACAAACAATATTGGGAGTTTAACCTCTCCCCAGCAGGACATTGGAACGTTTACGCCTTTAATGAATATCGCCAAGGCATGAAAGAGGAAACCGCCTTTCCCACTCTGCCCTTCAGCGTCCAAACTGAACCTGACGCATTGTCGATCGCCTTGAAGCTTAACTTAGGCGCAATTTTTGCTGCCAGCCAAGGGTTAGAAATGGCGATCGCCGCTGTCGTCAAGCATACTCCCGGAAACCTGTCCTATTGGGCGCTCAAGCATCCCGGAAAAGAGCCAGACTTTCATCTGAGAGACAGCTTCACCCTCAAGCTCCCGGCATAAAAAAATCCCGGTTCACTCAAAGAAGCCGGGATTCTAAGATCATCAACCGATTCTACTTAGGCTGATAAAACACGCCTGAACCTTGATCCGGCACAAACTGGCAAACTTTAGAAGAACGCATAAAACTCTTCCAGATTGGCTCATTCGACTGGCGGTAATAATCACCCAAAATAGGTTTAATCGCCTCGGTAGCCGCCTTTAGGTGATAGTGCGGCATATTCAAAAAGATATGATGCGCCACATGGGTGCCAATGTCATGATGAATGGGATTGATGAAGCCATAGTCACGATCGATCGTAGACAAAGCGCCTTTCAAAAAGTACCAGTCTTCACCCCGATACCAAGGAATATCTGCCTCGGTATGATGCAAATAAGTCACCAGATCTAACCACATCACAAACACGATGTAGGGAGCCAAATAATATTGCACCAAGAACACCCAACCGAACTGGTAAGTGACCACGCCCAAGAACCCAACCATCACCCCTAAGCAAACAGAACTGGTAATCACGTCCCACTTCTCCGAAGGACGGAACAACGGGCTGCTAGGCAGAAAATGAGAGCCACCCGGACGACCCGGCGATCGCCGAAACAAATAAATAGGATAAGCCAGCAGCGGCACATAGAACCGGAACAGCTTTTCAATCCAGGGCATTTGCTCGTACTTGCTCTGGCTTACCGGATACCAACTTTCATCTGTATCCAGGTTGCCTGTATTGGCATGGTGCGTTCTATGGCTAATTCGCCAGCCATGATATGGCACCAAAATGGGGGTGTGTGAAAGATGCCCAATCAGGTTATTGAGCCATTTGAGTTTAGAAAAAGAGCCATGACCGCAATCGTGTCCCACCACAAACAATGCCCAGAACATGGTTCCTTGCATTAACCAGAAAAAGGGGAAAAAGAACCAGGAGTTGACAGTATGGGCGATCGCATAAAGTCCGGCGATAATTCCGATATCTAAAAAGAAGTAAGACAGCGATTTCCAAACCAAAGGTTCAAAACAGTAAGCCGGAATTGCCGCCTTCAAATCTTGAAGCGTAAAAGGTACGTCGGCTGTGCGATTGGATGAAAATCCAGAATCCGACGAATCAAGAGTAATATTTGCTTGCACGTATACGTCCGTTTACCAGATAGAAACCCGCACTTTGTTTGCACGAAAAGCTTAGCGCTTAACGCTCTTAACTTGAACGCTTTGAATAGGCAGATGCTTCAAGAGACCCAGCTCGCACAATTGCCCTTTTGCAATGCTCAACGAAACTAGCTCAGCACCTCTTCGGGAAAATTCTTACGATTCTGATTGCTTGACGAAAACAGCCAGCGTGCCAGTCAGATAAACGAAATGCAGAGATTAACAAAAGTTATCTTACCCTTTTCTGTCCTATCTTGTCGGTCATGAAGTTTCAAAGGCTGATGGAAAGCGGGTTTATGATAAGTTTTGGTAATAAATATTTTTTTCAGAGTTTGAAAAACTTCTTAAAGCTTTCTTCGGTTTTAACGCATAGTTCTATGCCTTGATGCGATCGCGACAAATGACAAGGCTGAAAACTCGTTCAGCCGACCCTTCCAGGGAATATAGCAATCCTATTTGAACTGTGACTGAACCGTGACTGAACTGTGACTGAACTGTGAGATTCCGGCATTGCTGAAGGGAAGGATGAATCCTTGAGATGCTATTGCTCCGATCGCCCCCTAACTATCCCATTCTAGGGGACTTCCGAACCTCAAAGTCCACCAGAATGGTGGATTCAGGGGGCAATTCATACTGTAATTCAGCAACACCCTCTTCAGCCCCTGACCCAAGCGGCTCCCGACCCAAGCCTTTCATCTTCAGCATAAAACGATACACTAATCAAATCCTCTTGCGCCCTCTCCCTATGGAATTCATGCCACTTTGGGAACTCCTTGCCGACTTAGGCATTCAACTGCCCAACCCTGGCAGGATTCAGCCTAAGAACGCTCCAGAACAGCCCGCTCCTCGTCAGCGCCGGAGCGAAGGTTGTGCCGATAGCCCTGAACACCCAAGAGATTTAATGGCGGCGTTAGAGCAGCTTTTGCTAGAAGGAGAACTTCAGCCCTACCGCCCCAAGTCTTCTGCTAGAACGCAGTGCTGGGTTACGGCTGAAAAAACTGTGACGATCGCCGACTACGATATTCCCGGCATGGTTTACGTGGGCGAAAATTTAGCCAGCGTGAAGAGCTACAACTTCATAGAACCTAGCCTCATTATTCCTAGTCTTAAAGTTAAGAGCGATCGCCCCGACTACGCAGGTCAACACGTAGACTACTACGCCACCTATGGACGCATTCCGCCCACTAGCCGCGCTGCCTATCTAGAATGGCTTGCCGAGGGACGACGCGCCCTAATGTGCATGTGGCATATCTATGGCTATTTTTCTATGGGCTAGAGCGTCGCATTTTTTATGATTTGCTGGGCGCAGGTCGGCAACCCAACGCATCTATGCAGGAATTAGAGGTGATTCTGGAAGAGGTGAAGCAACTGCGGGCAGCCTATTGCAACTCTGCGATGTATAGTGCTTTTGTTCATAAGGCAGATTTGTTGATTGATCTTTGTAGCGTTATCTCTTCCAAAGAAGCGCTTTACGAAACGCTAAATCCGTTTGAGGCTAATCTGATTTTGTTGCAAGTTGGTTTAGGTCAAATGGTGGCACAGGGGCGACCGATTCCTGCAAACTGGGCGCTGGCTTGGTATGTGCGGCTCTCTAAAAATCGGCTGCGAACGGCTGCGACCCGGTGTCAGGAAGAACTTCGATCGCTGTTTGCCTTGCGCTATGGCGAAAATTTTGGCGAGGGCATGAAGCTAAAGCCTGGTAAATCTGTCCTGGCGATCGATTATTATCCGGCTAGTCAAACCTTTAATCGATTTGTAAAAGTGGATGTGGGCAACCTGCCTGATGTCAGCAAATTTACCAGCAAAATTAGTCAGCTCGATCGCTTGGTCACTGACTCTACGGCTCAGCTAGAACCGCTAGGACGCTTGCTAGGACGCAATCCTAACGCGCGCAACACTTCTGCGGCGATCGCCTTCTACCGTCCGAACTCTTAGCAACTCACGGCGGCAAAATTGTTCAAAATCTTAAAAACTGGTTAGCACCGCAGTTCTCCCAATCGGTAAATGCGATCGCCATTTCCGGTAAAGAGTTGTTCCAATATTGGTCGGGTACAAATCCTGAAAAGCTGGGCAAGGGCGAAGCAGAAGGTTTATCGCAAATCCTAGAACGCTTGGGCTATGGCATCGAACCGGATGCGCGGCTGGGCGGTGCGGTGCCCAAACTGACTGGGTGGGTCGGCATCTTTCGGTTAGAAGTCAACGATCTTTCTTATCTTTCTGCTGAATATTTAACGGCAACTTTAATCGCTCATTTAGCGATCGTCGTGGCTAGCGGGGATGAGTTGCCGAACTCCGTTGAGCAAGAGTATTTAAGAACTTACTTAGAATCTTTGATTCCTCTGACTCGGTCTGAGCGATCGCGTTTTCAAGCTCATTTGCAATTATTGCTTCAAGAAAAGCCAAATTTGCGCGGCTTAAAAGCGCGAATTGAAGCAGTTTCCTCAGAGACACGAGGGGCGATCGCTCAATTCTTGGTTAACGTTGCGGTTGCGGATGGGCAAGCATCGCCTAAAGAAATCGATCGGCTCACTAAGGTTTATACTCTGCTTGAACTTGATTCTCAAACCTTATATAGCAACGTTCACAACATTAGTGCAAACTCGGTAAACTCTCGTCCGGCGATCGAACCCATTACCGTTCGCGCAGCATCTCCCAGCCAAGGACATCGGATTCCGGCTCCCGCTCAAAATTCCCTGGTTTTAGATATGAGCATTGTTGAGTCTAAACTCTCTGAATCGCAGGAGGTTTCTAGTTTATTAGCCGATATCTTTGGTGAAGAACCGCCCGTGTCTCTAGGGGCATCTCC
This sequence comes from Leptolyngbyaceae cyanobacterium CSU_1_4, assembly GCA_012034615.1. Classification (GTDB taxonomy): domain Bacteria; phylum Cyanobacteriota; class Cyanobacteriia; order Elainellales; family Elainellaceae; genus Timaviella. Next base: position 10,649 of record JAAUPA010000101.1, on the reverse strand, counting down.
GACTGAAATCGAGGCGGGCATTGCGGGGCTGGATGCCGCACACTCTCAGCTCTTACAGGCGTTGGCGCAAAAAGCGGAGTGGCGACGGGCAGAGTTGGCAGCGATCGCCCTGGCGCTAAATTTAATGCTAGATGGTGCCCTCGAAGTAATTAACGAAGCCGCATTCGACCAATGCGATAATGCAGTGATTGAAGGTGATGATCCTTTTGAGGTCAATGCAGAGGTATTGCAGGAGCTATTGGCGTGACGAACGGAAATTTGATTAAAGCAAAAGATCGGGATATGGTCATTCAATCGCTGCAAGCCGGGGTGGTGCCTCGTAAGGGGCAACACTTCATTCAAGTGGGACGGGTTGAAGAAATTAAAGCCGTGATTCGTGACCTCGATCGCATGGGAGAAGGCGGTTCGGCAATCCGGTTTGTCATTGGAGAATATGGGTCAGGGAAAACTTTTTTCCTTTCATTGGTGCGATCGATCGCCCTTGAGAAAAAGTTGGTCACGGCTCATGCTGACCTCACGCCCGATCGCCGCTTACACGCCACCGGAGGACAAGCGCGATCGCTCTATGCAGAACTCATGCAAAATTTAGCAACGCGAACCAAGCCAGAAGGCGGCGCATTACCCAGTATTGTAGAAAGGTTTGTCACCTCAGCCGTGAGTGAAGGGCGCGATCGTAATATCGATCCAGAAGCTGTTATCCGAGAACGATTAGAACACCTTGCGGAAATGGTCGGTGGATACGACTTTGCCGAAGTCATTGCAGCCTATTGGAAAGGTCATGACAACGGCGATGAGTCTCTAAAAATGAACGCTATTCGCTGGCTGAGAGGAGAGTTTACAACTAAGACTGATGCACGGCAAGCCCTCGGAGTAAGAACTATTGTTGATGATGCTAATTTTTACGATCAACTCAAGCTTTTTACCCAGCTCATCCGTCTTTCTGGGTACGCCGGATTACTCATTAGTTTAGATGAATTAGTAAACCTCTATAAACTCGCCAACACCCAAGCCCGTAAAAGCAATTACGAACAAATTTTGCGTATTCTGAACGACTGCTTACAAGGTCATTCGGTGGGTCTAGGCTTTGTGATGGGCGGCACACCCGACTTTTTAATGGATACCCGCCGAGGTCTATACAGCTACGCGGCTCTTCAATCCCGTTTGGCTGAAAATACTTTTGCGGTCAACGGCTTGGTCGATTACAACAATCCGATTCTTCGTTTGGGCAACCTCAGCCCAGAAGATCTATTTGTGCTCTTGGGCAAAATTCGTCACGTTTTTGCATTTGGCGATCGCGCTCAATATCTTTTACCCGATGAAGGCATTCAGGGCTTCATGGTGCATTGTTCTCAACGCATTGGCGAGGCATATTTCCGCACACCTCGCAACACCATCAAAGCATTTATTGATTTGCTTTCGGTTCTAGAGCAAAACCAACAAGTGTCTTGGAAAGATCTAGTGGTTCAAGTCAACATTGGTGCAGAATCCAACCCAGATGCGCTGGTGCCGCAGGCAGAAGATGAGGATGACCTAGCGACGTTCCGGCTGTAATACGCATTTGGGAAGCCGCGCTATAGATGGGTGTTGGGTGGATGGGTGGATGGGTGGATGGGTGGATGGGAAAGGGTAGTAGGACGTTTTCTACTAAATCTATCGTCAATGCCCATTATCTGGGTTTTAGACGATCGCTCTTATCCCAGGGGATCTATGGAGCGAAAATAACCGCAAACTTGCAAAAATTACTACAGACTCAACACCAAATTATCTCGATGGACGATCGTTTCTTCGCCCACGTAGCCCAAAATCTCAGCAATTTGCTCTGATTGAGCACCACAAATTTTTTGTAGCTCGGTGCTGCTGTAGTTGACAATGCCACGGGCAATTTCTAGCCCTGCTGAGTCGCAGAGTTTCACCGCATCTTGGCTATGAAATTCGCCTGCAATCTGGGTGATACCTGCTGCTAGGAGAGATTTTCCGGCTTGCTGAACGGCTCTAACGGCTCCTGCATCCAGGTACAAATGACCAGCGGGCACCAAACCATGGGCAATCCAACGTTTGCGAGCATTGATGCTGCCGATATGGGGTTCAAATTGGGTGCCAATGGATTCGCCTTGAAGGATTTTGAGAATGTTTTGGGGCGATCGCCCTTCTGTAATCACAGTGCGAATCCCTGCGGTTGTGGCAATTCGGGCTGCCTCAATTTTGGTGATCATGCCGCCCGTGCCCCAATTGGAGCCGCGATCGCCCACCTTCACATCGACCAAGTCCGCAATGTTATCTACCATCGAAATAGGCTGAGCGTCGGGGTTAGAACGAGGATCTGCGGAATAAAGTTGGGCAACATCAGTCAGCAAAAATAGCCAATCGGCTTTCACTAAGCTTGCCACTCGTGCCGAAAGGGTGTCATTGTCGCCAAACTTAATTTCTTCGATCGCCAGGGTGTCGTTCTCATTCACAATCGGAATCACGCCTAGTTTCAACAGTTGCCGGAAGGTGCGGTAGGCGTTGATATAGCTACTGCGCCGCTCTAAGTCGCTGCGGGTGAGCAACACTTGGGCAATCGGCTGCTGCAAGGTAGAAAATAAGTCGTCATACACTCGCATCAATCGCCCTTGCCCCACCGCTGCCACAGCTTGCTTCATGGCGATCGTTTGAGGGCGATCGGTCAAGCCCAACCGCGCACAGCCCACACCCACCGCCCCCGATGACACCAAAATGACCTGATGCCCGTGGCTCCGAAGCTGGCTCAAGGTTTCGACGAGTTGGGCTAAGGTGGCTAATGCCAGGAAGCCAGTATCAGGCTGGGTGAGGCTGGATGTACCAATTTTAATGACAAGGGTTTGAGACATAACGCTGCTGATTTTCCTCGATCTTATCGGAAAGGAGGCGAGGAACAGACGACAGGCGACAAAACTGCAATCAACAAAACTGCAATCAGCAAAAACACCCCTAAAGCTATAGAGCGCCAACCTTCTATTAGTGAAGGACAGCGCTCTATAAAAAATAAGTTTTAACAGACAAGGGTCTAAAATTGGCTGACCCCTTTAATTTCTTACTGAAATTAGAATATCAGCGATGTTCGATCCCGAAGATTTCCTTAACTTTCTTTTTATATTTGTGTTTAGACTTTGCAACATGTTGCGAAGCATTACTTTGCATTACTTTTATGAGTGTTAAAGTCTGAGCGTTAAAGTTCTTCTTTAGGAGAAAGGGTTGCGCCCAAAATTTTAGAAAGCCACACCTCAAAATTGCGAATGTGATAACGCTGCTTTTTCCGCGCTGGGTTGAGCATGGGTTCGACCAAAACGGTAAACATGCCCAAGCGATTGCCAGCTAGAACATCAGTGAATAAGCGATCGCCCACCATGGCAATTTGATGAACAGGCAAATTCATCGCTTCTGTTGCCTGTCGTAACTTACGGCGAGAAGGCTTTTGTGCCCCCAAAATATAAGGCAAATTGAGGGAGCGGGCAATTCGACTAATGCGATTTTGGCTCAGATTATTGCTCACCAACCACAGTTCTACAGTCGGTCGCAGCAGTTCTACCCATTGCCGCAGTTCCTCAGAGGCTTCAGGCATACTAAACGGCACCAGAGTATCGTCCACATCTAAAACCAGTCCTTTAAGATTGTGCTGCCGCAAAACCTCTGGGGTTAGAGTCAGGACTGAATTACCTAGCATTAAATCTGGTTGCAAGAGTTTGCCCCAGCTCATACGGGAAGGTTTAGACAACATGAATAAAGCAGGAAAGCCTGAGGTGGTTGTGAATGGGTGAATAGAGGCGCTCTGATAGAAACGTTCGATAGATCTTCTGCATGGAACAAGGTTAGAAGCCAATGAGGTCAGGTTCAATTGGACTTCACCTCTAGAGATTTACTTACTGTTCCCTACCCAACGGCAGAAATACCTGACCTTGATTAGATTCTCTCATACTCTTTAGGGCACCTCGATTAATTGTCTACGTGATGTGCAACGACCCTCAACCCCCGGTCCTTTCTCCTGCTTTGCAGAGAAGGGGAGCAAGAATGGCAACGTCCCTCTCCCAGAGCGGGAGAGGGATTTAGGGTGAGGGTGATTTGGGAAAGTTGCACCTTGCGTTTGTCTGGTTAAGAAGATCTCAATCGTATGGGCTGGGTAAGCAGCCCGATCGCTGCTAAAGTTTGGGCTATTTTTATAGCGTATATGCAGCTAAGCGAAACGTATTCTACGGATTTCTATCTGCAATTTAGGATTACGATCGCCCCCGCTAACAGGCTGGTCTCACTCAGATTTGCAGGGTTCGAGGTGCCCTCATCCTGAATTAGTTTACAGTTCCAGGCTTTGCTTTATTTTGAGCCGCCACCCCATCTTGAATTGCCGCCTGGGCAGCTTCATGCTCAGCTAGGGTTTTGCTAAACACATGGGTTCCGTCGTAGCGAGCCACAAAATATAAAAACTCAGTGTCGGCAGGAGCAGTAGACGCTTCAAGGCTGGCGATGCCAGGGCTAGAGATAGGCGTGGGCGGCAGTCCTGGATTGATGTAGGTATTGTAGGGCGATGGCGTTTGCACTTGGGCATAGGTGAGGGGCTGCTCCACCGTTTGGCGAATGCCTAAGGCGTATTCTACGGTGGGATCTGACCCCAAAGGAATGTTCTCTCGCAGTCGGCGGGCAAAGACGCTGGCAATCTGGGAACGTTCGGTGCTGACGACTGCCTCTTTTTCAACAATGCTAGATAAAATGACCCACTGGAGCAGAGTGTAGGAAGTTTTGCCCTGTGCCTGTTGATAAATGGGCAGAGCGGTTTGCTCGAAGCGATCGAGCATGGGATTGATCACCACTTGCGGGCTGACTTGCCCAGTCGGCAGCTTGTAAGTATCGGGATAGAGGAATCCTTCGAGGTGGGGAATGCCCTCCGGTAGCCACGGATAGCGATCGCGCGGGATTTGTTGAACGGCGGCTAAAAATTCTTCCTTAGAAAACAGCCCTTGTCCGGCAAAGTAGTCTGCCATTTGCCCCATCGACCAGCCTTCAGGAATGGTGAAGCTTTGTTGAACAATGTTGCCTTGCCAAATTGTGTTAGCGATCGCGTCTAATGATTGATTGGGCGACAGCTCATAAGCCCCAGCTTGAAAGCTGCCCTCTCGGTTTTGCAAGGTTTGCCAGCGAGTCCAGAGGTTCCAAGCATCGAGCGATCGAATTAATCCGGCTGCCTTCAGGGTTTCACCAATTTCTTGGGCGGCTGCCCTGGGGAATTTCAATTTGATGGTATTTTTTCGGTAGCCGCCACTGCACCGGCGATCGGCGGGGCGCTTGCCCAACTCCACCACGACCAACCCTGCCAGCCGCAGAACCCAACGGTGGCAGGGAATACGGCTAGGAAAAAGAACCATTTAAAGAATCGGGAAGCAATCTTCATGATTAATCGGGGGCTAACCGTGAATTTTGTTAGTTTTCGTCTTCAAAATCTTCGGCTTCACTCTCTAATTGAGCCTGGAGCGCCTTAAATTCGTCCAGCTCAACAAGCTCTTGAAACTCTTCGGGGGAGAGAAGTTGGGGTTCGCCTTGGGCATTAATTTTGGCAAAAAACAGCAGCGGATCGAGGGGCGTGCAGACGACGTACTCTTGCTCCTCAAAAAAGAAGGCGGCAAGCTGTTGAAACTGCTCCATGTTGAACTTGCCTTCTGGATCTTCAATATCCAGGGCAATAATATCGTCTTCTTCTACTTCAGGAATTTCGCCGCTGGCAGTCAAGGTGAGGGCGCTGCGGTTCAAGATTAAATCTTGTTCTGCTAAGACGGCTCTGGCAGTGGCGAAGACATCTTCTAGCTCTTCTTCATCAATGTCAACGAGCATTTCACCTTCTTCGTCTGCATCCTCTTCGTCTTCTGCCCAGGCAAAAATTTCGATGGGCGTATCAATGGGTAGAAGCAAGACATATTCTTTGCCCTGGACTTTTAGGGTGTTTTCGACTTGGCACAGGATCGATCGCCCGTCTTCGTCCTTCAACATCATCGTCACTAGATCTTCTTCCATCACTTCCTCTTTTTTCCCAACGCGTTTCTCGGAATTCCTTTCCCAGTATCTCGCAATAAGGTTAAGTCATTTTTGAATTTTTTTGATCAATGAAGTCGTTTTTTATTTCAGGCTGAAATTCAGTCACTAAGGCGACCCTTGCAGTATCTGCGAAGCAGCACGCCGTTCATCTAACCACTGTTGCAGGATAATAGCGGCTGCTTTGCGATCGATCAAGCTTTTATGATGTTGAAGCGATCGGTTTTCGGCCCGAATGAACTCTTCTGCCTGAACCGAGGTGAGGCGCTCGTCTACATACTCTACGGGTAGATTGAGAGCCTTCGATAGACGATTAGCAAATTTCTGCACCTGTCTGGCCTGAGCCCCTAGCGCACCCTCTAGGTGATAGGGCAAACCAATCACCAAAATCTGCACCTGCCGATCTTCAACCCACTGCCGCAGCGTCTCTACATCCTGTTGAAAAGATTGCCGCTCCACCGTGGTTAGCCCGGTGGCGATCAAGCCTGTGCCATCGCAACCCGCTACCCCAATCCGCTTTCTACCCACATCCAGCCCTAAGGCTGAAACTTTCTGGGCAGGCTGACGAAGAAGACGGGCTGGTGAAGACATGGTTATCGCGGGTCGTTGAACAGATCGGGCTTAGAACTTTTTGGAGGGTTTGAGGTCTATGCGGTTGGGATCGGGAGACGTGGGTGAGAATCTCCCTGGAATGGGTTTGCGCTGAGTTTGAAACCCTTGAAGAACTTCGGATAAAGAGCTGTCGAGGGCAAACTTAGATTCGCGTAATTTGTGCCACACCGATCGCGACATCATTAAGGTATGTTCCATGCGAACCGCGCCAATTTGCTCTAAGTATTCTTCCCGTTCAGATTGATAGTCGGAGGAGGCAAGCCGCAAAGATTGGGTCGGTAGGTCTTTGGTATGTCTTGCCATTTGCGCCAATAGCTCGGGGTAGAGCCAGGTGTAGGCCGGATGAACCGTGAGTTGTGCTGCGTGGGGTTGGCTGCCGTTGCGGCAAAGTTGGATCTGGAAGTAGCCGATCGCGGCTTTGCGCTGAGGTTCAAACACATAGCCACTAATACGCTGAGTAGAAGCAAACCGGGGCTTGATGCCGCTGGTGACTTTGTGAAACAGGCTAGTTTTAAAGTCTACAACGTGGCGATCAAAGACTTGTCGCACCAGCGGAGGCATGGAGGCAGTATCGAGCTGGTGGAGCAAACTGGCATCGGCATTGCTAACGGGCAGCAGGTTAGGCAAATCTGGCTCCCGTTCTGCCAGAGCCGGGAGAATATCAGGCGCGATCGCCCAGTAGGTCATCCGTGCTAGTTGCTGAAACCCGTTGTGGCGATAGAGCGCCAAAGTATCTTTGTCGTTGACATCTGCCTCAATCAGCCAAGTCCGTGCTTCCCAAATGGTTTGGAAACAGTGGCGCAGCAGTTGAGTGCCAACATCTAACATCAGTGGCGGACTGCCCGCTGCTAGCTTGACGCAACCCACCAAAACGCGATCGACCCGCCAGGTGCTGCGAGTGCGGTTAAAAGGCGACACTTGAATCATGCCGCAAAGCTGACCGTTCAATTCTGCAACGTAGGCGCAGAAAGAATGCTGAAGAGGATTTGGAAAGAGGCTGAGAATTTTGAGTAACCCATAGCGCTGCCGGAGTTGCTGAGCTTCTTGTTTCAGGTGCTCGGCATCACCGCCCTGTCGCTCCATTTCTTCGGTGAGGAGGCGATCGATATCTTCCAGATCCCGGTACTGAAAGGGACGAATCGTCACGGTTGAACTTTGGGGGTTGGCTGAGGTCATGCGTTTATGAGGATTTATCCTAGGGGTTGGGACGGATCAGCACGAGCGGCGTTTGCTCATCAGCATTGCCGGCTGGATTGCTGATGAGCGCCTGTTCTAAAAAGCCTGGAGGTACATCGGCAGTCGCTGCTAGTATTTTAACTGCTTTCAAATCGTTCACGTCTACCACTGCCGCCGCCAGTCCCGTTTCTTTCTGAATTTCATCCACCACTTGCTGAGGGTTGTGGGGGCCCAAAACAATAAATTGGTCGTAGGGGGGCAAGGTGCCGGTCACATCGTCAATCAGCCGGGCTTGTTCACCTGCGAGCTGGTAGAAAACGCCGGGTTTGTTGAGCAGTTTTTTGGCGATCGCTCCGATCAAAAAGGCTCCTAGTACTCGTCTAGCGCCCACAATATCGACCAGGGCTTGCAATCCACAAGCGGTCGCCAAGCTAGAAGTAGGCATAAAGTAGTAGCAAAGTCGGCGAGCCACCCAACCCGGTTTAACGTCAGAAGGATGGCGAAATCGCCCTTGCATCAGCGCTACTGGGGTTTCGCCCAGGGTGATGATGTCTCCAGTCTGGGCATGGGGCTGAACATAGCGCTGAACGATTTCGACGGGGGTGTCTAAGTGAGTCAGGAGATGGGTGCGGACAGGCAAGACATCAGCAATCGGCGTAGGTCGCCAGCGTTGAACCGCAGTGGGGGTGGGAAATTTGAGCGGGACGATAATGTGGCGGGTTTTCGGAATTCGACCTCCCGGACCATAGGTAATGTAGTGAACTTTTACCCAGGCGGTTTGCAGGGCAGTGAGATTTTGTCCAGTAATCTCGATCGCCACTTGAAAGAAAGTCGGCTTGCGCTTAACAATGTAGCCAAACATGCCCAGGCGCACCAGGTGGAGATTCGTTTACAGGCGCGGCCCAGCGGCGTCGAATTGCGGGTGACGGATGACGGCTACGGTTTTGTCTTCGCCTCGATTGTCCCTGAAATCTGGGGTTGAGCATCATGCGCGAGCGCGCCGAAGATGTAGGCGCGGCGCTCAGCGTAATTAGCGCTCCGGGGAATGGCACGCAGGTAGTCGTCCAATGGCCCAGTACGTGAGGAAATCCCTATGAATAACTCATCTGTGATCCGCGTGATGTTGGTGGATGACCATGCGGTGGTGCGCAGCGGCTTGAGTGCCTTTCTGCTCGCCTTTGACGACCTGGAACTGATCAGCGAAGCGGCGGACGGGGCGGAAGCGGTGCGGCTGTGCGAACGCTACCACCCGGATGTGATCCTGATGGACTTGATGATGCCGCGCATGGATGGGGCCGCGGCGACGCGCGCCATCCGCCAACGCCACCCAGACATCCAGGTATTGGTGCTGACCAGCTTCAAGGAGGACAACCTGGTGCAGGATGCGCTCAAGGCGGGGGCGATTGGCTATCTGCTCAAGAACGTCAGCGCCGATGACCTGGCTCATGCCATTCGTTCCGCCCATCGCGGTCGCCCCACCCTGGCTCCCGAAGCTGCCCAAGCGTTGATCCAGGCCGCCACCCACAGCGGCATCCCGGCCCCAGGCCATGACCTCACCGAGCGCGAGCATGATGTGTTGCGCTGATGGTGCAGGGGCTGGACAACCGCCAGATCGCCGATGCCCTCATCGTCAGCCGTTCCACGGTCAAGTTTCATGTCAGCAACATCCTCTCCAAGCTGCACGCCGCCAGCCGCACCGAAGCCGCCCCCACTCCAATGCACAGGGCACCGATGCGGATGCGCGCGAAGATCTCGGTCCGCTCGTCCGCGCCCAGCCCCGCGACTTGTTCAAAGGACCGCTGGTGCTTGCGGGCGAGTGTCAGGATTTCCGTCGACAGATGCTCCAGCCACAAACCCATCGGATAACCAAGATTGCCGGCAGCCTTGATGATCGTTTTCCCAGGCGACTTTTTCAGCTTTTTCGATCAGCGCCCAATCATTGACCATCACGGGAGTGAAGAAATCGCGGGTCTTGATCTCGGGCAGCAGCTCCTCGACATGCGCCAAGCGCTCGATGGCGCTGACCAGATCGCTGCCGGCCGGTTCATCGCGCGTGGCCATCTCGGCGACGATGCCCACGCCCAGGCCGGAGCGCACGTAGGTCTTAATGACATCGGAGTCGATGGCTTCGAGGGCGATCTCGGGCTTGAGCTGCGCCCGCGCGAACGCGGCATCGATGCGCGTGCGCCCGGTGAACGACGGGTGGTAGCTGACCAGCGGGTGCGCTGCCAATTGATCGAGCGTCGGCCGCTCGACCGACGCCAGCGGGTGCGACGCAGGCACCACCATCATGTGCTGCCAGGTGTAGCAAGGCAGCGTGATCAGCTCGTCGAACTCGGCCAGCGACTCGGTGGCCAGGCCGATGTCGGCGCGCTCTTCGAGCAGCATCTGCGCGACCTGCTGCGGGTTGCCCTGGTGCAGCGCGACCTTGACCTTTGGGAAACGCCGGCGCAACAGCGCCACCGGCTCGGGCAGGACGTAGCGCGCCTGCGTGTGCGTGGTGGCGATCGACAGGTGGCCGGCGTCTTGTTTGCCGAACTCTTCGCCGATACGCTTCAGGTTGCCGACCTCGCGCAAGATGATCTCGACCGACTTCAGCACCTGTTCGCCCGGTTCGGTGACTCGGCGCAGCCGCTTGCCGTGACGCGCAAAGATGTCGATGCCGAGTTCCTCTTCAAGTTCGAGAATCGCTTTCGACACGCCGGGCTGCGAGGTGTACAGCGCCTTGGCTGTCTCGGTCAGGTTCAGGCCACGGCGCACGGCCTCCTGGATGAAGCGCAACTGGTGCAGGTTCATCGCGTCAGCGCTGCCGCCGTGCGCAGCGAGGG
>JAAUPA010000100.1 GCA_012034615.1 Leptolyngbyaceae cyanobacterium CSU_1_4 | reverse complement strand
TGTTGAACTTTGGCGTGAGGGTGATGGTACCGTTCGTACTTCAACTCCTCAATCATTTGCTCAGTAAATTCAACCTGAATCATCCCAGCAGTCCCCCCTGCCCTTGTGAAGTGGATAACTTGATCCGATCGCTAATGCAATCGGAGATCTAAAAGTCCATTTCTGAGCAGGGACGAGTATAGGATTCACGATCGCTATGTTTAGGCGAACTTAAGGAGAACAAGACTGTTCTCCTGGAACTGGGCCAAACTGGTTATCTTGATATTGGTATGGAGTAACTAAGATACGGTTTTCGATTTCGTTGCGATCGCCATTTGGAGCAAAGCTAATTGTTTTGTTCTGAAACACATCGCTATTAACTTTATTTTCAGAACTTCCCAAAGCCTCAATAATCTCTGCTCTTGTAACTTGTCTTTGTTCGAGACGAGCAACAATGACTTGGACAGCTTCGTAAGACAAAGCAGATATTCGATTTGGAGGTCCAAGCCATAGTCTCTTTGCTTCTCTAACAAAATCAGCTTTGCTACCACACCCAGAAAGCCAATCAACTGCAAGCACCAACCCCTTTCCTGGATTACTCGACAAGACTCTGAGTTGGTTCTCGTTAGGTTGGTTCTCGTTAGATTGTCTGGCAACTAAGTTTTCTCCACTAACTACTTTCCAGTCGTAAAGGGGGTTCGAGCCTAGAATTAATCTCTTTCCAGCATCTAATTTAATGATATCAAGTGCCCTTTGAAATGCTTCATCATCCGTAGTGCGACCATCAGGAAAAATAGCTAGGACATTAAAATCGCTGAGTCGATTTGTACTGTTTTCGATCTCTCCTGGATTGGACAAGTCAAACGGAGAAACTTGAGTAATACCGTTACGGTCTAAATCTTCTTTAAATTTGTTAAATAGGTCTTGGCTAAATCCTTCTCCTTTTTTGTAGAAAACAGCAACTTTAGGCGTATCGATTCTACTTTTGGTTTTTAAATAATTAACTAAGGCTTTAGCTTCTAGCGCCGAAGAGGAAGTTGTCCGGAAGAATACGTTGTCTCCACCACACTTCGATCGTAGGTCGGTTCGTGAACTGAGTGGAGAAATTACAGCTAATCTTGCTTCATTGTAAGAAGATAAAGCTGCACAAGTAACAGTACTACTATAGTGACCAACAATAGCAAGAACTTCTCGCTGCTGTTGGTCAAAACCCCTAATAGATGGATTACTTAGGGCTTTAGCTAATTCTTGAGCTTGATTAGGAAGATTGCGATCGTTTGCGATAACAACTTCCAAGTTGATTTCTTGTTTAAGTGCTTCAGCCTGTGCTTGAGCTACGCCAAATAAAATTTGCTGTCCTATGTTAAATGGTACTCCTTCAGCATTACTCAGTGGCACAGCAGCGGCAATTGTATAAATTGGGCTTCCCTGCTGATTCTGCTGATTGAGTCTCGCTTTAGAATTATTCTGAAAAATCAATATCTCAGGATCTTTTTGCGGAATTGAGAAATTATTCTCTTTATCTCCTTCTACTGTAGTTTCACGAATTGCCTTGAAGATGCCTTCAGCAACTCTATAGTTTTTTGCTCTAAATTCTTGAATGCCTTTGATTTGCAGATCTCGATACCCCAGATCCAATGAACGTCTTCTACTTCCATACAAATCTTCATTATCACCAGCGCTAATGAGATTTTCAACAGGTTTAGGTGAGTAAGTGGGGGCTAGGATAGGATCTAACCTATTTCCTATTGCCCATTTAACTGCCTCTTGAATCAACCAAATGACTCCAAGAAGCAAAGCAGCAACTAGAACAAATTTCAAAAAGATTTCCTGACTGGAAGGCGTTGAACGGCTTGGAGGTTCACTTACTCCAGGTTGACTTGAAGGAGGCAACTGTTGTAAAGGAGATTGAGGTTCTGTTGGGCTATGAGTATCTGTGCCCAACGGTTCAACTTGATTGGATGCATCTAGTTTAGGTAAATCTTGTGGTTGAGATGGGATTATCAACTCAATCGGTTTTTGAAGATCTGACATTCCGATGTCATTTTCTAAGTCATTAACTGGAGATTTAGAGATAGATTCATCTTCATCGGTTGTTGAAGTGTGAAGTGGAGCGGAGTATAGAGAATAGCGGCTTAACACTGGGAGAACATCTTCATCTCGCAGTTTCAAAACGCGCTGGAGATATTGCAAGTCATCTAGACTTTCTGAAGTTATTTGCGGTGCTTGATTTAGGATTTCTTTAACTGCCTGCTCAAACTCAGCTAACTTTGCCTCAAACATCCGATAGGGCTGCAATACCTCAGTCTTAATAAACTCTGCATCTTGAGAAGACAACCCTAGCTCTTGCCAGCGAATATTCAACGCTTGTTGGACGATGACCGAGAGCTCACCCCGTTTTTTCTTGGCAACTTCATCTAGCTCTTTGCGATAAACCAGCTTTGGATCATCTTGGGGCGCACGAGCAATCCAGATCTTGTGGCCTTCGCGCACTGTATAGATTTCTGGCTGCATGGTTGGAGCCTCTTCCTGCACTTTGTCTTTGGCATACTCGTGTAATTCATCTATAGAGATTTTCCCATCGTTATCTTGATCGGCTGCTCCAGTTTCCAACCCTTGCACCAAATAACGGGTGTAGATACTGGCCCCCTCTTTTTCATATGAAGCCTGAGTTGCTGTCGAAGAGGTCAATACAGCTCGTCCCTCGCCACCAAGCTGAGCTTTAATATCTATTGTTTCCTCTACCTGCTTCGCCTTCATGTCGTTAGCAAAAGCTCCACTAAAGCAGCAATCTAAAATCAGCACTTGTCGTTTGGAGCAACTCTGACTCATGTATCTCTGTAATGCACTAGAAGGGATAACCGTACTGGTGAGAATGCGTCCTTGATTATTCTTCTTAGTGCCCCGGGTAGCAAAGTAAAGGGTGCCATCCTTATCGTCTCTGATTCCATGCCCAGAGAAATAAAGCAAAATTAGGTCATCGCGGTTGCGGTCTTCAGTGAACAGGATTTCGATCGCAGATTCCATCTCCATGCGATCAAGATTAGGCAACATTCTAACCTCGTCAAAGCTACCAATTTGAGAACTTTGCAAGACACGCTGCATTTCTTGGATATCTTGCAAAGTTCCAGGTAGACTAGACAATCCTTCGCCGTAATCGCTTATACCAATCAGCAACGCAATCTTTGCCATCAAGCCTTACTAGCCTCGCTTTTTATTACTCTAACTGTTAGATGCGAGATTTTCTCTAATGCTTGCAATTGCTGCTCTAGCTGTTCTGGTGTTCGATACTCCAACTTTACATCCCCATATTCAATCTTCAGAATTGCACCAGCAATGCGGGTTTTTAGCCAACTTAATAATGCTTGAACATTTTTCAGGTTTACTTCTGCTTTGAGAATCCCTAAGTCAAATCCAGCTTCTCCAGCTTTACTGCCTTCCAGTACGTCGGCTGCTCGTACAAGAGCAGCATCTTCTGCTAGTCCATCTCTCAGATCTGTAGCAAGGCGTAGTGCATAGGCTTCTAGTTCTTCAGGTTCTAGATCCAGCCCAGCCTCATTTAAGTCAATGAATAAATCAAGGATCTCTGACATTGGGATGTTTTACTGAGGTAGGTTTGACAAAATTTTACCTTTATTTTGAAACAATTAGGGGTAATGTGGCTAATTAGAAAAGATATCGCTTCGTGTGTCTTTTCCGAATAGCCAATCGCCACTTCACGTAATACAGGTCAACATCTTTTCGTTCCACCATCTGATGCTCCTTTGTCCACATTTGTCTTCCAATCACGATCGCCAACTCGCCGCCAATCGATGATCATGAAAAAGTTATGATTCTAAAAGCATTAAAAATATGGCGATCGCCTAATCTAGCATTCTGGCAGTAATTCCTGGAGGCATATGGTTCAAACTCCGACTCAACTGTTGACACTGGAAGCGTTTCTGCAACTGCCAGAAACCAAACCTGCTAGTGAATTCATCAACGGTCAAGTCACACAAAAACCCATGCCACAAGGGGAACACAGTGTATTACAAGGCGAATTAGTTAGCGGAGTGAATGCAGTTGCTAAAACCGCTAAAGTTGCTCACGCATTTCCTGAGTTGCGCTGTGTGTTTGGCGGAGCGGCGATCGTGCCTGATGTGTCAGTGTTTCGGTGGCATAGAATACCACGCACTTCGGCGGGTAGAGTAGCGAATCGGTTTGAAATTCCTCCCAATTGGGCGATCGAAATTCTTTCTCCTGATCAATCTCAGACCCAGGTTTTAGCCAAGTTGCTGCACTGTATGGAGCAGGGTACGGAACTGGGTTGGTTGCTTGATCCAGAGAATGAAACTGTGTTAACAATTTTTCCAGAGATGCGGGTGAAGCTGTATCAGGGCACAGAGCCGTTACTCGTTCTGCAAAATATCGACCTCACCTTATTGGCGGCAGAGATCTTTAGCTGGCTGGCACTACCTGAATGAACGGAAGCATCATAAAAGATTTCGAGTTTTAGTTTTTTAATAAAAATTACCTGTCGGGGTACTAGAAACGTCCGCCGATCGCCTCCACGATAAAGAAACTCATTGAGTTTCAAAATTTGTGGCAAGGTTTAAGGAATATACTGGGGTTGGGAAACCCTAGTAAGGCGATCGCGTCTATTAAATTAATAGTGGGTGTATATAATTACTAGCCAAGGAAAATCATGATGACTAATGACACCATTAAATTCACGATTAACTTTAGTGATCCTGCTTTAGATGATGAAGAGCGGGATGAAGAAGTTGAGAACCTGCTGTACCAATTTCAGGATCTCGATGAAGTCGAGGCGAACCGAGTCACTGATCCTCATCCGCCTGCTGGTAATAAATCTCTAGGAGCCTTGCTAGTAGGCATTTTGACGGCAGAAGTGAATGCTGCCAACTGTAAAAAAGTACTGGGTTTTTTGGGCGATCGCCTAGGCGGTAAACCCATTGAATTAGAAGTCGAAGCGAACGGTAGAAAACTCAAAGTGACGGCACATAGCCGAGAAGAGTTAGAGGTGGCAATGAAAGCGGCACGAGATTTTGTTGAAGTTGGGGAGCTGTAAGGGAAAGTAGCCATGAAAAAATCCGCACTGCTGATTGGAATGAGTGAATATCAGCCGGGGTTGAACCCCTTGCCCGGAGCAGTGCGCGATATGGAAGCGATGCAACGGGTGTTACAGCATCCGGACATGGGCGGGTTTGATGAGATTAAGACGTTGGCAAACCCTGATGTGCAGCAAATGCAGGAGGCGATCGAAGTCTTATTTTCGAGTTGCGTCAAGGAAGATTTAACGCTGTTGTTTTTCTCAGGTCATGGTATTAAAGACGATCGCGGACGACTCTATTTTGCAACGTCGTTAACCCGCAAAATAGTAATGGTGATTTAGTGAAGGCGACTGCGGTGCCTGCAACTTTTGTGCAAGATATTATGAGCCAATCGCGCTGTAATCGCCAAGTGGTAATTTTAGATTGTTGTTTTAGCGGGGCGTTTGCTGAGGGCATGACGGCAAAAGAGGATGGGGTGATTGATGTGCAATTGCAGTTGGGTGGCGAAGGACGGGTGGTGTTAACGTCATCGACCTCGACCCAATACTCTTTTGAACAACGGGGGGCAGAATTATCGGTATACACCCGTTTTATTGTGGAAGGAATTGAAACAGGAATTGCCGATACTGATAATGACGGCTTTATTGCAGTGGATGAACTGCATGATTATGCCCGTAAAAAAGTACAAGATACATCACCTGCAATGAAGCCTAAAATTTATGCAGTTGAGGAAGGATTTCGGATCTTTTTGGCGAAGGCACCCACGAGTGATCCGAAAGTAATTTATCGTAAAGAGGTCGAGCGGTTTGCCAGCCGTGGAACAATTTCAGCGATCGGGCGTAATACGCTAGATGTCCGACGGACAACCCTAGGATTATTACCAGAAGTTGCAACGACGATCGAGGCGGAGGTTATGAAGCCTTACCAGGAATATCAGGCGAAGTTACGGCGCTATGAACAGGTTTTAGCATCCGAATTGCAACAGCGCCGATCGCTCCCCCATACCACCTTAGGCGAACTAGAATCTTTTCAAAAGGCACTGGGGTTGCGGAAAGAAGATGTTGAGGCGATCGCTCAGCGGTTAATGTTACCTGAAGTTCGCCCAGAGGTTCTACAAACCCCGGTTCAAGAAACGTTGCCCCAGGCTCCCAAGGATGCAACCGTCGATCTTCAACCCTTCATTTCTGCTCCAGTGCAGGAGAACGATCGGCTCAAAATATCCGTAGGCGATCGCGTCAGCCTGTGTGGATCATCCTGGCAGTCATTGGTGTGGGACTGGTGGTGGGGGCGGGTGCACGGATCTTACTCTCGGGTGATTCAGATTATTTAGCCGGATCTCCTGTCGTGACTCCAACCCTTGTGGCAGGTCACTCCACCAGTCCCGAACCCTCTGCGATCGCATCTCCCGAGCCTGTGTCTCCTCCTTCCCCAGTTCATTCAGCTCCTGATCCCAGTCCTAGTCCTAGCCCCATTCCCACCCATGATCCATCGCCTGTAACCCCTCCCGTTTGGGTGGTCATCGTGTCTAGTGACAGCACCTTAGAACTGGCGCAAGAGCAAGTGAAAATTGCGGAAAATGCCGGGTTATCTGCGGCAATTGCCAAGCGAAATGAGTGGTATGCAGTGCGAGTCGGAGCGGATTTTGCCAGCAAAGTAGAGGCAGAACAGGCAAAGGATTATATTCTGACACAGGTGCCAGGATGGGCAAAGAATAAGCCTTTTGTGCGCAATCAAACGGATTGGTGCAGGCAACCCTCGGAACAGGCAGGATATTTGGAGTGTCTAGCGCAGCCTTAGGGTTCTGGTCAATCAATTACGACTGCTCTAATCTTTTGCGCCATTCTGCGTCCACTTGGTCAGGGTTCAAAAATTCTTGCTCGGTTAAATCCGACTCGGTGGTGTATGCCAGAGCTTTTTCGTCAACAACTGTGGTGGCTGCAAACTGTTTGGCAAAGCTGAGTTTTTGGTTAAGCGCCTCGCTGCCAGAGTTAAGGGCGATCGCTCTTCCTTGCCGCAAGAGATTCCGCGCCTCAATGCCCCGATTGCGCCACTGAATCCAAAAATAGCGGGCTAGAGGAATGCCCAAAAACCCAACCCCATAGGCTAGTAAAATGCCGTAAATACCGCCTACAAAAGCAACTAGTCCGCCCAGTTGAGCGGCGATCGTCCCATCTTGTAGCAAACTGCCTAGCACCAACGCGCCGACTAGGTTGATACCGCCCAAGCCTGCTGCCAAAATGAGTTGCCCCGAGCCTGCCCGACTGAACCGCCATAGAGATTCTTTTAAATAAGCGCCGACGGATCTAGACTGTTGCTGCTGTGCCGAAACTTGCAGTTCGGGAAATGATAGATGAGTTGCCCAGTCGGACTGACTTCGGGTCTGCCGTTGAAGCGAGTCAAAACCGGCAGCATATAGTCCTCAAATTCTTGCTGAGATCGATCGCCCAATTCATCTAGGTAAGGAACCACTTGCTCAGCAGCGATCGCCCCCCCATTGTTCCGAATGACCGTGGCGATCGTTTGCCAGCGGCGATCGTTGAGTTCGGCGTTGGGGTCGCCGTCGCCAAACAAGAAAGAAAACACCGACTCTAGAAAGTTCATCTCGTTGCCGTCTCGGCTCATCTTACGGCGATGAGCCCGATCATCATAGTAATTGGGTGTAAAGATCCAGAAAAAATCGGGGCTGAACCAAAAGCCCATGCCGCCCGATCGATTGTCTGAGCCCCCCCAGCCGCCGTCATTATCGTTGTCGCCTCGGCTGCTAGCTAGGGCAATGAGGATAGCGGCGATCGCCAGCATGATTAGCAAAATTGAGGCAATCAGCACCACCCCAAAAGAAATACGAATGACGTAAAATAAAACACCCCAAATCTTGCTCCACCACTCCTGAAGCCGCAACCGAAAATACTTATTGCGCAACACATCCCGAAAGTTGTTAGAAAACAGGTACGCCATCTCGCCCGATTCTGCAACCTGCATATGCCCACCTGCTTCAGAGGCAAGTTCTAGCAAATCGCGTTCGGCAACCTGCACCTCTAATCCAGCCTGCGATGCCACATCTCCGACTGTTACCCGATAACCTAACCTCTCTACCGCTTGCATGACGGAAGGGTTTAAAGCCATGCTATTGAACCTCAAACGAGCTGCTCTCTTTAGTATAGGTTTTGGTTCTGAAGGATGGGAAAAGCACAGAATAGAAGAGAGACCTATTTCACATTAGAAGCGCTCCATGGACTTCAAGGTTCGTAAGGGAGTAAACTCCGGAGCCGAAACGAAAATGTCGGGCGGCTGGGGCTGAGGTAAGCGCAGGCATTCAGCGGGCAGAAGAAAGCCTTCAGGCACAACTTCGCAGGTCACAGTTGAAATAACTTCGGATGGCATTGGGCTAGGGGTAACCCAAGTGACAGAGCCATCAGGAAAAATGACGACGTTATTGAGGAGCGGAGAATCGCTAGAATCAGAAGCATTGAGCTGATTGGGCAATGGGATACGCATCCTTATGGCTCCATTAACGTAAAGCTAAGTGAAGCGGCAATTGTATACTGCGTGCTGTGGGGTTGGATCAAGTTAAAGTATTAAATTGTGAGATGTTCTCCGGTATTCCATTTAGACTGCTCTAATTATTAGACTGCTCTAATTAGACTGCTCTAACCCTCTCTTTTTGTCCTAAATTCTTATTAGAGGCGACCATGCCCAGATCTCAAAGAAATGACAACTTTATTGATAAAACCTTTACGGTCATGGCAGACATGATTTTGAAGGTGCTGCCCACGAGCAAGGCAGCAAAAGAGGCATTTGCCTACTACCGGGATGGGATGTCGGCTCAGGGCGATGGCGAATACGCTGAGGCGATGGCGAACTATGAAGAGGCGTTGCGGCTAGAAAAAGATCCCTACGATCGCAGCTTCATTCTTTACAATATGGGCTTAATCTTTGCCAGCAACGGCGACCATAACAAAGCGCTAGAACTCTATCACCAAGCCATTGAAATCAGTCCTCGGATGCCCCAAGCGCTAAATAACATCGCGGTTATTTACTATCATTTGGGTGAAATACAGCAAGAGGAAGGCGATAACGAAGCGGCTGAAGAGTTCTTTGACAAAGCTGCGGATTACTGGCAGCGCGCCATTCGTCAGGCTCCCAATAACTACATTGAGGCGCAGAACTGGATGAAGACGACCGGGCGATCGAAAGCTGATATTTTCTTTTAAGGGCTAGATTTTCTTTTAAAGGCTAAATCATGATTGATCGGGAACAGGTTCATAAGGTGGCTCACTTGGCGCGGCTAGATTTATCGGCGGGCGAAGAAGAGCAATTTACAACGCAGCTCAATGGCATTTTGGACTACTTTGAGCAGTTGAACGAGCTAGATACGACCCACGTTCAGCCTACGACTCGGGCGATCGACGTGAGCAATGTGGCGCGGGTTGATGCGTTGCAGCCTTCGCCAGAACGGGAGCAAATTTTGGAGAGTGCCCCCGATCGGGAGACGAATATTCAAGGAGACTTTTTTAAGGTTCCGAAGATTATGAGCGCAGATTAGTCACAGATTAGTCACAGATTGATCACAGATTGATGGCAGATTGGGAGCTCTAATCTTGAACTAGAACTCTCGACGGGAAAAGATGAGGACTGCGATCGCCAATACTAATCCAATCCACACCAGCCCATAAACTGCGCTCCCCAGCAAGTCTAGCGGCTGGGGCAGCAGCGTCATTCCATAAAGGGCTTCATTCTTCAGGTTAAAGCGCGACAGGTCGGGCAGCACTAAGTAAAGGTTTTGTGTTATCTGCCGAATGCTGGGGCTTTCTATTAAGTTTCCCATGGTGACAATATCCCGGCTGAAGTTTCCCATCAGGTAAACTGCTAGGGTGAGCATCATGGCAATTAATGAACTTGTGAACACGCCAAAAAGAATGGCGAATCCAGCCATTAGAGAAAGTTCTATAAACTGGAAAAGTACTGTCAGAACAATACTGTTGATAGGATAAGAAACTTGTTGGCTACTCAGAATTGCCAGAAAAATAGTGGTCATGGCTGCCAGTAGCACAGCCAATACTGCTGATAATCCTACATGTTTGCCGATGACAAACTCAGCCCGGCTAACTGGTTTAGCAATGAGGATATAAACTGTGCGCTTTTCAATTTCTTTGTTGATGAGCGCTGTGCCGACAAAAAGGGTCACGACCAGTCCGAAAAGATTCATGGCGGCTAGACCCATGTCGATCATAATTTTTTTTCATTCCCCGCCGCAACTTCGGGCAGGAGCACCGCAGCAGCAATCATGGCTAAGGCAAAGAAGCCAATGATGTAGAGCACGCGATCGCGGATTACCTCGCGGAACACGTTGGAAGCGACTACTAGAGTTCGACCTAAATTCATAAACGCCCGTTAGATTTTGAATTCGACCGGTTTTAATATGCCCTGCCCAGGCTAAATATTTTCCTAGAGGCTGGCTTGGATCAGGATGCTTTGGTGGCTCTAAATGCTAGGCGTTGGACTTGCAGAAGGAGTCTGAGGGTTAAGGTTCCACCAGGGGGTAGTGGTCGGCAGTGGGGTGCGATCGAGGGTAATCCCGCGAGTGCGGGATTCAATGGGGTCACATTTAAGCAGATAAAAGCTGAGTTCTTTGGGTCGTTCTAAGCCTCTAACGGGGGGCGCATCTGGCTCACGGGGAACCCGGCAAGATTTAGCTAAGGTGTAGCCGTTGGGTTGAGAGCTAGGACCCCGCCAAATGGCTTGCAAAAGCAGTGTGCCGTACCAAGGAGATTGGGAGCCCGGAGCGTTGTCAATATTGCTTGGGAAAAATTGGGCGTTGTAAAGCCACAGGCGGGCTTCTTCAACCCCAGGAAGATTGCCAAAGACTTTTTCGGCAATGACAGGAGCCAGGTTGATGGAACGAATGGGGGAGGTTTCGGTTTGAACGTTGCGGAGGAGCCGTTGTCCATCTGTCCACGATCGCCCTCTCAGTTCACCGCGTCGGAGCTCGTCTCGAATCATGGCTTCGGCAGTGTCTAAAATAGTTACGCCTTGGGAAACCGGGGGAGGAGTGAGCCGAACAATAAAGGCACTTTTGTTAACATTGCGATCGGCGAGGAGACTTGGGTACTGCTGGAGCAAATTATCAAGCAAAAAATGAAACCGAATCCAGCAGCTTAGCAGCAGGGAGATGAGGACAAGCAAAACCAGATATTGCCGCTCAAAGGGCAAGAAGTCATCAAACTTTTTGATCTGGGGACCCGTTTTTAGCAGGAATGGGATAGCCGCAATGAAGCCCGACAACAGCGGCCAGCTAATCAGAGCCGTGGGGATATCTTGAATAAAGAAACGGTTGCTATAAAGCGCAATAGCTAGCAATGCTCCGGTCACCCAAGGTCCATAGGTGATCTTTAAACCTAAAAGCGGAATGGACACAGTTTTCTTAAAAAGCACCCAATCTGTACCCACAATGAGGAAAAACCAGCCTGTTAGCGCTACGAGTTCTTTGGCGGCAGGCTCACGAATGAGCAGATAAACGAGCCAAGAAAATATCCCTAGCAACAGCGCTGTGGTTCCCGAAAATTGCTGAACGTCTTTGAAACGTGCCTGAAACTGGTCAATAATTTTTTTCACAGGGGCACATTGAGATTGGATTGGAAAACGATCCGCAGCAACAGCGCGACCAAGATTGCGCTATAGCTCCAGGCATTAGCTACTAGGGTGGTGTTTAGCCGAGGACGGAACTGGCGGGGTTTGCGCTGGGGCGAAATAAAAACCCCGGTTTCGGCTACGACTTCGGGGGCTTTGGGTAAGTCTTTTTTCATCAGCCAATCTAGCCCGACTAGCCCTAACCACTTGATGCCTAAGCTGACGAAAAAGGTAATGAAGCAAATCATAATCAGCAACTCGGCGGTGCCGTTAGACCATTGGTCAAAAAAATAAAGTTCATCAGAGCAATTTTTAGCTCGGTGAGTAAAGGCGTGGGCAGGGACAGAGAGGTGCCCAACAGGAGGAACGTGACTAGCCAGCCCGCAACCGTTGTTAAAAGATTAATGGAGGCGGCAAACTGGATGCTTTGTTTTGGAGGAATGTTGAGCTGTTTATGAAGGACGGTGGCTTCAATGGCGATCGCCATTAGCAAGAACACGATCTGAAAAGCGATCGCCCGGAGGGGAACCACAGGGGGAATGAAGTCAAAGAACATTGGCTCAAGAAAAAATGCAGAGAGATTCTTTCATTAAAAGTACTTCAGCCTGGACAGAATGGATCTGTGGGTGGAAAAAAGAAGTGGGCGGCAAAAGCAACGCCTGAGAGGCAATTCTTTTCAGTAAAAACGCTATATGTAGATAAACATTAGTAATATTTAGCTCAAAATAACTATTTGTAGTGTTACCTTAAAGGCGCACTCGAAGTTCTTTTTCCTTCTTTTACTCCCTCTAAAATGAGCAATACTAAAGTCATGACTCGATCAGGCATCGGTATTCGGACAGCCCAAGGTCGATCTGAGCGGTTAGCAGGTCAGACCCATGTGTATGACGGGCTGGGGAAGGGAAAGTCGCAGGCCGCGCTGGGTGTGGTGCTGCGATCGATTGGTTTAGGCATTCACACGGGCACCCAAACGCGGGTGCTGTTGCTGCGTTTTTTGAAAGGTCCTGGGCGGACTTATGATGAGGATGCGGCGATCGAGGCATTGCGGCGAGGCTTTCCGCACTTGATTGATCAGGTGCGAACAGGACGGGCAGAATTTTTGGGGCGGATGATATTACCAAGTTTGATCGGTTGGAGGCGCAGCGGGGCTGGGATGTGGCAAAAGGGGCGATCGCGTCTGGGCTGTATTCGGTCGTGGTTTTAGACGAAATTAATCCGGTGCTTGACTTGGGCTTGCTGTCGGTTGAAGAGGTTGTGAAAACCTTGCTGAATAAATCGCCCGATTTAGAGATCATTGCTACAGGTCGGGCTGCACCCCAAGCGCTGTTGGATATTGCTGACCTCCATTCTGAGATGAAGGCGTATCATCATCCGAATGCGTTGGCGCATGGTATTGAGGGCATTGAAATTTATACGGGCGCGGGCAAGGGTAAATCGACCAGTGCTTTGGGCAAAGCGCTACAGGCGATCGGCAAAGGAATTAGCCAAGATAAGTCGCACAGAGTCTTGATTTTGCAGTGGTTGAAGGGGGGCGTAGGCTATACCGAAGATGCGGCGATCGCGGCGCTTCACCAAAGCTATCCTAACTTGGTCGATCATCAGCGCTGTGGACGGGATGCGATCGTGTGGCGGGGGCAGCAACAAGAGTTGGATTATGTGGAGGCGGAGCGAGGCTGGGAAATTGCGAGGGCGGCGATCGCCTCGGGTCTTTACAAAACCATTATTCTTGATGAGCTCAACCCCACCGTAGACCTAGAATTACTTCCCCAAGAACCGATCGTTCAAGCGCTGTTGAGAAAGCCGCGCGACACTGAAATTATTATTACTGGGCGCTGCAAAAATCCCCCCGACTATTTTGACCTCGCCAGCGTTCACTCTGAAGTGTACTGCCACAAACACTATGCCGAAAAAGGCGTTGATCTCAAACGAGGCGTAGACTTTTAAGGATTGAGGTTTAAGGATTGAGGCTGGTTATGAGTTTTGCTCCACCTCGCCTCCGCGTCCATGGGAATGAAGGGTTGATCTTAAAGCGATCGCTTTCAACCCAGAATCTGTTTACCGTTTAAAGTTTAGGATAGAACTCTTAAGGCTCAAATTGTTATGACTGTCACTCCCTCGCCCCTTGCCTCTCGCCTGCGCAATCTAGTCATTGTCCTGGTTGCGGTTGTTCTGAGTGTTGCTCTGTTTTTAGGACTCCGAACGGGTTCCAGTTCGGGTTCCCTGACTAGCCTCGCAGCTATTGCCGTTCCCCTGGATGTGGCGCTCAAAAACGGCAAGCCGACGCTGGTAGAGTTTTACGCCAATTGGTGCTCGGCTTGTCAAGCGATGGCGAATGATATGAGCGAACTGGAACAACACTATGGCGATCGTGTTAACTTCGTGATGCTCAACGTTGATAACAACAAATGGCTGCCCGAAATGCTGAGCTATCAGGTGGATGGCATTCCTCACTTTGAATTTCTTACGCCCACTGGAGAAGCGATTGCCAGTACCATTGGTCTACAACCCCGCGCCATCTTGGCAAGCAACCTAGAAGCCCTTGCCACCGCCTCTCCCTTGCCCTATCTCCAAAACCGAGGGCGTGTCTCTGAAATAGAAGCCCCTGCTTTTCAAGACAGCTCTCAAGCCAGAAACGACGACCCCCGAAGTCATGGAGGTTAAGGGATGCAAGAGCCCTAGGGTTTTTCTACGAACCCACGATTTTTAAGGCGATGGAGACTAGGCTCAAAAACGTCAAGAATCCGATCGCATCTAAAGTCGTTGTCAGCAAAGGTCCACTGATTAACGCTGGGTCAAGGTTCATTCGCTTTAAGCCTAAGGGCAGCAGCGTTCCTAAGCTAGCTGCTATCAGCACATTAATCATCATCACTGACCCGGCTACCAATGCCACCCAATGTTCTGAAGGCGGTGCCCAAATTAAGGAAAGCATCGCCAACGACAGCCCTAGGCATAAGGCAGATGCTAAACCTGCCAAAATCTCTTTTCGCAAAATTTGGAAGGCATCCCGATGGGTCACTTCGCCCATGCCTAAGCCTCGCACAGTCACCGAAAGGGCTTGGATCGCCACATTGCCACTGGCGTTAGAAAGAATAGGCATCACCACGGCTAAAACAGGCACCAGAGAAATGACAGACTGAAAGGGGGCGATCGCACTTGCTGCACCCACATATAACACCACGTTTCCCAGCAACCACGGCAACCGCTTGCGAATTGTCACCTTGGGCGAACACAATGCTGCCTCGTCACCGCCGCTCACCCCGGCTAATTTTTGAATGTCTTCAGTGGCTTCTTCCTCCAGAATATCCACCACGTCGTCAATGGTGACAATCCCCACTAGCCGATCTTCGCGATCGACCACCGGCAACGCCAGCAAGTCGTAGCGCTTCATCAATTGTGCCACCTCCTCTTGAGGCATCTCGGTGTAGGCTTTTAGCACCCGTTCACTGGCAATATCGCGGATACGAGCGGTCGGAATTGAAAACAGGAGCTGCCGCAATGACACGACCTGCACTAATTTGCGGCGTTCGTCAATCACATAGGCGTAATAGACGGTTTCTTTGTCTTGGTCAGTCTGTCGAATTTTTTCTAGGGCTTCCCCCACCGTTAAGCCTTGGCGAAGCTGAACATATTCGGTGGTCATGACCCGTCCGGCAGTGCCTTCTGGGTAGCCCAAAATGGTAGCGGTAGCAGCCCGCTCACTGGGGCTGAGTTGTTGCAGCAGCCGTTTGACAATGCGGGCGGGCAGTTCGTCGAACAGCTCGGCGCGATCGTCGGGACGCATGGAATCGACCAGGCTCCGAACATCTGCGGTGTGTAATGAGCTGATCAGTTCCTCTTGAACATCGGGTGGGAGATATTCAAACACATCGGTTGCTTTATCTTTTTGCAGCAACCGGAAGGCAATCGCCCGTTTTTCGGGGGGCAGATCTTCAATGTAATCGCCCACATCTACGGCTTGGAGACGATTCAACTCTCCCTTCGCCTGATTTAAATCGACAAGTTCTAGCAGGACGTTTTTGTTTTCCTGAGTGAGCATTTCAGTCTCCTATAGTCCCCTCGCGCCGGGAAACTACAGTCACAGAGACAACAGTCACAGAGACAATGGTCTCACCGGGCTAGAGGACGAATTTACTAGGTGGGGATGGACTTTGGTCCATAAAATCGGGTAACTCTACATCAGCTATTGTATACAACAGCCGCTAATGGGACATTCTAGCCGTCTTAGGGGGCATCGGCTAGGAATTTTATGCAGTTTCTGCAATTCTTGTTGATTTTTTCAAGCGGTAGCACCCCCAATCAGCGGTGGCATGGGCATTTTAACCCTACGGGCTAGGTTTCCATTACCCCCCAAGTAGCAACCTTGATAGCAGCTTCAATAACTCGAAAGGCTGAAGGATGGGTCGGGTGGGTTAGACGCGCGTGACGTATCTAGTGGTCTGTCAGGAAGTAAATGAGGGGGGGATGAAGGAATTCAAAATGATCAATTCAAAATTCAAAATGAACAGCCTTGAATTTTGAGTTCGATCGGCTTGACCCACCCCCTAAAAAAAATGGACAACCCACTCCTCCCTCAATCGCAGCATTCCTCCGATCGCCAGTCCAGGCTCAATTTTATTCAATCTATCAACTCAGAATTGCTGTATCAGGGGTTCTTTCAT
>JAAUPA010000099.1 GCA_012034615.1 Leptolyngbyaceae cyanobacterium CSU_1_4 | reverse complement strand
TCTTGAATTTCGTTTTGAGTCAGGCTAGTTTGAGCCGCCAGGGCAGAATCATCGGTTGTGAGGGGCGCGATCGCTCTGGCACAACTGGAGATTCTTGCAACAGACCCGTTGTGTCTGAAACCTCGGCTTCTTCTGGCTGCCATAAAGCTGCGATCGGATCGGGTTCAGTCAGTCGGTCTTCAAGAATAATTGCTTCAAGATCAAAAGGCGGAAGGGCTTCGATCGCTTCTTTGGCGATCGGCAGTTCTGTGATGTCTTCGGCAATCGGATTGTCTAAAGCAGTGAGCTGTTCAATTTCAACTTCTGCAAGAGCTGCAATTTCTTCAACCCTCAGAACTTCTGGTTCAACTGCTTCGATCGCCGTCACTGCCAGACCTTCTGGCTCAACCGCAAGTTCTATTGCAGGCTCAGTTGGGGCGATCGCCTCAACTGACTTTTCAGAGGAGGTCTGAGAAGTCTCAACGATTCTTACACTCGCCCCCCAACCCTCCATGCTGGGGAACTTCCGAACCCGTTCCTCTTCAAAGTCCCCCAGAATGGGGGATTTAGGGGGCGGTTCGGGCAACAATCTAGGCTGTTCAGATAACCCTTCAGGCTGCTCTCCCATGCGCTCAACTTCTGTAAGCTCGGCTTCTGTAAGCTCGGCTTCTGCAAGCTCAACTTCTGCAAGCTCAACTTCTGCAAGCTCAACTTCTGCAAGCTCGACCTCAACAACAGGTTCAACGTCTACAACGGGTTCGGCTTCTGCAATTTCTTCAACGATCGAGACTTCAGGTTCCACTGCTTCGATCGCCGCAACTTCGAGGGCTTCTGGCTCAACCGCAGGTTCTATTGCAGGCTCAGTTGGGGCGATCGCATCCTCTGAAAACTCAGGCTGCTCTTCAACAAGCTCAACGTCTACAACGGGTTCAACAACGGTTTCTGGCTCAACCTGTTCTGGTACGAGAGTTTCGGGCTCTGAAACAGCAACAGCAACAGGAGGAGAAGGAACAAAAGTAGAATGGGAAGATGGGTTGAAGGAGCAGCAGCTAAGGGCTTGAGAGAGAAAACGAAAGAGTCGTAGGGCTGTTGATATCCGGCAACCCGTAAATAGATCCGCACAGGCAAAAACTTTGTGCCGCCGATGCCGCTTTTCACCCAACCCGACTTCATGAGCTCAGGCGTATACTCTTGCAGCACCTCTGCCACAGTGGCGAAGGTTTGCCGGGGCGAAGGTTCAACATGGAGAAGATGTTCCGCCAACACCAGCAGCGCTTCTTCTCGAAAGGCACATCGAACTCGAAGCCGAATAGGATTGGGGAGTTGTTGCAGCTTTGCCTGAATATGTTGCCCTAACGCTTGCAGTTCGCTCTGTTGCATAATTCCATCTAACAACCTGATTGTCAGTTTTGAGTCAATATCGGCATTAACACCCGTGTCATTTGTCTTACCATACTGTCCCAAAGGCGTAATATCCGGCACATCTGGCTAGAAATTTGGGGCTAGGTTCTGGGCTAACGCTTATCGTCTCTAAGTATGCCGTGGGCTGGGAAGGTTGAAACAATAATCCTTTGATTTAGGTGACTTTACAGACTTGTAAAGGGCGGCTTTCTAGACATTGGAAGAAAAATTAGGGAAATTAGGGGCTTGCGATCGCCCCTGCAATCGTTACAATGGGCAACAGGTTCCACTGCGGCGTTGGTGACTGCCAACAAAGTTTTTTGATCTTGCTTTGTGAATAAGGGAACCCCACTAAGCTTCAATGGCAGTATACCGAGCTTGTACTCGGAAACTTTATATTGAGGCAGAGGTACCCACCTGGAGTCTTCCAGGTCGAAAACTGAGGTAAAACGGCGTTGCGGGGAACCCCTAACATTAACTTAAGGCTCAAGCAGCTTGAGATTAAAAAAGCCTTCGTCTGGCGGCGAAGGCTTTTTGATGCAAAAAGAGCGAATGGCTCAGCATAAACCAAAATTAAGGTCTTTTGTCAGTCTAGTCGCGCTGCTCTCTGTACAGATGTACATATAACGAGGACATGGCATACCAATGGGACAGAGAAAAAGCGATCGCCAATCTCAATAAGCATAGGATCGACTTTGCAGATGCTGTGCTGATATTTTCAGATGAACGGTTTGAGGAGGAGCGTTTCATTAAGACGAGTCTTGCGTGAAGAGCTTGAGCGGGTGGGCAGATAGAGCGATCAATGCTGGGGGAACAGGCTAACAGTTCTGTTGGAGCGGTGAGCAAAGTTTTGTGCTTTGTTTCAATGTTATCTGTCGCCGCTCAACGCCGCCGCTGGATCTCACAGGATGAAACGCCATATAGCAATTCCTGGATAGATGAGGTATGTTATGCCGCTCCAAAGTCTTCTCTGGCAGCGATTGATTAAACTGGTGGAAGACCTATGCAGTAAAGGGATTAGCGATCGCCAGCCTGATAACCCCTTGCATTTTCAAAAAGTCACGATAGAATCTCCTAGAAATAAGGTCACCAAAAGTAGTTCATAAGGGTCAGACGCTGAAAGCTGAGCTATAAAAATCAGTCATTTAAAATCTGAGTTACCGAGCTGCTTAGCTTTTTGAAGTAATTGGGCAGTCAGCGTTGACAAGGGTTTTTGGTTGTATAATAGCGAGGTTTTCCCGTCGATCTGGTGGTTTCTAGCTACCTAGTTCTGACGTTGATCACAATTTACCAAAGGGAATTCTATGAATAAGAAAGCGATCAGTTTGCTCTTGGCTTTAGGAATGGCAGCTAGCTTGGCAGCATGTGGTGGTGGTGATACAACAACCCCTGCTACGGGTGAGTCTCCTGCGATGTCTCCTGAGATGTCTCCTTCTCCTTCTCCTACCACTAGCCCTTAGTCTGGCGGCACAGTTGAGGAATGCTTTCAAATTTCCGAAGGTAGACCTTTACTGTCATTAGGGTAAATGGTTGGCTCTTCTGGCTTTCAGGTGATAAGAAAACATTAATTTCCTGTAGGGCAGGCATCTTGCCTGCGCGGGCAAGATGCCTGCTCTATGGTTTCCATCACGACTTCAGAAGAGCCCAATTCAGCCTACAGAAGCTTTGTAGAATTAAAGACCGATTGTTCTTTTAGTTCGCTAGCATGGCATCTGTAGGCTGTCTAGTGTTTCAGGACTGTTTAATATCGCTAAGCTTAAATGCTACTTTTGCAATTTAGTACTTCTCACTATTGTCGGAAAGCTCGCTTGGGGTTGGGTTACAAGCATCTGAGCTACCAAGTGGAAAACCTTGCGCCAGGGCTACATGCTCTTAAACTTAAGCCTTTAACAGGGATGACGACCCTTCCGGTATTGCTTCCACAACAACCAGGGCAACCGGAATCCGTGGGCGATTCAACCCGGATTTTTCATTTTCTAGATCGCTATCAGGCTGAACCGGCTTTGGGCTTGAGCGATGCCCAGCAGAACGCTGAGGTTTGGGCGATCGAAGATTGGTTTGATGAAAGTATAGGAGTGGCTGCCCGCTTTGTTTATTACGATTTCCGGGCGGGTGAGGGCAAGCAGGTTGACCCGTCGCTGGCGAGCCAAGCCATGATTCGGGTGGTGCGCTGGCAGTATGGCATTCATCAAGTCAGTGTGGAATTGGCACGGGAACGACTGGAGCGGGCGATCGCTTTTCTGGGTCATCGTTGGAGCAGTGCGGGCTCGGGTCGCGCCGGATATTTAGTTGGCGATCGCCTGACTGCTGCTGACCTGGCTGCGGCTGCCCTCCTCAGTCCTTTAGCCCTCATTCCCACCTATCGTCAGCAATACCCTTGGCTTTTCGATCGCATTCGCCAAATTCACGAAATCTGCCAAGAGCCCCTTCCACCAGGATTGTCATAGAAATGCAAAACACAAAAGCGATCGCTCTTGGGATGCGGCTGGTTTTAGGAACGAGCCTATTTGGCAGCAGCCTTGCCCCTGCTTTGGCGCTGCCGCCGCCCGCAGATCAGCCCGAAGAAATTCAACGGACTGAAATTATTACAGAAGCGCGATCGCCCCTAGACGGTCAGCCGCTGAGTGCCGCTGAATATGCCGAGTTACAAGCCCAGCTCCAGGCACGTCGGCAAACCCCCGCTATTCTGAATCCTGAAGTACGGCGGATCATCACCCAGCTCCGGATCCGTCAGGCAATTCGGAGCGTTTTTCCGTTTTTACTCCGCTGAGTTCATGTTCTTTTTTCCCCGGACTCCATGCCCACTCATCGCGCGGCGATCGCCCTTGGCAGCAATTTGGGCGACTCTTGCCAAATCCTTAAGTCTGCCCTGGAAACGTTAGATCGGAGGTCTGGCATCCGGGTGGAAGCGGTTTCAGCAGCTTACCAAACTGTAGCCATAGGACCGCCCCAGCCCGACTATCTCAATGCCTGTGCCGTGCTTTCCACAGATTTACAGCCCCTAGCCTTGCTCAATGCCTTGCTAGAGGTTGAGGCACAGTTTGGGCGGGTGCGCCGAGAGCGATGGGGTGCCCGCTTACTCGACCTCGACCTCTTGCTGTTTGAGAATTGGGTGATGGAGCAGCCCGGTCTGCAAATTCCCCATCCGCGAATGGTAGAGCGGGCGTTTGTGCTGATACCATTAGCAGAGGTTGCCGCTGATTGGGTTGAACCCCTTTCGGGAAAAGCGATCGCTTTTTTAGTGCAGCAGGTAGACTGTTCCGGAGTTCAAAAAATCCCCCCTCTCCTATGTCCATTGGTCGAGAACCCCCCCAACTCTTAAAGCAAAAGCTATTCTACAAAGGTCGAAAATTTGACTTTGAGGTCAATCGTTTACGGCTCCCCAATAAAGCCGAGGGCGACTGGGAATGCGTTCGTCATCCGGGTGGCGCTTTGGCAGTGCCCCTCACCGCAGAGGGACAACTGGTGTTGACCCGGCAATATCGCTTTGCGGCATCTGGGCGGCTGCTAGAGTTTCCAGCCGGAACCTTAGAACTAGACGAAGATCCAGCAGAAACGATTCGGCGCGAGCTTGAGGAGGAAACGGGGTATCGAGCCCATGAATGGCAAAGTTTAGGAAAGTTTTTCCTGGCTCCGGGTTACTCAGACGAAGTCATCTATGCATTTTTGGCACAGAATTTAGAGAAACTGGAAGCACCCCCCCTGCAAGATGAAGACGAAGACATTGAGGTGGTGCTCATGACCCCGCAAGCCTTAGAGAGTGCGATTCAGCAGAGCGAGTCTGTCGATGCAAAAACCATTGCTAGCTTTATGTTGGCGCGTCCGTTCCTCATTTAAACCTTTGTTAAATAGGAAACCATTATTGACAGGGCGAATCATGCTATCATCCGTTGCCAGTGGGGTTTGGGGCGATCCAGGGAGGATGGGCACATGAAGAGGATGAGGCTAGGAGTTTTTGTTGCAGTGGCGATCGGAATGATGGGGACAACTGCGAGTGAGGCTCTCGAAGCGATCGCTCCCTTAACCCTCAGTCAGACTGTTCTGCCTAGCAGCACTTTAACCGATTACTTGCCGCCTGATCGTTCAGCGCAGCCCACATCAGCAGAAAATCCAGAATTCGCTCAAAATGCAGAACTAGGCTGCCGTCAAACTAATGTTTCGACCGGAGTCTACGTCCAGCCTAATTTAGACAGTGCTTCTCGGGGTCTGCTCACGCCTGCACAAACCGTCCGGCTAGAAAGTAAAGGAGAAGGCTGGGCAAGAATTAATCAACCGCTCATTGGTTGGGTGCAGTCAAGATATTTAACACCCGCGGTTTCTTGCAGCCCTCTCAATGGCACAATCATTCAAAATCCTCCTGAGCAACCCATGATCGCCTCACCCCCCGAGGTGCCTGCACCCAATCCTGAGCCAGTTGCCAACAATGCCCCTGTCAAGGCAACCTGTGATGTTTTGCCAGTCAATGGCTTAGTGGTGCGAAGTGAACCTGTCGTAGAAGACCGAACTTATCTGACGACTATTGCGCCGGGAAGCCACGAGTTTCAATTTACACCAGAGGTTAAAATAACGCCGTCGGAGGCGGGCGATCGGCGCTGGGTCTACATCACGGCTCCGGCTACGGGTTGGATTACGTTGGGGCTAGAAGGGACGCTGACGAATTTAGGCGGGGCGGCGTGTGGTTAGCTTTCAAGAGCCTGAAGACGATTGAGGGGACGATGCGATAGGATAACCCAAGGCATTTCTCTGGAAATGCCTAAAATATATAGTGTTCTGGAAAATAGTCTAAATTAAACGTGTTCTTCCCTAAAGCTGAAAAAATTCCCTACGTTCATTCCTTGCATGGCGATGAACGCATTGATCCTTACTTTTGGATGCGCGATCGCCAAAATCCGGCAGTAATCGCCTATCTAGAAGCGGAAAACGCCTACACTGAGGCGGTCATGCAGCACACTCAGCCGCTTCAAACCACCCTCTACAAAGAGATGCTGTCGCGCATTCAAGAAACTGATCTCTCAGTGCCCTATCGAGATGGCGACTATTACTACTACTCGCGGACAGAAGCGGGGCAGGCTTACGCGATTCATTGCCGCAAAAAGGGAGCTTAGATGCGGTCGAAGAAATTCTGCTAGATGAAAACCTGCTAGCAGCAGGATACGAATTTTTTGAATTAGGAACCTTTGAGGTCAGCCCTGATCATCAGCTTTTAGCCTACTCTGTAGATACAAGCGGTGCAGAGCTGTATACCCTGTTTTTCCTGAACCTCAACACCCGCGAACTCTATCCCGAAACCATTCCTGAAACCTATTATTCCTTTGCTTGGGGGAATGATTGCCGAACGGTATTTTACACCCAAGTTGATGCGGCTCATCGTCCTTTCAAGTTGTTCCGGCATCAGTTAAATAGTGCGGTTGAAACAGATATATTGGTCTATCATGAGCCAGATGATTCCTATTACTTGGACATCGACAAGACGCGCAGCGAAGCGTATCTCATCATGAGCCTAAGTAGTAAAATTACATCTGAAATTCATTATTTAGAAGCTGATCATCCTACAGGCAAGTTTCAAATGATTCGTCCGCGGACTGTGGGCGTAGAGTATGACGTTGAGCATCACAACGATGTGTTTTATATCGTTACGAATGAGGATGCGATTAACTTTAAGTTAATGAGTGCGCCCGTGCGATCGCCCGGTCTAGAGCATTGGAAAACCGTGATTCCCCGTCGTCCAGACGTAATGCTTCTAGGTGTGAGTGCGTTTGTCGATCATCTGGTGATTTATGAGCGATCGGCAGGGTTGCCACAGATTCGGATTCGGAAACTTTCGACCGATCAAGAACATTACATGACGTTTCCAGAACCGACCTACGAGGTGGGCGAAGGCGTAAACCCAGACTTTAATACTCAAACGCTGCGGTTTAGTTACACGTCTTTAGTCACGCCTGCTTCGGTGTTTGACTACGATCTAGACACACAGGCGCGCGAACTGAAGAAAGAAACTCCGGTGTTGGGCGGATATGATCGATCGCAATATGTGAGTGAGCGAGTCCAGGCGATCGCCCCAGACGGTACTGCTGTTCCTCTCTCTTTAATTTACAAAAAAGGCATTACCCAAAACGGTGAAAACCCGTTGTTACTGAGTGGCTATGGTTCCTATGGCTATAGCTATCCCGATAATTTTTCGTCGGTTAGGCTGTCGTTGTTAGACCGGGGGGTGGTGTTGGCGATCGCCCATATTCGAGGCGGCTCGGAACTAGGACGTAAATGGTATGAGGACGGCAAATTTCTTCACAAAAAGAACACCTTTAACGACTTCATTGCCTGTGCCGAGTACTTAATTCAACAACAGTGGACTTCGGCAAAACACCTGGCAATTTCGGGCGGCAGTGCTGGCGGATTGCTCATGGGAGCCGTAGTGAATGCGCGTCCTGATTTGTTTAAAGCAGTGGTGGCACAAGTTCCCTTTGTCGATGTGGTCTCGACCATTTTAGACACCTCGCTACCTCTGTCGGCAATGGAATGGGAAGAATGGGGCAACCCCAATGACAAAGAGTATTACGACTATATGAAATCCTACTCGCCCTACGACAACGTGGAGGCAAAGGACTATCCGGCAATGTTAATTACGGCGGGTTTGAATGATCCGCGAGTGTCGTATTGGGAGCCTGCCAAATGGACAGCAAAGCTACGCGATTTGAAGACCGACTCTAATGTGACCTTGCTAAAAACTAATATGGGTGCAGGACATGCAGGCGTATCTGGGCGGTATGAGCAACTCAAGGAAGTTGCTTTTGAGTATGCCTTTTTGTTGGGGCAGTGGGGAAAGGAAACTAAATAGCCATCTGTTTTCAAAGTGTCCTCAAAGGATTATTTGTGGCTTCTTGTGGCGCGGAAGAGCAGGATACGCGATGTGCAACTAACCCCAACCCTCAACCCCCAGTTCCTTCTTCCAAGCCAGCAGAAGAAAAGCAAGGGAAAAGTCTTTCTCCCGCTCTGGGCTACGGTGTATACATAAGTCTAGACTGGCTTCGTTCCAAGCTTTTTCGTCCCCTAAATCCCCCAACTTGGGGGACTTTGAAGCACAGAACTGGATCGAAAGTCCCCCAGTTTGGGGGGTTGGGGGGCGGTTCGCCAGGAACTTGGCTAGATTCGATCACTTGTGTATGCACGGTAGCCCTCTCTGGGAGAGGGATTTAGGGTGAGGGGGGGTGGAAAGTTGCATGTTGCGTAACGTATAAATCTATTAAAGTCCTTTTCCTTCAGGAGAGGGGCTTTGGGAGAGATCTCTTTAGCGGTTTTGTCTACCTCATCTGAGGAGCCGTTTTCCAGAAAACCAGACGTTCATACTATGATTGAGCGGAGACAGAATTTTTCTAATTTTTCTAATTTTTTCTAAATAGTCTTTATCCAAGATATTTAGACTTTTAAGATACCAGGGAACGCTAAAGTTTAGTTGCTTTTCCATGTTTAGTGATGCCAAATGTCCATCCTTGATCGGCAAGTTTTTCCAGATTTTGATTCTGCGGCTCATGAAGTACTGGCATTTCTTCATCAACGATTCGGTTTTGACCTCTGGATGGTAACCCGAGTAGAGGGCGAAAACTGGATTGTTTTACAAGCTAACGATCGGGGCTATGGAGTTCAGGAGGGGACGGTCTTTCAATGGGCAGACTCGTTTTGCTCACAGATGGTGCTCGGCAATGGACCCTGCATTGCTCCGCAGTCTCATATCATTCCAGCTTATGCGAATGCGGCGATCGGCAAGCAGGTTACGATCGGGGCTTATGTCGGAGTTCCCATCGTTTATAACAATGGTGCTTTATTTGGCACACTATGCGGAATTCATCCGATCGCTCAGCCCGAAGCCATTGCAGCAGAACTTCCCTTGGTTGAATTGTTGGCGAAACTCCTTAGCAGTCTACTGGATGCTAGTTTAAAGTCCTCTGAACAAGCCCGATGTGCGGAACAAGCCCGAACCGAAGCCTTGACTGATGCCTTAAGTGGGCTATACAACCGTCGCGGTTGGGATCAACTTCTAGCCGATGAAGAAAAACGATGTCAGCAGTATGGACATCCAGCTTGCGTCATTTCAATTGACTTGGATGGTTTGAAGCAGGTCAATGATACGCAAGGTCATATAAAGGGCGATGAATTAATCCATAGGGCAGGTCAAGTGATGCGGCAAGCCATCCGAAAACAAGATATTGCAGCTCGTGTGGGTGGAGATGAGTTTGCGATACTGTGCGTAGAATGTAGTCTGGTCAATGGTGAGGTGCTTATGGAGCGAATTAAAACGGCGCTTGCTCTACATCCGGTAGATGCTTCGTTGGGCATTGCGATCCGAAACCCCAGAGAGGGGCTATTTGAGACTTGGGAAGCAGCCGATCAAGCCATGTATTGTTGCAAAAAAAAACGCAGATTGCAGCGTCTAGTTCAGGAGTAGAAAAAATTGCGTTTTTGGATGACTGTGGAAGATAACCGTACAGTTTTGCGATGCCGGATCGATCGCCCGCACGGTATCCTGTAAGGAGTGAGTACATTAGTCCCCCCTAACGCCCCCAAAGTCTACACGTTGATCTGTGACGACTACTTCTTCCAAACCCCAACCGCTGCTTAAAGATCCCGATCGCCTCGAAGCTCGCCTCAAAGAGATTCCCCCAGAGCCGGGGGTTTATTTTATGCGAGATGCGGCTGACCATATTTTATACATTGGCAAATCTAAAAAGCTGCGATCGCGGGTTCGCTCTTATTTTCGGGAAGCCAATGATCATAATCCTCGGATTGCCTTAATGGTGATGCAGGTGGTCGATATTGAGTTTATTGTGACGGATACTGAAGCTGAGGCTTTGGCGCTAGAAGCCAATCTCATTAAGCAACATCAGCCTCACTTTAATGTGTTGCTAAAAGATGACAAAAAGTATCCTTACCTTTGCATTACGTGGTCAGAGGAATATCCTCGAATTTTTATTACGCGCAAACGCAAATTGGGAAAACAGCGCGATCGCTATTATGGTCCCTATGTGGATGTTCACACGTTGCGCAGCACCTTACACTTAGTGCGGCGGGTTTTTCCTCTCCGGCAACGCCCGCAGCCCCTATTCAAAGATCGCCCTTGTTTGAACTACGATATGGGGCGTTGTCCTGGCGTGTGCCAAAAGTTAATCACGCCTGAAGACTATCGCAAAATTATTGCGCGCATTGCCATGATCTTTCAAGGACGAACCACGGAGTTGGAAGATATTTTGAGGGCGCAGATGGAGAAAGCCTCAGAGGAGTTGAACTTTGAGGTGGCGGCTCGATTGCGCGATCAAATTCGGGGGATTCAATCTCTGGGGGCTGACCAAAAAGTAGCGTTGCCCGATGATACAGTCTCGCGGGATGCGATCGCCCTCATGGCAGATGAGCATCATGCTTGTATTCAACTCTTCCAAATTCGGGCGGGCAAGCTGGTGGGACGGCTGGGCTTTGTTGCCGATGCGCAGTCGGGTACACCCGGCGCAATTTTACAGCGAGTCTTAGAAGAACATTATCAGTCAGTCGAAGGGGTGGAAATTCCGTTAGAAATTATGGTGCAGCATGATCTCCCTGAAACGGAAATTTTGACTGAGTTTTTGTCCGAGCGCAAAGGGCGGAAGGTCAATATTTATATGCCTCAGCGCCAGAGCAAGGCAGACCTGATCGACATGGTGGAACGCAATGCGGGGTTTGAATTAGCCCGGACTCAGCGGTTTGCCGATCGCAATCATCAAGCCCTCCTCGATTTGGCAGAGGTGCTCGATATGCCGGACTTGCCCCATCGCATTGAGGGCTACGACATTTCTCACATTCAAGGGTCGGATGCGGTCGCTTCCCAGGTAGTATTTGTCGATGGCATTCCCGCAAAGCAGCACTATCGCCATTACAAAATTAAAGATCCTACCGTGCAATCGGGGCATTCTGATGATTTTGCCAGCATGGCAGAGGTGATTGGTCGGCGCTTTCGGCGATATGCCAAAGATCCATCCTTGAAGCGATTGGGCAATCCTGATTTCCCTGATTTGGTGATGATTGACGGCGGCAAGGGGCAGTTGTCGGCTGTGGTGGAAGTGCTGCGTGCAATGAATTTGATGGAAGACATTCGCGTCGTCAGTTTGGCGAAACAGCGGGAAGAAATTTTTCTGCCGGGTGAATCATTGCCGCTCAAAACAGAGGCAGAGCAGTCGGGTGTCCAGTTATTGCGACGGCTCCGAGATGAGGCGCACCGTTTTGCAGTGAGTTTCCATCGACAACAGCGCAGCGATCGCATGAAGCGATCGCGCCTCGAAGAAATTCCGGGGTTAGGGCATCATCGGCAAAAGCAGCTTCTCGCCCATTTCCGCTCTATTGATTATTTACGGGAAGCTTCGGTCAAACAAATTGCCGAAGTACAGGGAATTGGAACAAAAATGGCGCAACAAATTTATGATTATTTTCATCCCCAAATGAGCGCTCAAGAGGAGAGCAAATCATGACGATCACTCTACTCTCAAATGCAAGACAGCAAACCCAACATATCATCATGAGCGGCATCACTTGGGAGACTTACCAAGGACTGCTAAAAGATTTGGGCGATCATCGGTCTTCTCGTCTGGCTTATGACCAAGGAATTTTAGAAATTATTATGCCGTCAGACTTCCATGAGTTGATCAATCGCATTTTGGAAGCCATGATCTGAGCTTTAGTAGAAAAGTTAGGACTCCGTTGGCGAGGATATGGCTCAACGAAACTAGACCGTGAAGACTTGGAAAAAGGCGCTGAACCCGACTCTTGCTTTTACATTCAAAATGTCGATCGCATCCTTAGCAAAAAGCTAAATCTTGCCACCGATCCACCGCCAGATTTGGCGATCGAAGTCGATATTACCAGCTCTTCGCGGCGCAGGTTTGGTGTTTATTTACAACTTCAAATCCCCGAAGTTTGGCGTTATACGCAACGACAGGGCATCACCATTTATCAGCTTGTAGACGGTGACTACCAAGAGTGCGAATTCAGTCCGACTCCAATGATTTCTGGAGCGGTGCTGATGCCGTTTATTCAGCTTTCTGAGCAGGAAGACGATATTAGTGTCATTCGGGCATTACGCCAGTGGGTTAGAACCGCACCCTAAAAGCTAGACTCCGGACTCTGGCAGAAAGCCCGGAATCTAACGATCGCCTATACCGTTTGGCTGACCTGATAAGGGCTCGTCAGTTTACTCAACTGTTGCACCAGTAGACTCAAGAACAATCCCACATCTGTGACCACGCCGATCGACTCTACAGAACCGCGATCGCTAAGCTTAGTGACCACAGCAGGATTGATATCGACACACACCATTTTAACGCCAGCCGGAGTCATATTACCCACGCCAATGGAATGCAGCATAGAAGACAGCATCAGAATCATGTCTGCTCCCTGAATCAAACGAGCATAATCAGCCTGCGCTTCCAACAAATTCATTTTTGTATCCGGCAAAGGACCGTCATCGCGAATTGAACCTGCCAAGGAAAAAGGAACGCCCTTGTGAATGCATTCGTAAAAAATCCCTGTCGTTAGCACCCCTTGTTCCACTGCTTGAGCAATACTGCCGCAGCGACAGATCGTGTTAATGGCTTTAAGATGATGGCGATGCCCACCGCGAACGGAAACGCCCCGCTTCATATCCATGCCCAGAGAAGTTCCCATCAAGGATTGCTCAATGTCGTGAACCGCGATCGCATTACCGCCCAGCAACGCCTGCACATAACCTTCCCGAATGAGCGCGCTAAATGATCTCCACCGCCCGTATGAATGGCGACCGGACCCGATACCACCACTACTTTACCGCCCTGATCTCGAATTCGACGCAAATCCCAGGCAATTTGCTCTACCACCAACTCGACGCGGCGCTCACTCGAAACGCCTGCACCCATAAAACTAAACTCTTGGCGTTGCTCTCGCACTTCGGGCTTACGAACGGTGCGGATACCTTCTACACCCACCACGACCTGATCGCCGACTTGCACATCGCGCAATAGTTTACATTGCGCGATCGCCTTTTCACCAGCCTGAGAAACCACGATCGCCCCATCCATGCGTTGACTATCTAGCCGCACCCACTGACCCTTCACCGCACTTCGGTCGGATAAATAGTGGTGACGTAGAAATCATCAGGAGCAACCCCCTTTAAAGTGGCAGGTTCTAGCAAACAATCACAAATCTCTTGCGGCAAACCCATTGCGCCCATGTCGATTAACTGCGACATGATCGTTTCCATCACCTCATGGGAAGGTGCAGTCACTTTCACCTCGGCTAAAGAAGGACTTTGCCGCTGCTCTCCCAAATTAAAATTCAAAACCTGAAAACTGCCGCTGCCTTCCACAATTAAATCGAGTGCCCGATTAATTAAGCCATGATCTAACAACTGCCCTTCTAAACGAATCGTCCGACTCTCGGTTTTTTCCACCACCGGATGAGCGTGAATGACCGACTCAGTAGAGCGCAATGTTAAGCACTTAGCGGCTCCCCCTGCTTTCAAAAATTCAGTTAGCGGCGTTTCAATAATCCGAAAGCCAGCGTCTCCCAAGCGTTCCTTTAAGGCATCACTAGCTTTGTTCATCACAATGAGCTGATCAATATTCACCGCATTGCACGCAAAGTTTACGGCATCTAGTTCAGTAACGGCAATGCGCTTTTCGGACGGTACGTGCATTTCAATGCGCCGATTGGAGTATGAATCAAAAGCAGGCGGATAATAGAGCAAATAGCCATCGGTCAACGGACAAAAACACGTATCAAGGTGATAGAAGCGTTCATCCATTAGTCGCAGAGACAAGACTTCAATGTCCAGCCATTTTGCTAAGTAAGCGTGAGAATCTAATTCAGAGCGGAAGCCATAACCCGCCCACAGCCAACGTCCTTCCCGATCGAGGAGGGCATCGCCTGCGCCTTCAAACGGCAAATCTTTGGGCAAGACGTGAACTGTAAAACCGTTTTCCTCAAACCATTGTTGAAAGTAAGGCTCTTCACCTTGACGTTCTTTGTGAAAAAACCGACTGAGCACGGCAGTTTTTTCCAACACTAAGCCTGCGTTGGCGGTAAAAACCAGATCGGGCACACCCTGTTGGGGCTGAATTAAATCGACGGTGGCATTCTCTGTCAAAATGCTGTAGAGCTTTTGCCATTGCTCAACAGCGCGATCGCGGGAGGATTTATGAATGTTTCCCTCCATCCAAGGGTTAATCACGTAATCCACATCGTAATGGTCGGGCGCACACATCATGAACCGAATCGAAGAAGCACTCATAAAAAACCTAAGACGTAATGGGGTCGAGAGGGTTGTGATTAAACCAACTCTCTATTTTATTACGGGAATGGGCTTCGTTGAGGCAGCAAAAACGACAAGTCGATCAGATTGCTTTTACATCGCATGGGGCAACCCCTTGTCAGGGAATTGTGGGATCATGAAATCATGAACATTTGGCAAGCCGATTTTTATCGCCGTCCGCTTCCAGCCGAGTCGAGCAGTCCGCTTTGGGAACTGCTCATTTGTGATCCAGAAGGACGACAAATTTTGAGTGCTTTCTGCCCGCAGCGCGAAGCCAATTCTTTATGGCTCACTCAGCAGATTCAAAAAGTTGGAGATTTGCCCGATCGCCTTCAAGTATTCCGTCCCCAGTGTTTAAGCTTGCTGCAAGCCGCCTGTCAACCCTTAGGTGTGGTCGTTGAGCCAACCCGTCGTACGGCTGCACTCAAACAGTTAGTTAAAGCAAGATATGGCACGATCGAGCTAGAGAAACCGCCGCCTGTGCCGTTGCCCGAAACCCTTTGGGGAGAACAGTGGCGCTTTGGCGCGATCGCTGCCCCCGATCTGGTTCCCGTTTTCAGCAATCGCATGATCCCGATTCGAGACATGCCAGAAAGCCTACTCCCTATCAAGCTCAACTTGCCTTCAACGATCGCCATTCCCGGC
The DNA here is from genome assembly GCA_012034615.1 of Leptolyngbyaceae cyanobacterium CSU_1_4. Taxonomy (GTDB): domain Bacteria; phylum Cyanobacteriota; class Cyanobacteriia; order Elainellales; family Elainellaceae; genus Timaviella. The sequence goes on along the minus strand of JAAUPA010000099.1, from coordinate 1,060 downwards.
GTAATTATTGATGGCGGACGGCAATCCATGCTCTTAGCGCGATGGATAGAGCGATCGCATCCCCACGCGCTGCAATCCATTCCGGGTGATCCCAATGGCTTAATTTTAGAGGCTGGATTGAGCGATCGGTGGATCTTAACCACGTTTGATGATGCGGACGTAGTTGGGGCTGCCCAAACCTTTCAGCAACGGCAACAAGCCGCCCAAGGACTCCATTTTTTGTTGGTGCAACCCGATGATTCAGGCATGACTTATAGCGGGTTTTGGTTATTAAAAGGGGATGATTCTTGACCCGTTTTTGGCGAAGATTCTAGCGTCTCTTTTTCTAGCGCCTCCTTTAAAGATTCAGGCGATTCAGGTGATTCAGGCTCAGACAGAGAAACAGGTTGCTCCCAAGATTTTACGGTCGTGCCTACTAATGCAGCGCTCCAATCAAACAGCGCAATCACCCATTGCACCATTGTTTCGGCAAACTGATTCACTTGGCTGAACGAAGACGATCGCCAAGAACTTTGTTGCAAATTGCTCTGAAGTTGAGGCGCGCGATCGCGCAGCACATCGAGCCAAGAGGCAGGAGAGTTGGGCAAAGCCACCCGTTGTTGCTCAGGAATTTGCTCCCACCGCATTTCCATCACTTGCCACCCCAACCAGCCCACCAAAGAGACTGCCGCCAGTTGCCCCAGCAGCACCCCTCCGGTAATTTGTCTGGCACATACCCACAGCACCAGAGCATAAAATAAACCCACACCGCTCCAAATTAAATCGTACTTACGATGCACTTCCTGAAACAAAAAAGCAGCCAGGTAAAGCCCCAGACTGCCTAATCCAACGATTAATGCCAAAAGATAGCTGAGCATAAATTTCCGGGGGGCGAAGGATTCAGACCTCCCCTTTGTACCGCAATCCCTCCTATTTTGGAGGCAAAAGATTCCCGACTCAGCAGGAATCTTTTAGAGGATGTTTGAAAAGTATAGATTGTGATCCAAACTACCCCCCAAATCCCCAGACTGGGGATAGGGCTTGAGTCGATTCAAGTTCAAGTTCCCATGGGATTTTAGGG
>JAAUPA010000098.1 GCA_012034615.1 Leptolyngbyaceae cyanobacterium CSU_1_4 | reverse complement strand
TGGGCGTGATTAATTTACAGATAGCCGTGGGGCAAGCGTCTCGCTTGCGGGCAAGATGCCCACACTCCGTCTGACATTTAATTAGACCGGCCTACTTACTTTCTGATCATCTTGTCAATTAGAACGAATCAATCAGTCAGAAAGGACAAAAGCGGTGGATTGGATGGACTCAACAGAGTCCGGGGGATCAACCAAACTCCGCACCTTCAGATCTTGATAAAACTCTTCCTGCGCTAGCTCCACCTTAGACTGAGCCGATAAGAATAGCAACGCCCAAAATACACCCACCCGATCGTGGGTAGAGGCATGGGAATTTTCCTGCTTTTGAGAAATAGAAGTGCGAGAAATCGAACCCTGAGCAGGGGGAATGGGTTCTGGCTGGGGCGGATGCCCCTCAACCGCTTCATATTGGGGAGAGCCCACCCACAGGTTCAAAAGAAGGTCAAAGTCGCACCATTGGTCTTCAAGATGGATAGCTTGCCAGTTTTCGTCTAAGAATTTAGCGAGGGCTGCCGCAACCTCTGAAAGATTTTCTTGGTGGGCAAGCTGGGCGATCGCGCGAATGGCTTGGCTACGCGACTGAGGACGAGGGCGACGAATGTTGGCTCGCTGCGGTTTAGGGTCAGCCACTGCCGCAGCCATCAGGTTCAACTGGGCAATTAATTCTTGCAGCGTTACCCGCCGATTGGGGGCAGGTGGTGCGGTCGCTCGTCGTCGAATGCGGCGCTCTAGGTGTAAAGGCAAAGGAGCAACGAGGTCTTCAGATTCTGGCGATTCTTCGGCTGCCGCTTCCTCCATTTCGCTACGGGCTAGCGTATCCGCTTTAAGCAGCAGCAGGATGGAGGTATACAAAAACGCCTGTCCCGATTGCAACAAATCTGCCTCATAGGGCGCTCGTCCTGATTCTAGGGAGGTCACTTCGAGGGCAGGCTGTAGCTTACTCAAAAAGCGATCGATGACTTCGACCACTTGAACGTCCCACGGGTCTATTTCCCCTCGCTCGGCAAGGTCGATCAGAAGGGCGATCGCATTTTGGGCTAAAGAAAGCGTCATGAGCAGCAGCAGAAGTTAACTGATACTAGCGCGAACCCATCAAACTGATACCCGCAACCTCAAAATTACTAGGAAACTCCTGAATATTCGCCTATCCGAAAAAATCTAGAGCCGATGAACCATCGCTTGGAGACGCTCTAACGGATATTCTGCCATGAATGCCTCCCAAGGTCGAGATTGCCCGCCCGCATTGTAGACGTACAATGTTCCAGCGATCGTTCGGCTAGAAGTAATTAAATCAAGGGCTCGTGCCAGGTTCATACATTGCGTGAGTTCGTTGGGAGTGATCATGGTTTGAAGGAGTGCAGAGTTGAATTATTTTGAATCAAACGGACATGAGCTCCAATCTTATTGCAAAATTTCTCTTTTAGAACAGACTGAAGCCAGGTTAAGCACCCATACTCTAACGTAACTAAATCCTGGCATAGTTGTCACCTGTGTTGCCTCAACCCGTCTTAACCGCAACACTTCTCAAAAGAACCATCCTAGTTCTTCACGCCTGTCATCGCAATTCCTCGAATAAACTGACGCTGGCTCACCAAAAACAAAAGTACCATTGGCAAGGTCGTAATTACAACCGCAGCCATCAGCACTGACCAGTCATTGGTGAATTGCTCCTGAAACGCCGCCAGGGACAATTGTACGGTTCGGAGTTCCGGACGGGTCGTAAAAACCAGAGGCTTAAACAAGTCATTCCATTCCCCGATAAAGGTAAATAGGAAAAGAGTCAATAAGGCAGGACGAGCCAAAGGCAGCATAATGTGCCACAAAATCTGCCAGCGGGTCGCTCCATCCAGTGCCGCAGATTCTTCTAGCTCTACGGGAATGGTCTGAAAATACTGCTGTAGCAAAAAAATTCCAAAGGCATTTGCTGCGGTCGGCAAGATCAACGCCCCATAAGTATTAATTAGGTGCCCCCATTTCAGCACCAGAAAAATAGGCACCACCAAAATTTGAAATGGAATAATCAGGGTGGCTAATAGAATCAGCACAACGCTCTGCCGTCCCCAGAACTTAAACCGGGCGAGGGCGTAACCCGCCAAGGCAGACGTAAAAATTTGGCAGGCAGTTACGGCGAATGCCACCAGAGTTGAATTGGCAAAGGCTAGTAAAAAATTTCCTCGTTGCCAAGCTGCTAGATAGTTTGCCCCAGTTAAACCAGAGGCTTTCCCGGCAGCACTGAGAGAGGTAACAAAGACGATCGCCAAGGGCAGCAGGACGAACATTGCCCCCAGTAGCAATAGAACCGGGCTCAACCAAGAGAGGGCATTGAGGCGATTTTGCCGATTTTGCCAGATTATTTCTGAAGAATCGAGGGTCATTGACAGCTACACTCTAGGCTATTGGGCGAATTACTTATGAAACTAATCAAAGTCTGAGCCGATTCTTATGAGTCTTAACTTGTAAAGAAGCCTTTGAAACCGTTAGGGTGTAGTAGAGGAAGAGTGGAGTACAATGCCCAGAGCCTCATCACATCATTTTTAGACCGATCAAAATCGGCACACTTTTAAACTAGGAGATGACGGAATTTATGCAGCAGCTTGAAATCGGCTCAGATATGGATTTTCAAAGCGAACATTACAAAGACGCTTACAGCCGGATTAATGCAATTGTAATTGAGGGTGAGCAAGAAGCTCATGAAAACTATCAAAAACTTGCTGAGCTCATCCCCAATACTCAGGAGGAGCTACTAAATCTGGCTAAGATGGAAAGCCGACACAAGAAAGGATTTCAGGCTTGTGCCAAAAATCTCAAGGTGACTCCAGATATGGACTTTGGGCGCGAATTCTTTCTAACCTTGCACCAAAACTTTCAAGATGCCGCCGCCCAGAATCGGATTGTCACCTGTTTGTTGATTCAGTCTTTGATCATTGAATGTTTTGCGATTTCTGCCTACAACATCTACATTCCAGTGGCAGATGATTTTGCTCGCAAAATTACTGAAGGGGTGGTCAAGGAAGAATATATGCACCTCAATTTTGGCGAGGAGTGGCTCAAGGCTAATTTCGAGGCTTCTAGGGAAGAGCTAGAAGAAGCCAATCGCCAGAACTTGCCGATCGTCTGGAAGATGCTTAATGAAGTTGCCGATGACGCCAAGGTTCTGGGAATGGAGAAAGAAGCGTTGATTGAAGATTTTATGATTAGTTATGGCGAGGCGCTCAGTAACATTGGCTTCAGTATGCGTGACATCATCCGGATGTCGGCTTATGGGTTGACGGCTGTGTAGGAAGCTGAGTTTTCTCTTCTAAAGCTTGAGCTTTGAGTAATAAAAAGACGGCAGGTATTACGCCACCGTCTTTTTTACTTTTTTAGCTTGTGATGGGGAGCTTTGAAACTATTCAGCTTTGCGATCGCCGTTTTTTTGCCAAGCTTCAGTCATCCGTCCCCAATTCACCTTAAATTCTTCTAGCCCTATTTTGCTTCCAAGGCTGTCTTCTTCCCACGAAGCCGACAACACACCGTAGGTTAACCCGATCACTCCTAACCCAAACCAGCCGAGGCTCACGAGTAATACAGCATAGGTCGGCAGAGGGAAAATGTCTTGGCTTACCACCCAATAGCTAATCCCAAAAGTAGACATTCCCAGCGCCGAAGGAATGCCACTAAAAAGAGCCATGCGTTGAAGCATTCGGCGGCTGACGACCTCAGGAATGCCGCTGTCTGCGCGGGTCGTGCGGCTTGCCCTAGGACGAGGATTTGAAGCTGATTTTGTAGTCACTGGTTTAGGCGCAGACTTGTTTGAGCCGACAGACTGACGGCTTGCAGGCTCAAAGGGCATCGGCTTACGTGTAGAGTCGTCTGATGCCCTTTTTGAAGACTCTCCGGGAGGGGTAGAAGGCATTGTTAAACCTAGCCCCGAATACCCAACCGGGTAATGATTTGACGGTAGTGATCGGGGTCTTTTTTCAGGATGTATGCTAGCAGGCGCTTACGCTGACCAATCATTTTAAGTAGACCCCGGCGGGAAGCATGGTCTTTTTTGTTGGTTTTCAGGTGAGCGCTGAGTTTAATAATGCGATCGGTCAACATTGCGACTTGAACTTCCGAAGATCCAGTGTCGGTTTCGTGAACTTGGTATTCGCTAATAATTTCTTGTTTACGGGCTTGCAGCAGTGGCATGGGCGTAATAGGTTCCTAGATTCTAATCTTCGCAGTTAATAATACTATCACAGCCTAACCTTGTGGAGGTAGGGCAGAAAGAGTTTTCTTGGCAACAAAGTATCTTGCTTTTCTGGGGCAATAATATCTACATCTTGATGGAACTTGTTATGCGATCGCCTACCCGAGGCATTGTCACTGGTGCAATCTTTTTACCCTGACTCTAATTCTGGCAGTAACAGGCTACATCTTGCTGGGCTGTCCGCCCTTAGATGCGTTCTACATGGTGGTGATTACCATGTTCGGGGTTGGCTACGGCGAGATCTGCCCTGTGTCTCCACTCCAGAGATTTTTTACCATACTAGTCCATTGTTGCGGGCGTTGTCTCAGCCGCATTTATTGTGGGAGGAATTGTTCAAATGGTCACTGAGGGCGAAATTCATCGGGCGTTAGATAGCCGCAGAAAGACAAAAGACATTGCCAGCCTTGAGGGGCATACCATTGTATGTGGCTTTGGGCGAATTGGGTTGATTCTGGCTCGGAAGCTGACCGAAGAGCAAGAACCCTTTGTCATTTTAGACAACAACGTCGATCGCATTGCGGCGGCTGAAGAGATGGGGTTTCGGGTCTATCAAGGCAATGCCACCGACGAAGAAACCTTGCAAGCCGCAGGCATTGAACGGGCACGAGTTTTGGCGACCGTCCTGCCTGATGATGCCACCAATGTCTTTATCACCCTGACTGGGCGTCGGCTTGAATCCTCCGCCTGATGATTGTGGCGCGTGGAGAACTGCCTTCAACCGAGAAAAAGCTGCGATTGGCAGGCGCAAATCATGTCGTGTCTCCCGCCAGCATCAGTGGGCAGCGAATGGCAAATCTCATCACCCACCCCAACATGGTGGAGTTTTTAGACCAAAGTGATGAGCGTGCTCGTCTCAACGAACTTCTAGCTCAAATCGATGTCCAGGTCGATGAACTAACCATTCCTGACCACTCGCCCTTGGTAGGCAGAACCATTGGTGAATTGGAGGTGCGCGGGAAAGGAACTTTTATAGTTGTGGCACTACGGCGAAAGGACGGCGAAATCATCACTCATCCAGGTTATGCGACGCTCTTGATCCGGGGTGACACGGTCATTGTGTTGGGGCACCATGGTGACTTGCCCCAGTTTACGCAAATGTTGCAGGTTAAAGATCAGCGTTGGTATCGGGGCACAAAGGTTTAACCTTTTAGTATTCCGTAAGAGAGTTCAATCTATCGAGCACTCAGCTCCTAGTTTCCCTGTGGTAGGCGCAACTGAAATACAAACCCTAGATTATGATTCAAACGGATGCTGTGATCGATCGCCCCGTCTGGAAGCCCCAATACTGTGTAGCGTGTGAGGCGATCGCCTCACACGCTACACAGCCGCAATTCAGGAACTTGTCGCTGCCCTAAAGGCTCCTGCTGCTTTAATCCATAAACCTCACAAGAATTATTAGGGCTTTCAATCAGCTTGACCTTGTGTAGCTTTGCCCCAATTTCCCGAATTGGTTGCTCCAGCAAATCTCGAATGTGAACTGCAATATTCTCAGCCGTCGGAACCACCTGAGCAAAATAAGTAATATCTTTATTGAGAAACGTGTGGTCAAACGGCTCCACCACAAACTCATCTACTGCTTTCTGAAACTGCACCAAATCTGCCATCATGCCCGTGCGCGGATCAATTTCACCTTGAATCGTCACTTCTAAATGGTAGTTGTGTCCATGCCCGTTGACCCTGGCGCACTTGCCATAAATCTCCGAATTTTGCTCTAGGGTCAATGTCGGCAACGCTAAACGATGAGCCGCACTAAAGTGTGTACTAATGGTGAGATAAGCTTCCATATTATTGCCCTCGTATTCTGCCCAAAGTTCAGGATGTTCAAAAAGTTTAATGCGTACTAAAGGTAAATGCGCCGCCAGCCGCCGCCAAATTACCCGCGCCATGTTTTCTGTTGTGGGCAAGCCTTGCTGAAACTCTGTCCAAGCTTCGTTTAAATAAGAGAAGTCAAGCTGACTGGTCACTTCCCGCTTAATTACCTGTTTCACATCCGACAGGTTCAGCACCATGCCATACTCGTCCAAGTTCCCTGCCATGGATACATAAAGGACGTAGTTGTGCCCATGCCCCGGAGAACGGCTACACAGCCCAAACTTCTCGATATTTTCAGCCTCGCTAAGTTCTGGCAACCAATAACGATGGCTCGCAGAGAACTGGGCTCGACGATCGATAATGCATTTCATAAGTGTAAGGAGTGTTAAGTTCCGTAACTTATTTAGAATAACAAGGTTGGGTTAGAAATGACTTTGAAAAACGGTCAGACTCATCAACAAAATTGCCTCAGTCCATTCCACCACTGCTCCATAGGTATCTCCTGTGTGTCCTCCTAGCTTGCGGTTGAACCAGGCAGGAACGATTAGCGCGATCGCCCCGCCACTGAGCAAGCCGATTCCCAACCACCCGGTACTCAAAACTTCAAAAGCAGGGAAGAGGCTCAGCAGCAGCAACAGGAGCAGCGACGGCACTACACCCCATCCCGATGGCATTGCCGCCTTGTGAAATGCCCCTTTCCCCGTGGGCTTTAAATACGGATAACGCACGATCGCCACTTGCTGCGCCCAGCGCCCCCACCCTGCCACCAAAGGCAACAAAAACCACCGCCCATCTGGTAATTCTGCTAACGCCGCAGTCTTGAGTAAGAGGAGGGCGATCGCCGCGATCGCCCCAAAGGCACCTGTATGGCTATCCACCATCACCTCTAGCCGTCGCTGCGGATCGGTCACTGCCAGCCCGTCTGCCGTATCCATTGCCCCATCTAGGTGCAGTCCGCCCGTAATTCCCACCCAAGCCACTACTACGACTGCGCTGCGGGTCAAAATTGGCATTCCAATAAGCTGTAAGCCATAGTCGAGCCACCCGAGCAACGCTCCAATTCCTAGCCCAATGAGCGGCACCCAACGAGCCACCTGACGAAAATCTAGTGTCCAAGCAGGAACTGGAAGGCAGGTATAGAAGGCGATCGCTGCCATTATGCTGGTCAGCCCATCTGCCAAAAATTTCATAGTTTCTCCTGAACATTGCCGAGTTTAATCGTATTAAAGAATTACGCTGACAAAAAGAGGTAAGGGAAAAATGCGACCTCTCGCTCTCCCTTACCTCTTTATGCTTCGTTGTCTCTAGCACGAAGGGCGGGCAATAGGTTCAGCCCTATCGCTGAACTTCTCCACCCGACTTCTTCTTCATAATCAAAACGACAAATGAGCAACAACTACAAACTTTGCGGGTTCACCAAGCGGATTTTACGTAACTTCCGTAAATCCAGTTAAGAGATTGTTCAGAAACTTGAGATATTATTGGTTCAAGTGCAATTTTTATAGCCGCCAGGGTTGATTCTTTAACCCGTTCCGACCTCGTCCCCCAGGGGTTAAAGCGATCGCTTAAAAGTAGTGCTCAGGAGTATTACGGTTCCTCAACTTCTCTTCTCACGAGCTTTCTGTCTTCGTAGAAGTGTACCCATTTCAAATTAACGAGTAGCAGTTTATCCCGTTCCTTGTGTCCAGCAATCGTCCACAGATGCCGACAAGGTTTTTCCCACCCCATTACAGTCGTTCAACCAAAGGTCATTCGCTCGACCTAAGGCTTCCTCACCTATGAGCTACGATAAACTCCCTGGAAATACTCATTTGCCTGCTCCTTGCATTGTTGACACAGGCATCGTGGTTAACAAACAAGATATGCAGCGCCTACTCTGCGATTTGAGCCGAGTTCGCTATTGTTATACTCAAGACAGCGATGTTTTGACTGAAGACGAAGGTTACCTTCTAGAGGTATTTTCCGACCCTCAGCGCTCAACCCTGGTAGCCAATCATACGCTTTATATCAACGTTCATAGCTTCGATTGTTTGAAGTTAGAGCGAGTGCCTAAAGGACAGTCTTCGTCCCTCGAACAGCAAACTTGTTTTGACCTCATTCAAGACAATCGTCAGCTTCGTCTTATTCCTCTCACCAATCCGCTTCAAGAACAAACCAGTCGCCATCTCAATGCGGCAGCCCTAGAGGCGGTGGTGGCGGAAGTGTTATCTGCCAGTTGGGATGTCCGGATTGATGACGAAGAAAACTTTCCGTCCTAAAGGGTTTTTCCTTTTCTCTCTTCAAAGAGTTTTTGAGCCGCTAGATTGCCGAATGGATATTTTGGCTGCTTTTGGGAAGATGGCTTTGAGACGATTTTGAAAAAATGCGGTCGAGTTCCGATCGCCCATCCCATTCTTCGGTATGGTGGTGAACGGTTCATCACGCGATCGCCCCATGCATTCCGATTCTCTATTTCTTTTCAGTGCCAAGCCCATTGCACCCACAGCCATGCTCGGGCAGGGGTTTTTCATACTCCCCACGGCATAGTCGAAACGCCCCGCTTCATGCCCGTTGGCACGTTAGCCAACGTCAAAACCGTGACCCCCGCCCAACTGAAGGAAACCGGGGCACAAATGGTGCTTTCCAATACTTACCACCTCCATCTCCAGCCTGGGGAGGACATCGTTGAGCGGGCAGGCGGCGTACATCGATTTATGGGCTGGGAAGGACCGATGTTGACCGATTCGGGGGGGTTCCAAGTTTTTAGCCTCAGTGAAATGCGATCGATTTCTGAAGACGGCGTGACCTTTCGATCGCCCCGTGACGGGCAGATGATCCATTTAACTCCAGAACGCTCGATCCAAATTCAAAATGCTTTGGGGGCAGATGTGATTATGGCGTTTGATGAATGCCCGCCTTATCCTGCCACTCGTCAACAGGTTGAAGAAGCGACCGATCGCACCTATCGTTGGCTAAAGCGCTGCATCGCTGAGCATCCCCGCTCTGACCAAGCGCTGTTCCCCATTGTTCAGGGTGGGGTTCACTTAGATCTGCGTCGAGAGGCAGCGCGAAATTTGGCAGCGTTGGATATGCCGGGATATGCGATCGGTGGGGTGAGCGTGGGAGAGCCACCTGAGCTGATTGAAGAAATTGTCAAGGCGACTACACCCCTGTTGCCCGAGAATAAGCCGCGCTATTTGATGGGGGTGGGAACTTACCGAGAAATGGCACAGGCGATCGCTGCGGGCATTGATTTGTTTGATTGTGTGATTCCGACCCGTCTGGCTCGTCATGGCAGCGCCCTCGTGCAGGGCGATCGGTGGAATATCAAAAATGCTCGCTTTAGAGAGGATTTTACGCCGCTAGACGCAAGTTGCCCTTGCTACACTTGCCAAACTTTTACCCGTGCTTACCTCAGCCATTTGCTGCGATCGCAAGAGCTACTTGCCTACACGCTTCTCTCGATCCACAATATTACCGAGCTAATTCGGTTTACCCGACAAATTCGGGAGGCGATTTTAGGCGATCGCTTTACCACTGAGTTTGCTGACTGGCTCCAACCTGAAACCGTGGCTTAGGCTTGAAATAGGAAGGTGACTTTATCCCCTTTGCCCAGGGCAATGCGATCGCCAACACGCAATCGATGACGGTTTCCAGCAGGAAGCGGCACATTGTTAATATATGTTCCGTTGGAGCTGCCCAAATCCTCAATGTAATAAGCATCGGGCTCAACCCGAATATCGGCATGAACCCGAGACACGATTTCTGAGTTAGGAAAGCCAGAAACATCAATGTCGGGAGGAATGCGATCGTTGGGCTTGCCGATGTGAATCACCGGAAGATTTGTTGGAAGTTCGATCGTTAGATTAGTTTGGACTTGTAGCAACCGAGCGGTTTGAGTCTGAAGCTGTGTAAATTGTGCTGCGGGTAGCGGGCTGAGCGGCACAACCCCAGGACTGGGTGCAGGTTCAGCAATTCCCGGTTCAGCAGCTTCGGGTTCAGCAGCTTCAGGTTCAACGCTTTGTGCCACAGGCGGCGCTGGGGGGGGGGATTGATACCGGGGGTGGGGGAACTGACAGCGGCTGTGACGAAACTTCGACAACTTTAGCCTCAGGCACCTCAGCCTCAACTTCTACGGGCACCATCAGCGGGTCAGGCAAAATCAGCGGTTCTATCGGGGAAAGGTCGGGTACGTCTGAACCGGCAACTGCGCTGCTAGGGGGGCGATCTGCACTTTGCAGATTGAAGCCACACTGACCACAAAAGCTAGCATCTGTTTGAACAGATGCCCCACAGTTAGGGCAGGTCGAGAGCACAGGTAAAGGAGTGTAACAGGCTTCACACTGGACTGCTCCGTCGGGGTTTGGGTGGTTGCAATTTGGACAGACGATCATGCCATTCTCCAATCAGGCTCCGAAATCAATACATTAGCCACATTAGCCGGGTTAGTCGCTATTCTGTCATATTATTCTGTAAAAAAAGCTTCACATTTACCCCGCTAGGATTTCGCCCGCAGCCTCATCGAGCAGCCAATATAGTTCGCCGATGGGCTGGATCAGCCGAGAAGGATAGCTGCTGTCGTCTCCCACCTCTGCAAAGATCTGGGTCAGAGCAGGCTGTTTAGAGGCTCCTGCAACAATGAAAAAGACGCAGCGGGCATGGTTAATCAGGGGGACTGTGAAGGTGAGACGGGGCTGACCGTCTTTGTTGCCCACTGCAATGAGGCGATCGCGCACTTTTAGCGCCGAAGTTTGGGGAAACAGCGAGGCAGTATGTCCATCATCACCCATGCCCAGCAGCACAACATCGAGGGCTGGAAAGGTGCCCGAGGGGGTCTTAAAAAATTCTTGAAGCTGAATTTCATGCTTCTGAGCCGCCATGGCGGGTTCGGGTTCATCGGTGGGCATTGGATGAATATTGCCCTCCGGAATGGGCACTTTGCTGAGCCATGCCGATCGCGCCATGCCTTCATTACTATCGGGATGAGTCGGCGGAACATAGCGTTCGTCGCCCCAAAAAACATGAATTTTGTCCCAGGGTAGATCTTGAGTGGCGATCGCTCATACAAGGGCTTGGGCGTGCTGCCTCCCGATAAGGCAAGGGTGCAGATGCCTCGTTCTTTAACCGCTGTCATCATCTTCTTGAGGACAAGTTGGAGCGATCGATCGATCAATGCCTCGGTGCTGGGCAGAATTTCCAGGGATTTGTTGGTCATGGTGAGTAGTTCTGAATCATGGGGCTAGAAATATTATGCGGTGATTCCAACGTATGCCGATGAAGTCGTAGGCTGGGGAACTGCCAATCCTGCTAGCTTGAGACCTTCGACATGAAAAGCGATCGCGTCCCGCCTCACGATGGCTGCCTTGGGTAAGAGCCCAAGACTAGCCACCTCTCTCTATGAAATTTCTCGAGCTGTCATCAGTCCCAAGCGTAGGGAGAGAAAGGAAAATTGTCAATTTGCGGGTCATGAGAGATTGCGAGCACCGATACAATTTGTTGCATGGGTAAATTTTCAGGGCACTCTACGGTTGAGTTTTTTTGAGTTACTATCAGGAGTCTTTGGTCATTAGCGGCTGATTAATTCCCTCGACTCGCCCCTGTCTAGCAAGGCTTTAGAGGTTTGTCCCGCTTAATTTTAGAATGTCCAAAATAAATTCAGCAGTCACTAAAACTAATTTTTTGCCATGCGTTCAACAAAATCGGGTCTCTCTTCCTCTGTCCTCGTCTCTCGCACTCTCAAAACAGTGGGCGTTGTGATTATTTTGGCGACTCTGCTTGACATTGGCATTGCCGCCATTCCTTATAACGTTGCCAATCGCCTCTGGCAAATTGGGTTTACGACTTCGCTGGTCGATCGCGGCATTGTGCCTATGGTCGGCATTGTGCTGTTTTTGACTGGTTTTTGGATCAACGGCAATTCATCAGAGAGCGAGACCGGGCAGAAGAGCTGGTTTGCAGAACCCAGGTTTTGGGCACTCGCTTTGGCTAGCCTGTTGGGCGCTATTTATTTAATCCTATTTCCGCTCCACTTGAGCAATGTAGGCTGGAGTAACCAGCAAGCTTTGGAGCAAATTGGGCAGAAGGCAAAACAAGCTGAGACCGAGCTGGGTAATCAACTGACCACCGAAGTTAACTCCCAGCGATCGCAAATTAGCCAGCTTCTGGCAACCAGTGACGAGCAATTGGGACAACTGGTGAGCAACAACCAACTTTCTAAAGAACAAGCCGATTTAATTCGCAAATTCAAGTCCGATCCCAAAGCTGTCGAGCCGTTCCTGAACAAGCGAATTGAAGAAACCAAAACCCAACTCCAAACTCGAATTGGCACTGAAAAGCTAGAAGCTGAACAAAAAGCAAAGACAGAATCTCTTAAATCTGGGCTCAGAATTGGCATTAGCAGTTTGCTCTTGGCAGCAGGCTTTATCACCATTGGCTGGACAGGGCTGCGTCATATTGGGCAACGCTAGGAAAACTGGAGTCAGGCAGAGCGCTATGTTTTCGGTCTATATTCTTACCCACAACGAAGAACTAGAAATTGCGGCTTGTATTGAGTCGGCATTGCTGTCTGATGATGTAATTGTGGTGGACTCTTGCAGCAGCGATCGCACCCTGGCGATCGCCAGTCGCTATCCTGTTCGCATTGAGCAACACGCCTTTGAAAGCCACGGCAAACAAAGAACCTGGATGCTAGAAACCATCGCCCCAAAGCATGAATGGGTCTACATTCTAGAGGCTGATGAACGCCTCACTCCGGCATTATTTCAAGAATGCCTAGAGACCCTTCAAGCCCCCCAGCATGTGGGCTATTATGTCGCAGAACGGGTCATGTTTATGGGGCGTTGGATTAAGCGCAGCACTCAATATCCGCGCTATCAGTTGCGATTGCTCCGGCGTGGCAAAGTATGGTTCGACGACTATGGACACACTGAGCGAGAAGTATATGAAGGCACCACAGGGTTCTTAAAGGCAACCTATCCCCATTTCACTTGTGGCAAAGGTCTGAGCCGCTGGATTGATAAACATAATCGCTATTCTTCTGATGAGGCGATCGAAACCCTCCATCAGTTAGAAAACGGCACAGTCGATTGGCGCACTCTTTTCTTTGGAACAACAGAAGTAGAACGTCGCAGAGCCTTAAAAAACTTGTCTCTCAGAGTTCCCCTGCGCCCCATCGTCCGATTCTTCTACATGTACCTGATTTTGGGAGGCTGCTGGGACGGCAAAGCAGGCTTCACCTGGTGCACCCTCCAAGCCTTCTACGAGTACCTCATTTTGTTAAAGGCATGGGAGCTAAAGCTAAACCCCATGCCTTCTACCTTGTCTCTCCCAGATCCTGACCCTAGTCTCGGGAACAGAAGCGTTGTAGAAGCTCAAGTTCTGGAACCTTAATCATCTAGTGCATCTTCTAGGGCAATTCCAGAAAGAGGGCGATACGTGTAGCCTTGACGGGGGGTTTTCTGAATATCTTCTTTGATGGAATCTAGGTCAATGTAGCGATCGGAGACATTGATCAAGCTATCACTGGTCATGGAACGAAGGCTGACGACCTCGACCCTAACCCCCCGGTAGCTCACAGCATCAACCGCATAGGCTAAGTCCCCGTCTCCACTCACCAAAACAGCAGTGTCGTAAGAGCCGACCAGCGCCATCATATCAACAGCAATCTCTACATCCAGGTTGGCTTTTTTAGAGCCATCTGGGAGCTGCACTAAATCCTTGGAAATAACTCGGTAGCCGTTGCGCCGCATCCAGAGCAAGAAACCCTGCTGCTTTTCATTGGTGCGATCGACCCCTGTGTAGAAGAACGATCGCAGCAACCGCGACCCCCCCGTCAATCGGCAAAGCAGCTTAGTGTAGTCAATCTCAATCCCCAACTGCAAAGCTGCATAGAATAAATTAGAGCCATCAATAAAAATTGCAACTCGCCCCCGGTTCTCAAGAACTTGCTCGGGAGTAAACATTGAATCGCCTTCGGGGTGGTGGTTGAACATGTTTTCTCATACCTCGGTTTTTATTAAAATCAAATAAACAAGTGACGATATTTGAAAGGGTGTCTGAGTAGATTCATCAGCTTTTCAAGTTTGAAATCAACCTTCATCTTAAGTACTTTGAGAAGGCTCAAAATACCCTCTCCTCATCTTACGAAGTCTCAACAGGAAGGTCGAGACGAGGAAAAATTGACTGAGGCTCTCCTACAGGCTGTCCTCCTGGCAAAACGCCCCATTGGGTGTGTTCTGCAAAGGACAGAATCTGGTTTATTTTAGGGTCATTAAAGTTAGCAGTATAGCCAAGCTGCTGATAAATAGCGTTACTCAGATTGGGGATCACGGGAGAGAGTAAATATGCCGCTAATCGGACGGTTTCCAAGACCGTGTACAAAACTTGCTCTAGCTCAACCTGCCGACCTTGTTTGTACAGTGTCCAGGGGGCTTGTTCATCGACAAACTTGTTGCTAGCTCGGATCAAGGCTAGAACAGATTCGCAGGCTTGACTAAATGCTAGGGCTTCGTAAGCCTGCGTGACTGCACTGCTTAACACTTCCCCCTTCGATCGCAAAATGCTATCCTTAGGAACCTTGTCGGGAGCGATCGAAGGAACTTGGGCAATACCGTACTTCAACACCATTTTTAGGGTTCGATTGAGTAGGTTGCCTAGATCATTCGCCAAGTCAGCGTTGAGAATATTGACAAATCGAGTCTCGTTAAAGTCTCCATCTCGTCCAAACTCAATCTCTTTGAGAAAGTAATAGCGAACCGCATCCGAGCCATAGCGCTGAGTCAGGTCAACGGGATCGATCACATTGCCTAAGCTCTTACCCATTTTCTGCCCATCCTTGGTCAAAAAACCATGACCAAAGATTTTGCCAGGGAGCGGTAGTTCTGCCGACATTAGCATGGCTGGCCAATAGATAGCATGGAATCGTAGGATATCTTTCCCAACCATGTGAAGGTTGAAAGGAAACCATTGGGCGACAGCGTTGTCTAGAGAAGGCTGGGCATCAGGGGCTAGTAAAGCGGTGACATAGCCGAGGAGGGCATCGAACCAAACATAGATTGTATGCTGGGGATCGGCGGGAAGCGGAACGCCCCAATCCATGTTGACTCGCGAAATTGAGAAATCTTGCAGCCCTTGGCTAACGAAGCTTAAGACCTCATTGCGACGGCTTTCGGGCTGAATAAAGTTGGGCTGGGCTTGGTAAAGCGTTTCGAGGAGTTCTTGATATTTTGATAGACGGAAGAAATAGTTTTGTTCGTCGCGCCATTCTGCTTCTTTGTTGGTGTGGATGGCGCATCGATGCCCGTCTAGAAGATCTCGTTCTTCTTTGAATTCTTCGCAGGAGACACAGTACCAGCCTTTTTGTTGTCCTAAGTAAATGTCGCCTTTATCCCAAACTCGTTGAAAGAATTCGCGCACAATGATTTCATGGCGGGGATCGGTGGTGCGAATGAAGCGATCGCACTGAATATTTAACAGTTCCCAAAGTGCCTGAAAGCCAGATGCTACAAGATCGCAGTGCTCTTGAGGCGATCGTCCTAGAGCCTCAGCGGTGCGCTGAATCTTTTGTCCATGCTCATCGGTTCCGGTCACCATAAGCACGGACTTGCCTTGTAACCTCTGAAATCGGGAAACGACATCTACTGCGATCGTGGTGTACGCACTGCCAATGTGCGGTAAATCGTTAACGTAGTAGAGAGGAGTTGTGATGGCAAATGTATTTTGCTTATCGTTAAAACTCATAGAGGAATAAAAAACTTTTGGATTAATCGCTTGACGATGCTTGCCTAAAAAATAGACATGATGCCTTCAGCATAGCTTGTTTAGAATCAACAGTCTGAGCCTAAAACAAGATGGCTTGCTGTTTCAAAAAAGGTTTCTAATCGTTAGACTTTTGGTTGAACGTCTCATAAATATTTAGAATTCTTTAAATGTTCTTTAATTATTTAGAAAATTTACCTAAATTGAGTGATGGTGATTAACCTGAAAATAGTAATTGACCTAGGGTGAACCTTGCAGATTAAGGTCAATTTATCCATTTTTTCTCTAAAAACCAGGACTGATCCGCTCAGATATAGGTTTTTTCAAGGTCGGCTCTTAGTTGTCATGATAT
Organism: Leptolyngbyaceae cyanobacterium CSU_1_4; assembly: GCA_012034615.1. Taxonomy (GTDB): domain Bacteria; phylum Cyanobacteriota; class Cyanobacteriia; order Elainellales; family Elainellaceae; genus Timaviella. The sequence goes on along the minus strand of JAAUPA010000098.1, from coordinate 263 downwards.
CTCAATGCCTCTAAACCTACCTCAATCGAATCGTAATCAATACCTATTGCTCTAATAGTGAACGGTTATGACCCAACTGATGGATTAAATGGATTAAGTAACGCGATGTGCAACTTAACCGCCCTCACCCTAAATCCCTCTCCCAGAGCGGGAGAGGGACTTTTCTCCCTCTTGCTCCCCGTCTACGGCCTTGGGCTACCGTGTATACACAAGTGATCGAATCTAGCCAAGTCCCTGGCGAACCGCCCCCCAACCCCCCAACT
>JAAUPA010000097.1 GCA_012034615.1 Leptolyngbyaceae cyanobacterium CSU_1_4 | reverse complement strand
TCTTCTAGCTTTGTCTTAATATCCCGGACATCGTAGGGGTCAACATATAGCGCTGCATTGCCGCAGACTTCGGGTAAGCAGGACGCATTGGAGGTGACGACTGGGCAGCCAAAATTCATGGCTTCGATGGGGGGCAAGCCGAAGCCTTCGTAAAGGGATGGAAAACGAGGCAGTAAGCACCCCGATAAAGGTAGCGAAGATTGTCGGTAGAAACATATTCTAGGAGGCGCACCTGCTTGGATGAGTCGGAGTCGAAGAGGTAAGACAGTTTGCCAATTTCGTTTTCCCAGAGCCAGCCTTTTTTGCCCACAATGACTAGGGGCAGGTCGGTGTTAAGGGCTGCGTAGGCATCTAGTAATCTGCCGACGTTTTTCTTGGGTTCGATCGCGCCTACAAATAACAAATAGTTTTGATAGCTTAAGCCGAATCGTCTGATCGAAAAAGCAACCTCTTCTTTGGAAACTTGCAGCGGTTGAAGGGCGATCGGCTGATAGGTGACGACAATGCGATCGGGATCCACATCAAAATAGGTCAGCAAATCTTGCTTGGAATGTTCTGAAACCGTGATGGTGACTGCCGATTCTTTCAGAGCATCGCGAACTTTAAAGTAGAAGTTTTCTTTGTCGTCAAGGGTCGCGTAGGGTAATCGCAGCGGAATGAGATCGTGAATGGTTGTGATTTTTTGGGTTCCCCGAATTGTCATGGGTAGCGGATATGTGGCGTGCCAAATGTCGAGCTTTTCGGATGTAGAAATATGGGTTGTAAGGTTGAGTTTTTTGTAAATTCCGTTGGCAAGATCGTAGCATTGAGGCAGGTTGAAGGAGGCTGCATAGTTTAGAAAATCATCGCTGTATTGACCGCGCTTAACGACATAATTATTAGAAGGTTTCCGGCGTTTGGCGCGATAGAGGGGGCCAGATGCAGTTTTCAATAAGCCTTTGAGTAATACCCACAAGTTTTGATCTGTATCAATGTTGTCAAAAAAGTAGACTTCATCTAAAATTTCGTTGCCTTTGTATCCACCTCGACCGAGGAGCACATCGACGGCTGCCCCCATTTCGTTGAGGGCTTGAATCAGGCTCAAGCCATAGGTTTTAATGCCTGTGCCTTGGGTCAGTTGCAGATTATAGCCATCAATGAGCACTTTAACTCCGGCGAGGCTCAGGTCTTCTGGGTTAATGTTGGCAGGATCTGTGATGATGGCTGAATGACTATCTGAAACTGTCGAGGGAACTATGTTTGGAACGTTAGCTGGAAGCAGAGGCGGAACTGGGGTCGGAACGATAGCACCGACATCTTCCGAGTCGTTCGGAGCAACTTCTTGCGGATATCTCAAAGAATTCGCCTCTACCGTTTCTGTGTTCGAGCGCTCAGCCAGAGCAGCATAGGCGATCGGCGGCATAATTTCTTCGGGCTCTTTGCCAGAGCGCATCTTTGCGTCTTCAAACGTACTGACTAATCCGGGAACGCAAACTAAATGACCGCCTTGTTTCACAATGGAATGGGGCGACCAAGCGGTGATCCACCAGTCTTCATCGGTGCCGCGTCCGGGTAGATTTAAAACAGGCGTGGGAATTGGCAGTACTGCCGCCCAGTAGCTACGATGGGCGTGAAAGTGAATGCTGGGAGACGATCGCTTTAGCAAAATAGGGCGATCGGAAAGGGTGGTAGCCTGAAGGGCGGGATGCTCGGGGGCATCGCGTCCGGTGAGAATGGGATATTGGGGGCTTTGGATTTGCGCTAGAACGGTGAGTGTATCTGCCCTGACGGTAACGTCATCTCGAAAATAGGAGATCCAGGCAACTGTGGAGTCTGCCAGCCAATGGCTAATGCCCAAGTTGAGGGCGTTGGGTTGGCGTTGATGGGTTGGCGATCGCAGTAATATTGCGCCATGCTGCTCTGCAATAGTTTGGTTTTGCGCAGCTTGTTCAGGCGAGGAACCGTCATCGACGACAAGCACAGGCGCACCGAGGGCGACGATTTGGGGAAGCGATCGCGCCAAGTTTTCTGGGTTGTTATAAGTGGTGACGACGATGGCGCAGGTTTGATTGCGGTGCAGAGACTCGAAGCGATCGCTGGTTTCGATTTGTTCTACTAAAGCCTGCGCCTGTCGCTCGTCTGGCTCAGAAATGTGATTGAGTTTAGATTGAGCATAAATTATAAAAACATCATTGGTGAATACTAAGTAAAACTGTTCCAGAACGTCTAAGGACAAAGCTTGATCTAATTCTGTAACCATGCCTTTATGAAAGATTACAAAGTCATAGGAACGAGCAGGAAACAAATGAGAGACGTGATAGGGATAGGTGCCCGGAAAGAATTCTAGAAAATCGTTAGGAGCCAGAAGCGTGTCGGAAGGCTGCGCCTGTTGCTGTAAAAAAGCGAGGGCTTGAGTCCAATACTGGTCTGAAGGGAATGACATGGCTTAACGTTGCCCCTAAAAGTCTCAGTTTGCATTGTAAATCAAAAAGGGTATTGCAAGATAGGGTTAATCTAGGTTAATCTAGTTTCCACTCTTCTCCGCTCTCTGTTGATTAACCCGGCAGAAATTAGTCTGGAAGAAATTAACCCGACAAAAGTTGAGCGACTCCTTGTGGGCATCTCGAAGCGCGCGCCTTCACCTTGAGTTTGGAGCGCATGGCAAGGGCGATCGCACCGATCGCTTCATGTGCCCCCGTGCCTATCATCTGCGCTCCTAAAATATCGCCATTGCGCCGCACCACAACTTGACACAGCCCAGCCGCTTCGTTTGTAATTCCCCTGTGGTTCGGCATTTGTTGCGATAAAACTTTGACTGCTTTATACCTCTTTCTTGCCTGTGCTGCGGTCAGCCCAACTTGAACAAACTCCGGCTGGGTCAGGGTTCCCCACGGTATCCATTGATAGTCAGTTTGTATCTTTTGAAAGGATAAGGCATTGTTTACAGCAATATCTGCTTCGTATTCTGCCAGGTGAGGAATCGCGTAACCGCCTAAGGTTTCACCACAGGCATAGACCTGTAAATTGGAGGTTTGAAGATAACGGTTCACAGGAATACCTTGGGGTTGCCATTGAACATCGATCGCCTCTAAGTTGAGATGTTCTAAGGGCGATCGTCGCCCCATTGCAATCAGCAGTTCTTCGGCTTCAATTATTTTATCTTCTGACCATACTCGTTTTAGGTTTTCTTGCTGTTCAATTTGAGTGATCTGAAAGTTGGTAAAAATCGTTACGCCTTCTGCTTCTAATTGCGATCGCAGCTCATTTATTAGAACCGGATCTGCTTGTTTTAACAACTGTGCTTGTTCAGTGATTAGGGTAACCTGAGTGCCCAGTCGGTTAGCGCTTTGAGCCAGTTCAATGCCCGCAGGTTCGTTGCTGCAAATAATCAGTCGGGGCGGGAGGCTTTGCCAAGGCTGATGGATGAGAGAATCGGGGGTAAGATAGTCGATCGTTGGGGCGAACGCAGGAATGGCGGGTTGAGTAACAGGGGCGAGGAGATAAGTGCGCGATCGCAACAATCTACCGTTAATCTCTAGCCCTTGGGGATGGCGAATGAAAGTTCCCTGACCCACGACCACATCAACTCCAGCAGCAGCCAAGGATTCGATCGAGTGCTCGGGGTTTAAGGTTTCGGCAACGCGATGTGTCCACTCCGTTAAGGTTTGCCATTGCAAGAGCGGGGTGGTAGAAGGGAAGCCCCACAGGTCGGCGTGGCGCATCTGGTGAGCGACCTGAGCTGCATGGGCAAGGGCTTGGCGATGGAGAGCATTAGAAAGCGGCGGAGAGGGTTCGATTAGGGCGGTTCGGGCTTGAGTTTGGGCAGCTTTGGCAGCGGCATAGCGAGCTGTAGCGGTGCCGCCAATGATGATGATGTCGTAGTCAATTCCTTTCACCGATTATCCTTTGAGGGTGCTTAATTTAGGGTGCTTAAAGTTTGAGTTAAGCCTTTTAAGAGGCGATCGTTCTCAAGTGGGGTACGGATAGCGATGCGAAAATAGCGATCGCCCAATTCGGTAAAACTGGTGCAGTCCCGAATCAGAACTTGATGTTGCTGTAAAAGTTCCTGCTGAAGTTGCAAAACAGGATAATCAGATTGGATGAGAAAATAGTTGGCGGCTCCGGGAAAAGGTTGCAGCCCAGAAATATTGGCAAGTTGTTGGTAAAAGGGCGATCGCGTGTGTTCTAGCCAATCATAAGTTTGTTGTTGAAAAGCTCTGTCTTGTAATACGGCGATCGCAGCAGCTTCAGCAAGAACGTTCACTGACCATGGGTCGCGCCATTCCTGCCAACGTTGCAGGCGATCGGGGTGGGCGATCGCATAACCCAGTCTTAACCCTGGTAAACTGTAAAACTTAGTGAGCGATCGTAATATCACTAAATTAGGATATTGCGTGATCAATGCCATCAAACTTTGCTGTTGATGGGGCAAGACAAAATCCATGAACGCTTCGTCAATCACCACGAGCAAAAATTGTTCTAGTAAAGGACGAATTGCCTCTACTGAAAACATTGCGCCTGTTGGATTGTGGGGATTGTTGAGCAACAGACCAGCGGCAGGGGGCAGCCAACTCAGCGAACTCGGTAAGGGCTGAGACGCAGAGAGGGCAACACCTTGGGGATATTCTAGGGCGATCGGGCAGGGATGCACCGTAGCCCCAAATGATTTTAAGGCTCGGAAGTAATCGCCGAATGCAGGCGTAATGAGGGCTGTGCTAGGCAGGTCGGCAAGTTCGCGGCTTGCCCAAGTGAGCAGTTCTGCCGAACCGTTGCCCGGAAGCACCCAAGCGGGGTCAATCTGGTGGTGAGCCGCCAGAACTTTGCGTAAATCAAGGTAGCGAGGATCGGGGTAATGGGTGAGGCTGTCCCAATTGGCTTGAATCGCCGCGATCGCCGAAGGGGGCGGACCCAACGGATTAATACTGGCAGAAAAATCTAAAATATCCAGGGGAGAACAGCCCGCTAGCGAGGCTGCCCAGGCGATGTTCCCCCCGTGCTGAGGACGGTTGACGGGTTGTGCGGATGAAAAATCTTGCACTGAAATTCCCGTTACTTGGCGGGTGCCACCATTTCTTTAAATAATTTGCCAGCCGAAAATGCAGGAACCTTGGTTGCCGGGATTTCCATGGCTTCCCCAGTTTTAGGATTGCGTCCCTCGCGGGCTTTGCGCTCTCGAGGCTCGAAGGAACCGAAGCCCACCAGGGTTACTTTATCGCCCTTAGATACAGCTTCCATAATGGACTCGATCGCCGCAGATAGAACAGAATCTGCTTGCTTTTTGGTCACTCCGGCTTTTTCTGAAACCTTATCTACTAATTCACCTTTATTCATTGGGGTATCTCCTAGAAACGTTCGTCGAACTTACCAGGTGATCTCTAGCAGGAGACCACCCTTAAACATGTGAGCGGGTTTAGATCAGAATGGCTGAAACCCTAGCAAACTCGAATTTTCACTGCCTTATTCTAGATGGAAGATTTGCCATATGGATCGTCAAAACCTTTAATTTATTAGATTTCGAGGTTTTTTAGAAAACTTATCGTTGATCTAAGCCATTTTTAGGAATTTTTACTTACTCAAACCGTTCAAACCTCAAACTTTTGCCGCAGATGGGACAAGCTTTAATCTGCTTTGCCGAATGCGAGGATGACCCCCACAAAGTTTCTCTCCTTCCGGCGAGATCTTTAGCGACGTTGCGGCATGAGCCTCACCCTTAGCCTGTCTTATAAAAGTCAGGAAAACCGAATTTTCATTCCTCAAAACCTGCGATCGCCCCATACACCAGCCAAATCGCCATTGCCCGCAAATAATGACTGGCGCGAAACGTCTCAGTCGCCGTAATGGCTTCTGGGGTGCGAAACTGTAGCCCATTGTCATAAACCTGACGCACCACAGCTTCGGTCAGCTTTAAGGCATCGTCGCGCCGATTCATTTGCACCAAAAACGCTGCCAACCCAAAGTTAATGCCTGTCCACACTTCGAGCGGGTGCGTATCTTCAGGATTAACTGCCGACCCATCTAGCCTCACGCCATTCGCAGCGCCAATTTTGCCATCGTGAAACTTGAGAAAACAAGCCTCGTAGACTGTGGCTAACGCAGATTGGGCGCAGGCTTCGGGCACCACATCGGGCAATCCCAACAGGCGCGCATAAAACTGTCCACAGAGCTGATCTGCCATGACGACTTCTGATCCGCTGCCGCTGTCGAGACGGTAGTATTGACCGTTCCACAGGGTTTTGTGGTAAACGGCGCGGGATTGGGCGAGCCAAGACTGAAAATGTTGAAGTTGGGCGTTTAGATTGGGAAAAAGATGCTTTTCGGAGAGCAGATTGCCGATCGCGATCGCCGCCTCTAGTGCCGCAATCCACAGCCCGCCACAGTAAGCACTAATTCCCTGGAGCCGCCAATCATCAAACGTTTGATCGGGTGCGCCAGAGTTTTCTGGAATGCCGTCTTCATCTAAATCAAATGCTTTGAGATAGTCTAGGGTTGCCGCGATCGCTTCCCAACATTCCGCTAAAAACGCCGTATCCGTGCTGCCTGTCATCACAAAATCGCGGTAGACCTGTAAAACAAAATCACTGCCCAAATCTTTCCACAGGTTGCAATCTTGGTAGCTGGTGTAATTTGTTTTTCCCAGACGTGCTCATTGGGTGCGCCCAAATCGTGAGGCGTGGCGTTTTTGGCTTTGCGCAACGCTTGGGGACTTTCCGAACCCATCGTGTAGTAGTACCCAATGGTGCGCGTGTTGGCATCTTCGGCAGGAATTGCCCGCGCGAACGCCCGCAGAATGGCTTTATCCAGTTCAGGGAACAGCATCAACAGGGCAAAAGACCCATATAGCCGCACGTCTAGGCTTTCATACCAGCGATAGTCTAAACATTCCAGTACGGCAAACTGTCCGTAGGGGTCGCGGTCATCGGCAGCGCTCCAGAGGGTGCCGCCGCTGGTGAGGTCGTATAGCTCGTTAAACAGCGCCATTTTGAACCAGCCGGGCAGGTCGGGGCGATCGAGAATGGGCTGTTGCCATTGCTGGATCTGGGTTTGCCAGTGGCGATAGTGTTGCAGGGCAGTGGAGGCGATCGCCTGGGCAGTGGCTCCAGTGCGTCCAAAAAAATCGGTGTAGCGACGGAAATAGGTCACGCCTTCAGCAAATTCGGTGACTGGAAAATCCCACACGACGGCAAAGGGAATTTGTTGGGTGGCTCCAGGCGCTAAGGTAAACCGCAGGGCGATCGCCGCTCCGAGGTGCTCACCTTGCGACACCGCCTCGTTTTCCTGATTGCTTAACGATCCATCCGCTGAAAACTGCCGCCACACCTCAGCGCCATCGCCCTGCGGATTCCAGCGCGTCTGAAAAAATCCCTCCGTCTCCTCAGGCATCTCAGCAAAAATTGCCCATTGTCCCTCTCCTTCTCCAGGAAATGTCGTTGCAGAACCTGACATCAGACAGCCTAGCCTCCGCCCTTGCCCCAGCAGCCGATTCACCTGCCCAGCGCATTGACCGATTCGCGGCTGATACTCGTACACCGGGCTGCCATCATCCCGAACTTTTACCTCGGGCGATTTTCAGCCCATTGGTAAACCAGCCCACCATATTCTGCCAGGTCAGCATAATGCTTAAGGTAATCGGCTGATCGGTCGGGTTATGCGCCGTCCATTCAAAGCAGGCGATCGGATAGCTCGATTCTTGATAATTTTCTGCCCAAATGGGTGAAAATTGCTCACAGGTTAACTCTGCCTGAAAGACGTTTTCATAGACAAACCAACTGCGGGGAAACAGCGCATGATAAGTGCCGCCGTCTTGGGGATACCATTGCCAAGCCTCTAGGGTTCCGTCGGTGGAGGGCTCTGTGCAAAGGGCGTAGGCTTGAGTTGGCTTGTCTAAGGATAGGTTAAGACGATCGCCCACCTGCTCAAAGACGCTGAACTGACAAGCGGGCATCGTCTGAAAAATATGCTCCCCGCCATCAATGTGCCAAAGGTTGAAATCGCCCCTTGAGGATCGACCCATGCACCCCGCCCCAAAGCCGCCCAGCGGCATTCCGTGCCATGGTCCATCATCAATGTTGCTGGCATAGCGAACGGTGTAGGGCTGCGCCCAACCGAAACCGATGGGGCGGCTCCAGGTGTAAGGGGGAATCGGGGGATGGGAATTTATCATGGGTTGATTGTACTGGGGTGTGGGATTGTTGAAACAATCCGTCAATTTTCACAAAAAAATGACGATATTAAAGAGAAAAATTCCAAATTTTTCGATCGCCAGTCTTAACCCTCAGTCCTTGATCTCCGTGGGGTTAACTAGAAAAAAGATCCCTTCGGGGCACAATGTTTGTGCTGTAAAAAGATCGGGAACTCTGTGTGCAATGAAACAACATCGGTCAAATTAATACGCGATGGCATACGTAGACAATACGAGGGAAGAGGTTGTGATGATCAGTCCTGAGAATGGATTATCTGGTCGCCTTGAGCACATGGCAGACTTGGAGCAGGCACGCTTGCAAACTTTAATAGCATTGGGTTTGCTCGAAACTGAGAGCGTGCCTGTATTTGAGGAAGCAACTCAAACCGCAGCACATTTCCTTGAGGCTTCTATTTGTGTGCTGGGCGTGCTCGATCGCCATCGCTTATGGTACAAGTCGGCTGTAGGTTTATCGCGGTTGGGGCTGATGAACAGCTTGGCTTCGACCCGGCAAATCGATCGCACCGAGTCTTTCTGCGCCCAAGTGGTCGAAACTCAGCAGGTCTTGGCGATCGCCGATGCCACCACCCATCCGACCTTTGCCACCACCCCCCTGGTTCAACGCTATGGTGTGCAAGCCTATTTAGGCGTGCCGATGATGACTTCTGAGGGGATCTGTATTGGCACATTAGCCGTCATGGAGCTAGAACCCCGCCACTTTACCCGTAAAGATATTGACTTTTTGCAACTCATGGCGCGCTGGAGTATGAGCGAATTTGAGCGCGATCGCCTCATTAAACGTGCTCCTCAGCTTATTCCAACGACCGAATACGCCCCCGTCTCCATTAAAGCTAGCCTCATTTCCCAAATGACTCAAGAGCTTTGCACGCCGCTCACCTCAATTTTGGGCATGGGTAGTGTTTTGAGCCAGGGCATTTACGGCACCTTAACCGACAAGCAGCAGGAATATATTGGGATTATTCACAACAGCGGACAGTATTTGCTGTCGTTGGTCAATGAAATTGTCGATTTGGGTGCGTTAGATGATAGCGATCGCGCCCTCAGCCTTATGCCCGTTGACATTGAAATGCTTTGTCAGCAGGCGATCGGCACCCTCGCCCAATCTGCCCAACGCCGCGAACAACAACTTAAACTCACCATAGAACCCGGACAGCGAATTTGGCTATTAGATAAAGGTAAAGTCCGGCAGCTCATTTATCATCTGGTGTTTGGCATTATTCAAACCTCCAACGCAGGCGGCACCATTCGCATCCACGTTTCGCGCAAGCAAACCGACCTCAGCCTGACCATTTGGATTTCCCATCCTTGGCTGGGGGATGGCTTGCCCACCGACTACTCACCGCGATCGATGGGTCGCCTTGCCCTAGTGGGAACAGACTCAGACCTCAACGAATTTGCATCAGCGCCCTCAGCAACCTGGAATGTTGATGACTTACCTGAAGAATATTTAACTTATTCTGAATCTTATAGAACTGCTGAAGAATCACAGCAGCCGGACGTGTCTCGCCAAGGCTTAGGATTGCAGTTGAGCAGCCATTTGGCTGAGCTGCATGGGGGCAACATTACGATCAAAGGTTCTAGCGAAGAAGGTTACCGCTATGTGGTGCGGCTGCCCTATTTGCAAAGTCAAGAGACTTGAGGAACGGGGTCTGTCTCAGAATTAAGAGGTTCCCTGAAAAGTCAAGATTGCTGCCCGAACTGCCCCCTACATCCCCCATTCTGCGAGGTTTTGAAGGAGAACGGGTTGGGAAGTCCCCTAAGTTGGGGGACGAGTGTATTTCGGAAAATAGCGCTATGGATGGGTTGGGGGAGAGGAAATGGGTAGATGGACGGATTATTTTTGGGATTGCCAAGTTGATCTTTGATCTTTATTTGATCTGTGAGGCTAAGTCTGGTTTGCGTCCGCCTGTGCCAGTCATGAGCCGTAGTGCTACAAACTTGAGGGGTCGCAGTGCCCGCATGAACCGCAGCCCTAAACGACGAACCCCGACAAGCGGCGGCCAACTGCTGGAAAAACTGCGATCGAGGAAATCAGTGAATCCCAAAATTATCAGGTTTTCTAGTTTCCGCCAGCGTTCGTAACGTTGGAGGACGGAGAGGCTACCTAAATCTTCGCCTTGGCGATCAGCGCTTTGTAGCACCTGGGCAAGTGCTGCCACATCTCGAATTCCTAAATTTAAGCCTTGTCCGCCCACCGGATGGCAGCAGTGAGCTGCGTCGCCAACTAGGGCAAGCCGGGGGCTAATATATCGATCGCTCTGCATCAACTGCACGGGGAATAGGAGGCGATCGCTCAATAGCTCCAACTTGCCCAACTGCCCGTGATAGCGCCGATTGAGTTCTGCTAAAAAGTCGGCTTCGGTGCCCATTGCCCATTGCCGCGCTTCGTCGTGGGGAGCTGTCAGGACAATTTGACAGCGATTACCGGGTAAGGGCAACGTTGCAAAGGGACCGCTTGCCCAAAAATGTTCGCGGGCAATGTTGCCATGGGCGACTTCCGAACGAATGACTGCCGTAACGCAAGACTGCCAATATTGCCAGCCGTGGGTTTTAATGCCTGCCTGCTGGCGCAAGGGCGATCGCGCTCCATCGGCTGCCACCAATAGCTTTGCCCAAATCTGCTGTTGTTCTCCGTGGCGGGCGATCGTCACCCCTACAGCATGGGTTCCATACTCCACCCCCACCACTGTGGCAGGGCAAATCCAGGTGACTGATTCGCTCTGTTCCAAGTGATCCAGCAACGCCTTTACCAAGACCCGATGCTCTCCCACATAGCCCAAATTTTGGGTGCCTAAGTCTTCGGGGCGCAAGTTTACCACAGCAGGACAGTCGGCATCGGCAAGGCTAATTTGGCGAAAGGTGGTGATGTGGGGCAAAATGTGTTGCCAAATGCCTAGCCCTGTGAAGATGCGCTCGGTCATTAATGAAAGGTGATAGCTCGTTGCTGCTGCAATCCGGCGGTGCGAGGCTGGGCTTCAATGAGGGCGATCCGCAGTCCTGAGGCTTTCAGCGCACAGGCGAGGGTTAGCCCCGCAATGCCTGCTCCGGCGATCGCCAGATCGTAGGTAATCTGGGGCGAAGAATCAGGAAGGGAAGAAGGCTGAGCCAGAACCATGGGAAAATTTTTAAGAAACGTTAAGCTGCTAGCTTTATTGTGCCGCGATTCTAGCGGACTTTCAAGCGGGGCATTTTGAAGGGGTTTTGAGCATCTTCCTCAAACCAAGCTGGTCAACAGCTCATCCGCCATTTCAAAATTGGCAGTGACGCTTTGCACGTCGTCTAGCTCTTGCAAGGCTTCCATCATGCGGAGCAGCGATCGGGCTTGTTCTGCATCGGTCACTTCAACGCTGTTGTTCGGAATCCAGCGAAGTTCGGCTTGTTCTACTAAATAACCTCGCGCCTTGAGGCTGTGGACAAGGTGCTCTAAGTTGGTCGGTTCGGTAAAAATTTCTGCACCCGGTAGATCTTCTTCCTCTTCAAGGAGTTCATAGGTTTCTGCGCCGCCTTCTAGGGCTGCTTCCAGGAGTGCTTCTTCATCCAGTACTGCCCGTTCTTTTTTACTGACAGGCGGATTTGCCTTAATCGTGACCACGCCCTTTTGGTCAAACATCCAGCTCACACAGCCCGTTTCGCCCATGTTTCCGCCCCGCTTGCTAAACGCAGATCTCAAATCTCCGGCAGTGCGATTGCGGTTGTCGGTGAGCGCCTCGACGATGACAGCTACGCCGCCTGCGCCGTAACCCTCGTAACGAATGGCTTCCAGGGCATCTTCGCTACCAAACGTGCCTGCCCCCTTAGCGATCGCCCGTTCAATATTTTCCTTCGGAACCCCTGCCGCCTTTGCCTGATCGATGGCAGTCCGAAGTTGAAAATTACTGGTGGGGTCAGGTACGCCTGCTCGAGCGGCAATGATAATGGCTCGCGACATTTTTGCCGAAGTTGCCCCTTTGCCTGCGTCTGCCTTGGCTTTTTGGCGTTGGATGGTTGCCCATTTACTATGTGACATGACTCTATGGCGATCGTATGAATGGTCTAACCAATAGAATAAACAAAGATGAGGAAACAGCGAACTCTAGTTGAAAAGTAGGTATTGCTGAATAGAATGCTCAACCTGATTCAATGTCTCCTTCCTGACTCTTCTGATTTCTAGGTAATAAGGAAAAATTAATTTCCCGTAGAGCAGGCATCTCGCCTGCGCAGGCAAGATGCCTGCCCTACGGTTTCCACCATGATTCTAGAAGAGCCTCCTTCCCTTCCTGCTGAGAGGATGTTTTAAAAGTATGGATTGTGACCCGATCCGCCCCTAAATCACCCAATCTGGGGGATTTAGGGGGCAAGTGTAAAGTGCTTTGACACCTTTAAAGCATCTTCTGAGAGTAGAGGAACCGGATTTTAGTTGAATAATTAATTGAAATAGGGGCGTTGCTGAATCAACATATATAAGGGCTGGGGATGAGGGCAAATCATATCGGTATTTAGCAACGCCGGATAGGGCGATCATGCGGATTGATTCAAATAATAATTGAATCGTTGGTGCAACTGCTCTACTGTCAAGTCATGCGTCCAGTGCTCTACCAAGGCATGACCCAATGCTGCGGCAGCGCGATCGGCGGGGGCAGAGTTTTCGATTAATAATGACCAGAGCGATCGCAAATCGAAGCTTAAAGGATTGCCTTTGGGGTTGAGCAGCAAAAATAGATCGTATGCCATCTGAAGTTTGCCAATGACCACGGGCAACTGCTCGACCGGAATCTGTTGGGCTAAGACATACGCCAAGGCAGGGGTTCCGGTAGACAGGGTCGAAATGAATTGGAGGACTGGGCTTTTGAGGAACAGGGTTAGCCCTTGGGTGGTTGTCATTTGCTGGGTGTAGCGATCGATAATTTTTGCGGCTGCGATCGTTCGGGCATTGAGGTTGCGCAGAAAATGGGCAAGGCGGAGTTGTTTGGCTGGGGCGATCGCTTCTATTAAGGCTAATGACAGTGCCTCTACCCCCCAAGCCATTCGTCTAGTATCACCGCCTATAGCATCACCCGCTCTAGAATTACTGGCAACAGAATCGCTGGCAATAGAATCACTGGCAACAATCGGTAACACCCGATCGCAAAATTCCCCTAAAAGCTGTGCCCGATATTCAACCGCTTCCCGAATGGCAATTTCTTTAGGTCGATCGCCCCACTGCCAATCATAGGGCGGCTCCCACTCGCGCAGCGGACGAAGGCGATCGACCTGAGAAACGATCGCCAAAGTCGGCAACTCTAAATCCTGCATTTCTTTGAGAAAATCTACATCCATTTGCAGCGCCGGATCAAGGGCAGGGGTGACCAGAAGAAGGAGATCGGCTTCTGTGCCAAAGTCCAATACCTGCTCCCGAAAATCGCTGCGGTTGACTTGTTCGTAGCCCGGTGTGTCCCACAGAATTAACGTTTCAGCTCCTACTTGCCACCGATAGCTTTGAATTTGATCGGTGCTAGGCAAGATATCTACTGCGATCGGTTCGGCTTGTGCTTGCTCCGATTGAGTCGATCGGGGCTGAACCCGATCGGTTTGAAACAGTGTGTTGATCAGGCTGCTTTTTCCGGCTCCGGTTCGTCCGACTAGCAGAATATTGAGGGGCTTTTGGGCAACGACTTCGGCGGGCTGGGCTTGGGAGAGAATGTCGTATAAGGTCTGGGTTTTGGCAGGGGAAAGGGCGGCTTCTGGGGCGGTTCCAAAGGAGTCAGGAAGGGCGGTGCCGCCGTAGAGGGCGATCGCTTGTTGACATAAATTGCGCAAAGCCGCTTCTCGCAAAAGTTGGCTGAGGTTGAATAATAGCTGCTGATTTGCCTGATTGCTAGAGGGTTGACTGGCGCGTTTTGCCACTGCTACAACGGGGTTTAAAACCCACTGCGCCCAATCCCAAACTTGTCCTAATTTGCGTGCTGAGGGTTCTAGCTTGCGGTAAACTTCGTATCCTTGATAGGCTTGTCCAACGGTTAATTGACTGAGCACAGGCGATAGCTTTTGCATCCATTGATCCATGTCATCAACCGTTCCCCGAATCAGTCCATAGGCTTGCGGCACGTAGATATTGAGCAGCGGATATTTAACTTCGGGATGGTGAATGTGGGCGATCGCACTGACCAATTCTTGACAACGTTTCCAAAAGGTTTGCCAGTCTTCCCAAATTGGGCGATCGCTTTGTGCGGCTAACAAAATTTCTTGCAGGGCGGTCGCGGCGGGGTCGCTTGTTTTTCCAGCACCCGTTTTTCCCTCAGCAGATGCAGAAGCTTTAAGCTCTTGATTGACCTCTGCGATCGCCGCTTCGACTTGACGAATTTCGGGCTGTGTCCATTTGACCAACAGCCAGCGCCAGCCCAGGAGCCACGGCGGCACTACGCCCCAAATCCAGTTAATGCCCCACTCGTGGATTTGTAACCCTGCGGCAATCAGCAAGAAACTGATGAGAATGGCGATCGGGCTGATCAAGACGAGCCACTGCCAAGATTTTAGTTGCACCATAGCCTGCCTCAATTTGCCTGATGATACTAAACTGATGATACCGTCAGTATCTTTCAGCCGCACCCAGACCGACATGACTCGCAAAATTATTTATTTGGCTAGCCCTTACGGTTTCTCAGCTCAACAAAAAACCTTGCTGTTGCCGCCCATTGTGCGATCGTTAGAAGGCTTGGGGGCTGAAGTTTGGGAGCCGTTTGAGCGCAATAATCAGATTAATCTTTCTCAGCCAGGATGGGCTTATCAAGTGGCGCAGGCAGATTTGAATGATGTGAAGAACTGTGATGGAATTTTTGCCATTGTTAATGGCACGCCTCCGGATGAGGGCGTTATGGTGGAATTGGGTGTGGCGATCGCGCTCAATAAATCAATCTTTTTGTTTCGAGATGATTTTCGGCGCTGCACCGATAGCGAAAAATATCCCCTCAACCTCATGCTATTTGCAGGTTTGCCAGAGATCGACTGGGAAAACTACTTTACACGTCGGTTGAGGAGATTGAAGCACCGAATAAGGCATTAAAGCGTTGGTTATTCTAAAAAAATTAGAAAGATTAAAACTCAATGACGTTGCTAGATGCCAGTAGCAACCTAGAAATGTCGTCTCCTGATGTAAATTGTGCCCCCTTTCTAAGAACAGTCGTATTACCTAGTTCGGGGCAGTCAGGACAAACTTTGACTTGTCCCCCTTGAGCCACGAAGCTGTCGTAGAGAGCCGCTAGGGTTTGTGGCTTGTCTTTCCATTGAAGATTGAGCGATCGCCGAGTGTCTGCAATTTGTGTTCCATCCATCGTTAACAACAGGGCAACATTCGAGCCTCGATTTTGTAAATCATTGGCGATGTTGAGTGCCATATAAGTTGCCCGCAGATTGTCAACACCCTGTTTAAGATGGACGACTTGTCGGTCACTGGCAGCAACTTGGGAAGGTAAAGTGCTTTGAGCTTGGACAACCGTTGAAAAGGGTGAAAGTTGGATCAGAACAATACTCAATAGAACGGTCAAGCTAAGGACAATAGTCCATCCAAATCGTTTCATGATTATTACTCCAGAGGTTTATTTGAGGAATTGAAAAGAAATCACAGAGACATTACCTATAGCATTCCATTGCTGAAGAAGAAGCCCTGTAGAGTGTATGAAATAATCACAATGCACTGCTGCCTTGATTCCTACACTCTACAGCCATGTTCAGCTTGATTAGGACAAGGGGCTTAAGCCCCTTGTTGATCACAGTGTTGTTGCTCACGATGTTTAATTTGTCCTAATCAGAGTGCTTACTGCTATACAGATTTTTGCCAACACTTTAGGAGGGCTATATCTGATTCAGGGCTTAGGGGTCTGCGTTGAAATAAAGCCCCAGTGGGATGCTCTAGCTTTCTAGCCCCCTAAATCCCCCAATCTGGTGGACTTCCGAGCCTGTCAAAGTCGCCCAATCTGGGGGATTTAGGGGGCGGATCGGGACGTTATTTATTGCAACTCCCTTAGTACTGCTCTCAACGATTTACGATTACTTTGTGCTGCCCGTTAGTGGTCCAGTTGTTAGTTCTGAGCCGTTACTTTCAAAGGCTGCTTCAAGTTGTTTCACCAAAAACTGCAAACCCCGACTCACTTGGTCAACGTTCAGTTTTAGAGCATCAAAATCTAGGTTAAAGTCTGTTCCTAGCTCAATGTCATCATCATTGCTAATCAGGTTATTGATACCAAAATCAGCGCTAGTGTCGTCAGCATCATTAGCGATCGCCATCTTGTCAGAATGGTCATGAGAATCGTCATGAGAATGCTCACTAGAATCGATGTCAGAATCGGT
>JAAUPA010000096.1 GCA_012034615.1 Leptolyngbyaceae cyanobacterium CSU_1_4 | reverse complement strand
AGAGTTGGAGGTAAGGCTGGATCTCGTTGGGAAAAATGGGAATATCAGGAGGCTCAGCCGGTTTGGTTTCTAGCCAAATATGCGCCCCCATGACCACGTAGCGATCGCCCACCCGTTCGCCCGCTGGAATAGCCGCAACCGATTCCCCGATCGCCCACAAGTAGCGATACTTTAACGGAGCTTGGCAGCGATCGCACACCCGTTTCCCCAGCACATTATCGGGATACAGACACCCTGGATGAGAACACTGCATATACAACGGTGGACTCACGGGAGAATCTAGCGTGGGCAATGGCGGACGGAGAGGGCGATCGTTTGTCATGGGTTCTAGGGCGCTGAACTCAATTAGTTATAAAGATTAAACCTGAACATTGAACTTAAGAGGTTACCGGAAAAGCCTAGGTTGCTGCCCATCCGCCTCCTACAGCCCCCATTGGGGGAATTTGGGGCAAGTGTAATCATCTTTGAAACTTCTCAGCCCTCCTCATAAGACTTTAATAAGACTTTAAAGACTAAGAGACTCAAAACTTAAGGCTCAAAACCTATTTCGCTTGCAATTACGCCTGAAACTTAATGATTATTTACGTTTGGTTCTGCCCCAACCCATTCGTCCTCCATCAATCTCTGTTAGCCTACAACCAAGATTCGTCAGGATGTCTTGGGCGGCTGGATTGGGAATCCTGACCCTGAACGTGCGTCAGAATGCCCGTGTTATCTGCGATCGCCTTCATTTTGGCTTTCTTCTCCCTCAATATTCTTCAGATCCTTCCCTATCCTCGCTCATGACCCTTCCCTTTCTCTGGCTCATTGCAGGCATTGCCCTGTGCACATTGGAATTGGTTTTTCCGACTGCCTTTATCGAACTGACGATGGGAATGAGTGCCATCCTGGTGGCAATTTTGGCTCGGTTCGTTCCGCATCTCGGAGTTCAGGTGGGGGTTTGGCTGGCGCTGTCGATTAGCCTGACGGTGCTGCTACGTCGGTTTCTGCCCAAGCCGAGGAACCGCACGATTGAAGACTCTAAAGAAGCCAAAACTTTAACGGGAATTTTGCCAGGAGAAACCGGACGGGTGTTGTATGAAGGAAACTCTTGGCAAGCGCGATGCGCTGATGAAGAAATGGCGATCGCTGCCAACCAAAAAGTTTACGTTGTAGAACGCCGAGGGACAACCTTAATGGTCATGCCCGAAAACTTGCTGCATCCCTAAGCCAATTATTCTAAACACCACAGTCTGTTCTAAACACAGCTCATTCTAAACATAGCCAGAGGTCACCATGGAAGGTTTTTTTGCATTCATTATCGTCGCCCTAGGTGGAGCGAGCTTAGCCGGATCAGTCAGAATTGTTAATCAGGGCAACGAGGCTCTGGTTGAACGGCTAGGTAGCTACAACAAAAAACTTTCACCCGGGCTCAACTTTACTTTTCCCTTTGTCGATCGCATTGCCTACCAAGAAACCATCCGCGAGAGAGTCATCGATATCCCGCCCCAATCTTGCATTACCCGTGACAACGTTTCTATTTCGGTCGATGCCGTCGTCTATTGGCGCATCGTTGATATGGAGAAGGCTTACTACAAAGTACAAAATATCCAATCCGCTATGGTCAACCTGATTTTGACTCAAATTCGCTCTGAAATGGGGCAGCTAGAACTCGATCAAACCTTCACAGCTCGGTCTGAAATCAATGAACTTCTACTCCGCGAACTGGATGTTGCCACTGACCCATGGGGCGTAAAAGTTACCCGCGTTGAACTCCGCGACATTATCCCCTCCAAAGCCGTTCAAGAATCCATGGAGCTACAAATGTCTGCCGAGCGTCGCAAACGAGCCGCCATTCTCAATTCTGAAGGCGATCGAGAATCTGCCGTTAATAGTGCTAGAGGAAAAGCCGATGCCCAAATTTTAGATGCCGAGGCTCAGCAAAAATCGGTTGTGATGAGAGCCGAAGCCGAACAAAAAGCGACCATTCTCAACGCCCAAGCTGCCCGTCAAGAGCAGGTTTTGAAAGCCCAAGCTACTGCCGAAGCCCTCCAAATTATCGCCAAGACGCTGCAAATTGACCCCAACGCCCGCGAAGCCCTGCAATTTCTCATGGCGCAAAACTACCTCGACATGGGCAGCAAAATTGGTGCTAGCGCCAGCAGCAAAGTCATGTTTATGGATCCCCAATCCATCCCTGCCACCATGGAGGGCATCCGCTCGATCATGACTGAGCCGCACTCACCCACCTAATTATCCGACCTCTCCCTGATTAGCCAACCAACGAGGTATCCTAAAAAGCACTAGCCCACAGGAACCTCCCTTATGAAATTCGGTGTCGTCGTCTTTCCAGGCTCAACTGCGATCGCGACATAGCAATGGTCGTCCGTGATCTTCTGCACCAGCCCACGCGCATGGTTTGGCACGAAGAAAGCGATCTCTCTGACCTAGATGTTGTGATTATTCCGGGCGGCTTCAGCTACGGCGATTATCTCCGTTGTGGGGCGATCGCCCGCTTCTCTCCCGCCCTGCAAGCCACGGTTAGACATGCCGAACAAGGCAAGCTTGTCATGGGCATCTGTAACGGCTTCCAAGTCCTCACAGAAGCAGGTTTGCTGCCTGGAGCGCTGATGCGTAACCGCGACTTGCATTTTGTCTGCGATCGCGTCTCCCTTCGTGTCGAGCGCACCGACTCGCCCTGGACACAGAGCTATAAACCCGGACAAATTATTACTCTGCCGATCGCCCATGGAGAAGGCAACTACTACGCCGATGCCGAAACCTTGGCAGATTTAGAAAGCCACAATCAAATTCTCTTCCGCTACTGCACACCCACCGGGGAAACCAGCGTTGCCGGAAATCCCAACGGCTCCCTTAACCACATCGCTGGCATCTGCAACCGTCACGGCAACGTCATGGGCATGATGCCTCACCCCGAACGGGCTGCTGACCCCATGCTGGGCAATACCGAAGGTCTAACTCTTTTTAAGAGCGTCTTGGGGTCAATGGCAGTTGTTTAAGAACTTCAGAGGATGTTTTCAAGGATAGATCGGGGGCAAGTGTAAAGCGCTTTAATACTTTATAAAGCATCCTCTCAGCGTCAGGAACCTTAGCTTAAGGGTTTCACAATCAGCACCGAACAATGAGCTTCTTCGGCAACTTGACCGCTGACGGAACCCTGTAAAATCCGGTTCATTCCAGTTAGCCCCCGACTGCCAATTACAATCATGTCGGCTTTGTGGATGTTCGCGAGGCGCGTAATTTCTTCAGCCGGATCGCCAGTGACAATTTCTAGTTCACTTTTACAGGGCAAAATTGCCTGATACGCCTGTAGCTTTGCTAAAGCCTCGTGAGAAATCGACTCTGTTTCAACTTGAGGGCGATCGGCAGCAACATCAGGATTGCTGCCCGCGTTAAAAACCACATGGGCAATAATGACTTCGGTTTGGGATTGAAGCTGAAATTGCAGTAAGGTCTGAACCACCACTTCCGAAAGGTCGGAGCTATCTAAAGCCACCAGGATTTTGTTCAGCACAGTGGATTTTCCTCCTAAGGACTTTCCCCATACTAAGGCTCTTCATCGTGAGTTCTCAGCCTGACTGAATCTGCGTGGGAAAATAAGCCTTCTGCGGTTGCTAAAAGATCGATCGCCCCTGCCATTTTTTGCAGCGCCACCTCAGAGTACTGAATCAAGCTAGAGTGCTTCATAAACGTCTCTACTCCCAGGGGCGACGCATAGCGCGCCGAGCCTGATGTAGGCAGCGTATGGTTGGGACCAGCGAGATAATCTCCCACGGCTTCAGGAGTAGAATTTCCTAAGAAAATTGCTCCGGCGTGGCGAATATGCTCTAGAAGGCTCCAAGGATCTTCGACTTCTAGTTCTAAATGTTCGGGGGCAAATTCATTCGATAGCTCAGCGGCAGTTTTCAAAGAATCCACCACCACCACTAAGCCATAATGGGCGATCGCCTTCTCGGTCAACATTTTGCGAGGATGATTAATCAACTGCTGTTTCACCTCAGCCACCACTTGCAGTGCCAAGTCTGCATCGGTGGTCAGCAAAATTGCCGCCGCCATCGGATCATGCTCTGCCTGCGCCAACAAATCCACTGCCACATGAGTAGAATTAGCACCCGAATCCGCAATGATCAGCACTTCGGAAGGACCTGCCAACGAATCAATCCCCACTGTGCCATAGACCAGTTTCTTGGCAAGAGTAACGTAAATATTGCCCGGACCAGTGATCACATCCACCTTGGGAATTGTTTCGGTTCCATAGGCAAGAGCGGCGATCGCCTGAGCGCCACCCACCCGATAAATTTCTTGAACCCCTGCTTCCTGTGCCGCCACCAGCACCGCCGGATTAATCGTCTTGTCCGCCGTAGGGGGCGTGGTGATGACAATGCGCGGCACCTTCGCCACCCTAGCCGGAATCGCATTCATAATGACCGTGCTGGGGTAAGCCGCCCGCCCACCCGGAATATAAAGCCCAGCTTTATCTACAGGCGTATAACGCTTGCCCAAAACCACCTCGTCCTCACCAAAATGCACCCAGCTTTTAGGCACTCGTTGGCGGTGGAACGACTCCACCTGCTGACACGCCAGCCGAATCGCATCCAGCAACTCCTTAGAAACCTGCTGGTATGCCACATCTAGCTCAGAGCCGCTAACCCGCAGTTCTTCAGCCTTTAATTGAACTTGGTCGTATTCTTCGGTGTAATGCAAAACTGCCCGATTTCCTTGCCGTTTAACAGCTTGGAGCACTTCGCGGACTGTTGCCTCTTTATGGACAACCTGATCGTCATGGGTGCGATCGCAGATTCGGTGCAGTTCGGTTAGTGCCTCAGCCCGCTGAGTAATAATTCGCAGCATCGCCTCGTTGGGGTAGAACGGATGACTCTAGATTCTTCAAAAACTTGCCAAACCACTAGGCATCTTCGGAAGATATATTTTCAAATATATTCAGAAAAGCAAACTAGCTCCGGCACGATTCCTTATAGCTTAACTGGATTTTAAGGAAGTTGAAGGATGAGTTGCAAGAGTAGCCCTTGGACTAATATAAAGTTTGCTAGCTTTTAGTTCAGGTTGTCCGTTATCATAGTTGATCGCTGAAAGAACTATCCCCAAAAGCATTAATTGTGGCAAATATTAAATCTGCGATCAAACGTGTTGACATTGCAGAACGCAATCGTCTCCAGAATAAATCCTACAAATCGGCGGTTAGAACGCTGATGAAAAAGTCTCTAGCTGCAATGAGTGCTCATCAAGCTAATCCTTCTCCCGAGGCTCAGGAAGCGGTTGAGAAATCTATGTCCGTCGCCTTCAGCAAAATCGATCGCGCTGTCAAGCGGGGCGTGATCCATGCCAACACAGGTGCTCGCAAAAAAGCGCGGCTTGCCAGAGCCCTAAAAGCTCAAGAGGCTTCAGCATCCTAGAGCATTGCCTTAGCTCCTTCCCTCGTGTTGATCCCTGTATCCCTTGACTCCCATGCAGCTCATCGACACCCATGTTCACATCAACTTTGATAGCTTTCAGCCTGATCTAGACGCTGTGGCTCAAAATTGGCGAGATGCAGGCGTAGTCCGTTTGGTTCACTCCTGTGTTACGCCTTCTGAGTTTGAACAAACCCAAGCCCTCGCCGATCGGTTTCCAGAGCTGTTTTTTGCAGTCGGGCTGCATCCGTTAGATGTGGATCAATGGAGATCAGATTCAGCCAGCCAAATTCTGGCGTTGGCTCAGTCTGATGTCCGGGTGGTGGCGATCGGTGAAATGGGTTTAGATTTTTACAAGGCAGATAACCGAGAGCTTCAGGAGCAAGCCTTTTGGGCACAGCTTGAGGTGGCTCGTCAGCTTAATTTGCCTGTCATTATTCACTGTCGAGACGCGGCAGAGGCAATGGCAGAGTTAATTAAGGATTTCTGGACAAAAAAAGGATCTGTACAGGGTGTCATGCACTGCTGGAGCGGGACTCCAGAGGAGACACAATGGTTTCTCGATCTGGGTTTTTATATCAGCTTTAGTGGCATTGTTACCTTTAAAAATGCGACTCAGGTTCATGAATCAGCCCGGGGGGTTCCTAGCGATCGCCTTTTGATTGAAACCGACTGTCCGTTTTTGGCACCCGTGCCAAAGCGAGGCGAACGGCGTAATCAACCCGCCTACGTTAAATATGTGGCAGAACAAGTGGCGCGGCTACGAGGGGTAGAGGTGGAGGCGATCGCCGCTCAAACCACCGCAAATGCTTGCTCCCTATTCAGGCTACCGCCTGTTGAGCCCTCCCAATTGGCAGAGACACACTTTGTAGAAATTTCTTAAGCCACACACGAAAAAGAGAATATACGTCATAATTATTGACGTGAGTCATCTTTTGCGTTATGCTCACTCTGCTCTAAAACCACCTTAGCCCTTAACATTAAATATTGAAATCTTCTCTGAAATTCTGCTTCATCTCGACCCTACCTTCGAGAGATAGCTAGATTCTTCTCAGTCTTCACCCTTCTCTGGAGACTGACGTTTTGTGTTGATATTTGTTAATTAAGACCTAATCAGCCTTACGGGACTTGCCCTAAGACTGAGCCCTATGAGGAGCCGCATGAGTAACCTAACCCAATCTGCACCCGTTTTTACCCTACCAGACCTTGTAGAAATTCAGCGGGCGAGTTTTCGCTGGTTCTTGGATGAAGGTTTGATTGAAGAGTTAGAAAGCTTCTCCCCCATTACTGACTACACAGGCAAGCTTGAACTTCATTTCCTGGGTAAAGAATATCGGCTAAGACGACCCAAATACGATGTTGACGAAGCCAAGCGTCGGGATAGCACCTACGCCGTGCAAATGTATGTCCCCACTCGGTTAATTAATAAGGAAACTGGCGAAATTAAAGAGCAAGAAGTCTTTATTGGCGATTTGCCCTTGATGACTGATCGAGGCACCTTCATCATTAACGGTGCAGAACGAGTTATCGTCAACCAAATTGTCCGAAGTCCTGGGGTTTACTATAAAAAGGAAATCGACAAGAACGGGCGCAGCGCCTTTAACGCTAGCCTGATTCCTAACCGAGGAGCGTGGCTGAAGTTTGAAACGGATAAGAACGACCTCGTTTGGGTGCGGATTGACAAAACCCGTAAGCTCTCAGCCCAAGTGCTGCTGAAGTCTTTGGGTTTAAGCGATGGCGAAATTTTCGATTCCTTGCGTCACCCTGAATACTTCCAGAAGACTATTGAAAAAGAAGGTCAGTTCAACGAAGAAGAAGCGTTGATGGAGCTTTATCGGAAACTGCGTCCGGGCGAACCCCCCACGGTTTCGGGAGGGCAACAGCTTCTCGATTCTCGGTTCTTTGACCCTAAGCGCTATGACTTGGGTAAAGTGGGGCGCTACAAGCTCAATAAAAAGCTGCGGTTGACGGTTCCTGAAACGACGCGGGTGTTGACTGCTCCTGATATTTTGGCGGCGATCGACTATCTAATTAACCTAGAGTTTGATGTCGGCAGCATTGATGATATTGACCACTTAGGCAATCGTCGAGTTCGCTCAGTCGGCGAGTTACTTCAAAACCAAGTTCGAGTGGGATTGAACCGTCTAGAGCGAATTATCCGAGAACGAATGACTGTTTCGGATGCCGATTCCTTAACTCCGGCTTCTTTGGTTAACCCCAAGCCTTTGGTGGCAGCGATTAAGGAATTCTTTGGCTCCTCGCAGCTTTCTCAGTTCATGGATCAAACGAACCCACTGGCAGAATTAACTCACAAGCGCCGCCTTAGCGCCTTGGGTCCAGGCGGTTTGACCCGTGAGCGGGCAGGCTTTGCCGTGCGAGACATTCATCCTTCCCACTATGGTCGGATTTGCCCCATTGAAACGCCTGAAGGTCCTAACGCAGGTCTGATTGGCTCTTTGGCAACTCATGCGCGGGTCAATGCTTACGGCTTCATCGAAACGCCTTTCTTCCCCGTAGACAATGGACGAGCTTTAAAAGATCAGGCTCCTCTGTACATGACTGCGGATGAGGAAGATGATTTGCGGGTAGCGGCGGGTGACGTGACTATGGACGAGAATGGATTTATTTTGGGCGAACAAGTGCCCGTCCGTTATCGCCAGGAATTCACCACGACAACGCCTGCTGAGGTGGACTATGTGGCGGTTTCTCCGGTGCAAATTATTTCGGTGGCAACGTCTTTGATTCCATTCTTGGAGCATGACGATGCAAACCGCGCTTTGATGGGATCGAACATGCAACGTCAGGCGGTGCCTTTGCTGCATCCTGAGCGTCCTTTGGTGGGCACGGGCTTGGAAGCCCAGGCGGCAAGAGACTCTGGGATGGTTATTGTCAGCCGGACTGATGGGGAGGTGACCCATGTAGATGCGAATCGGATTCGGGTGCGTCCGCCGACAGGGCACGAGATTGAGTATCTGTTGCAGAAGTATCAGCGATCGAACCAAGATACCTGTCTGAACCAGCGTCCTATTGTGTTTTCGGGCGATCGCGTCGTTGCAGGTCAAATCCTGGCAGATGGGTCTGCCACTGAAGGCGGTGAGTTGGCATTGGGGCAAAACGTCCTGGTGGCGTATATGCCTTGGGAAGGCTACAACTACGAGGACGCGATTCTGATCAGCGAACGCCTAGTTTCTGACGATGTTTACACCTCTATCCACATTGAAAAGTATGAGATTGAGGCACGTCAAACCAAGCTAGGACCTGAAGAAATCACCCGTGAAATTCCTAACGTCGGCGAAGATGCGCTGCGTCAATTAGACGAGACTGGCATTATCCGTATTGGGGCATGGACGGACTCAGGCGACATTTTGGTGGGCAAGGTTACGCCCAAGGGCGAGTCGGATCAGCCTCCCGAAGAAAAGCTGTTGCGGGCAATCTTTGGTGAAAAAGCCAGAGATGTACGGGATAACTCTTTGCGCGTGCCTAACGGCGAGAAAGGTCGGGTGGTGGATGTGCGCGTCTTTACCCGTGAGCAAGGCGACGAGCTACCTCCTGGTGCCAACATGGTGGTGCGGGTCTATGTGGCGCAAAAACGGAAGATTCAGGTGGGCGATAAGATGGCGGGTCGCCACGGCAACAAGGGGATTATTTCCCGGATTCTGCCGCAAGAGGATATGCCCTACTTGCCCGATGGAACACCCCTTGATATTGTTCTTAACCCCCTAGGTGTGCCTTCTCGGATGAACGTGGGGCAAGTGTTTGAATGCTTGCTCGGCTGGGCTGGACATAATCTGGACGCGCGATTCAAGATGATTCCCTTCGACGAAATGTATGGAGAGGAGGCTTCGCGGTTAACCACTCACGGCAAGATGATGGAGGCGCGTGAGAAAGTGGGGCAGGACTGGGTGTTCAACCCCAACAACGCTGGCAAGATCAAGGTGTTTGATGGTCGGACTGGAGAAGCCTTCGATCGCGATGTCACGGTCGGTAAAGCCTATATGTTGAAGCTGGTTCACCTGGTAGACGACAAAATTCACGCGCGATCGACTGGACCTTACTCTTTGGTGACTCAACAGCCGTTGGGAGGCAAAGCTCAGCAAGGCGGACAGCGATTTGGAGAAATGGAAGTTTGGGCATTGGAAGCGTTCGGGTGCGCCTACATTCTTCAAGAGCTACTCACGGTGAAGTCCGACGATATGCAGGGGCGTAATGAAGCGCTGAATGCGATCGTTAAAGGTAAGGCAATTCCTCGACCCGGAACTCCCGAATCCTTCAAGGTCTTAATGCGAGAACTCCAGTCGCTTTGCCTAGATATTGCTGCACACAAGCTACAAGTCCAGGAAGACGGCACCAGCCGCGACATTGAGGTGGACTTGATGGCTGATGTAGGCACTCGCCGCACGCCATCGCGCCCCACCTACGAATCCATCTCCACAGAAGAAATGGAAGGGGCTGAAGGAGAGCGCTAAATCTAGAGAAGTGGAGCGTGCTATCTAGGTAGGACGACTCCATTCTTCAATTTATTCAAATTGCCACAGTAAATAAGGAAGTAATCAGCGATGCCAAAGCTAGAACAGCGGTTTGACTACGTCAAAATTGGTCTGGCATCTCCCGAACGAATTCGTCAGTGGGGAGAGCGGACACTACCGAACGGCATGGTCGTCGGCGAAGTCACCAAGCCGGAAACTATCAACTACCGGACGCTGAAGCCGGAAATGGATGGTCTGTTTTGCGAGCGGATTTTTGGGCCTGCAAAAGATTGGGAATGCCATTGCGGTAAGTATAAGAGAGTCAGACATCGCGGCATTGTGTGCGAACGCTGTGGCGTAGAAGTCACCGAGTCTCGGGTGCGGCGGCATCGGATGGGCTATATCAAGCTGGCGGCTCCAGTGGCGCACGTTTGGTATCTCAAAGGGATTCCGAGCTATATGGCGATTTTGCTAGATATGCCTCTGCGAGATGTGGAGCAAATTGTTTACTTCAACTCCTATGTGGTGCTGAACCCTGGGAACGCCGAGAACCTGACCTACAAGCAGTTACTCACTGAAGATCAGTGGATTGAAATTGAAGATCAGCTTTACGGGGAAGATTCTCAGCTCGTCGGTATTGAGGTTGGCATTGGGGCAGAAGCCCTGCAACGCTTGCTGCAAGATTTGGAACTGGAAAACACGGCTGAGAAGCTGCGGGAAGATATCCTGACCTCGAAGGGGCAAAAGCGAGCTAAGTACATCAAGCGCTTACGAGTAATTGACAACTTTATTGCCACGCGATCGCTCCCCTCATGGATGATTCTGGAATATATTCCCGTAATTCCGCCCGATCTGCGCCCCATGGTACAGCTTGACGGTGGACGCTTTGCCACTTCTGACTTAAATGATCTCTATCGTCGCGTCATCAACCGCAACAACCGTCTTGCCCGCCTTCAAGAAATTCTTGCTCCTGAAATCATCGTCCGTAACGAAAAACGGATGCTTCAAGAGGCGGTGGATGCCTTGATTGATAACGGTCGGCGCGGTCGGACTGTGGTGGGTGCAAACAATCGTCCGCTCAAATCTCTCTCCGACATTATTGAAGGGAAACAAGGACGATTCCGGCAAAACCTTCTGGGTAAGCGGGTGGACTACTCAGGGCGATCGGTGATTGTGGTCGGACCCAAGCTAAAGATTCACCAGTGTGGTTTGCCTAGAGAAATGGCGATCGAACTATTCCAGCCGTTTGTGATTCACCGTTTGATTCGTCAAGGCTTGGTTAACAATATCAAAGCAGCAAAGAAGCTGATTCAGCGCAATGATCCCCAAATTTGGGACGTGCTGGATGAGGTGATTGAAGGACACCCCGTCATGCTAAACCGGGCACCGACGCTTCACCGCTTGGGCATTCAAGCCTTTGAACCCATTCTGGTCGAAGGACGCGCCATCCAAATCCACCCGCTCGTTTGCCCAGCATTCAACGCTGACTTTGACGGCGACCAAATGGCGGTTCACGTTCCCCTCTCTCTGGAATCCCAGGCTGAGGCAAGGCTACTCATGTTGGCATCGAACAACATTCTTTCCCCTGCAACAGGCAGACCGATCGTCACGCCTAGCCAAGACATGGTTTTAGGCTGCTACTACCTGACCGTTGAAAACCCGAAAGCAACCTTGGGGGCAGGAAAATACTTCTCCAACATGGAGGACGTAATTGTGGCATACGACCAAAAGCAGGTCGATATTCACTCCTATATTTGGGTTCGGTTTGAGGGCGAAGTTGAAGGGGATGAAAGCGATGCTGAGGTGTTGCAAGAAGATCCGGGAGCAGACGGAACGGTCACAAAGCTCTATAAGTATCGTCGGGTTCGGGAAGATGCCAATGGTAACCGAATTTCGCAGTACGTCAAAACCACAGCAGGACGAATTATTTACAACAAGGCAATTCAAGAGTCCTTAATGGGGTGAATTTTACGGACAGGGTGAGGTTGAGGAATTAATTTTCGTTTGGGCGATCGCCAGATCGCCCTGCAATTTCCAAATGATTTGAGGGGCAGAGGAAAGTAATGGTAGAGCAAAATTTAACCCAGAAGTCTGATCCAAAGATGATTTTCCGGAACCGAGTGGTGAGCAAAGGGCAGCTCCGGAAGCTAATTGCCTGGGCATTTACCCACTACGGCACCGCCAGAACTGCTGTCATGGCAGACGAACTTAAGGATCTTGGCTTCAAATTTGCGACTCGTGCCGGGGTTTCGATTAGTATCGACGACCTGCAAGTGCCACCTAGCAAAAAGCAGCTTCTGGAAGCCGCTGAAGAGCAAATTAAAGACACCGAAGAGCGCTACATTCGGGGCGAAATTACTGAAGTAGAGCGTTTCCAAAAAGTAATTGACACCTGGAACGGCACCAGCGAAGAACTCAAAGACGAAGTAGTCCGGCACTTTGAATCAAATGATCCGCTTAACTCCATTTATATGATGGCGTTCTCTGGGGCGCGGGGAAATATTTCCCAGGTGCGGCAGTTGGTAGGAATGCGAGGTTTGATGGCGAATCCGCAAGGAGAAATCATCGACTTGCCCATTAAAACCAACTTCCGGGAAGGTCTGACGGTCACGGAATATATTATTTCGTCTTACGGTGCGCGTAAAGGCTTGGTCGATACAGCGCTACGAACCGCTGACTCTGGCTACTTAACTCGCCGTTTGGTAGACGTTTCCCAAGACGTGATCATTCGGGAAATTGACTGTGGCACCGAGCGCGGCATTCCAGTTGTGGCAATGACAGACGGCGAACGGGTGTTAATTCCCCTCAAAGATCGGTTGCTGGGTCGGGTGGCGGCTCGTCCGGTGCTGCATCCTGAAACTGGGGAAGTGATTGTTGAGCGGAATCAACCGATCTCAGACGATATGGCTCAAGCCATTGGTAAAGCCAAGGTAGAAATGGTGTATGCCCGATCGCCCCTTACCTGTGAGGCGACTCGCTCCGTTTGTCAAACCTGTTACGGCTGGAGCCTTGCCCATGCCTCGGTGGTGGACTTAGGGGAAGCTGTGGGGATTATTGCGGCACAGTCGATCGGTGAACCCGGTACACAGCTTACCATGCGGACGTTCCACACGGGCGGTACGTTTACAGGTGAAGTGGTGCCCCAGATCCGGGCTGCTTTTGATGGCACGGTGCGTACCAAGCCTAAGCAATTCCGATCGCGCGCCTTTAGAACCAGCCACGGACAAGAGGCGCTGATTACTGAGGTGGCGATCGACGTAACCCTGGAAGCAGCGATCGCAAGGAGAAACGACGCTGCCTCCGGGCTCCCGATTTTATTTCTCTCCTGAAGGTTCCCACGTCAAGCTGGGTCACGTTATCGCAGAAATGCCCGCCGCCAGCCGGACACGTAAGGTGACTGAAAAAGCGACCAAAGACGTTGCTTCAGATCTGGCAGGCGAAATCCTATTTGCCGACGTGGTGCCCGAAGAGAAGAAAGACCGTCAGGGCAACACCACCCGCATTGCTCAAAGAGGCGGCTTGATTTGGATTCTCTCAGGCGAAGTGTATAACTTGCTGCCTGGGGCTGAACCCACCGTGAAGAATGGCGATCGCATCGAAGCAAACAGCATCCTTGCCCAAACCAAGCTCGTGACCGAAAACGGCGGCGTTGTCCGTATTCCGCAGGACAGTGAAGGCAAAGGCGGTCGGGAAATCGAAATCATTACGGCTTCCGTTGTCCTCGATCAAGCCCGCGTCATTGCCGAAAGCTTCCAGGGTCGTGAGCATTACCTAATTGAAACTCAAAACGGTCAGCGCTTCTCCTTGATTGCCACTCCTGGCACCAAAGTCACCAGCGGTCAGGTCGTCGCCGAACTGATTGATAACCGCTACCGTACTCAAACCGGCGGCATCATTAAGTATTCTGGGGTAGACGTGGCTAAGCGCGGCAAGGCAAAGCTGGGCTATGAAGTGGTGCAAGGCGGCACCCTGCTTTGGATTCCCGAAGAAACCCACGAAGTGAACAAAGATATTTCACTGCTGGTGGTGGAAGACGGTCAATATGTCGAAGCGGGCACAGAAGTAGTCAAAGACATCTTCTGCCAGACGGGGGGCGTGGTTGAAGTGACCCAGAAGAATGACATTCTGCGGGAAATTGTCATCAAGCCCGGTGAACTGCATTTGGCAGATAACCCCGAAGCCGTCATCGCAAAAAATGGCACCATTATTAATCCGGGAGAGGAAGCCATTCCGGGGCTAACGGTGACTGAAATGCGGTACATGGAATACATTGAGTCACCAGAGGGACCAGCGCTGCTGCTGCGTCCTGTCACAGAGTTCAACGTCCCCAACGAACCTTCGATTCCTAGCCAAACTTCTACCAGTGAGGAGGTAGGGCGATCGATTCAACTGCGGGCAGTGCAGCGGATCTCTTACAAAGATGGAGAGCGCGTCAAATCAGTGGATGGACTAGAGCTGATTCGCACTCAGCTTGTCCTAGAAGTAGACAAAGACACGCCCCAACTCGCCGCAGACATTGAGCTGATGGCTGATGAAACCGATCCAGAGATCATGCGTCTACAGCTCGTCATTCTCGAATCTTTGGTGATTCGACGCGACATTGCCGCCGACCAAACCCAAGGCAGTACTACCACTCGTCTACTGGTTGCCGATGGCGATCAAATTTCTCCAGGCGCAGTTATTGCCCGGACTGAAATCTTGTCTAAGGAAGCTGGAGAAGTGCGAGGGCTGCGAGCCGGGAGCGAATCAGTTCGCCGTTTGCTGGTCGTCCGAGCTTCTGACCTAGTGACCCTGAATACGGGTGCAAAAGAGCCGATCGTTGAGGTAGGCGATCTCTTAGTGTCGGGTAGCAAGCTTGCCACAGGGGTGACGCTGGAAGAATCTGGGCAGGTTGTTGCGGTGGAAGGCAGCCAGATTACCATGCGAACGGCTCGTCCTTACCGCGTATCGAATGGTGCAGTTCTGCACATTGATGACGGGGATCTAGTTCAACGGGGCGACAACTTGGTGCTGTTGGTGTTTGAACGGGCAAAAACTGGAGATATCATTCAGGGTCTACCCAGAATTGAAGAATTGTTGGAGGCTCGGAAGCCTAAGGAAGCCTGTATTCTGGCACGTCGGGCTGGACAAGCTCAGGTGGTCTACAACGACGATGATTCGGTAGATATTAAAGTGATTGAGAAGGATGGGGTAATTACCGATTATCCCCTCGGTCCTGGTCAAAACCTTCTGGTCATTGACGGTGCTGAGGTGAAGTCGGGCGAACCTCTCACCGATGGACCTGCCAACCCCCATGAAATTTTAGAGCTGTTCTTTGAGCTGCACCGCGAAACCTTAGGGATTCACGATTCTTCTATGAAGAGCCTTCAAGAGGTGCAAACCTTTTTGGTGAACGAAGTTCAGTCGGTGTATCAGTCCCAAGGCATTGAGATCTCTGACAAACACATTGAGGTGATTGTGCGGCAAATGACCTCTAAAGGCAGAATTGATGATGGTGGCGACACGACCATGCTGCCCGGAGAGTTAGTTGAGCTGCGTCAAATTGAGCAGGTTAACGAGGCGATGTCGATCACGGGGGGCGCTCCGGCAGAGTATACGCCTGTGCTGTTGGGCATTACTAAGGCTTCGTTGAATACCGACAGTTTTATCTCGGCTGCGAGTTTCCAAGAAACCACTCGGGTTTTGACTGAAGCTGCGATCGAAGGTAAGTCGGACTGGCTACGCGGTCTGAAGGAAAACGTCATCATTGGACGGCTCATTCCAGCGGGAACCGGCTTTAATGCCTACGAAGAAACGGCGAACGTTGAGATTGATCCAATCTATGAGGGGTCGTCGTTTGAAGATGAGCTAGACCTGATGACGGATGTGGTGTTAGACGATCGCACAGCTCGTTCCTATGAGCGAGATGGCGGCTTTGATGTCTTCCCCACTCCATTCCGGGCTGCTGTCCCAGAACCCATCGGAGATTTTGGTGCCAGCTTTGGCAAGGTGGATGATGCGGTGCTAGACGATGAGGATGATTACTCGTCGCCTGATGTGGATGATGATGATATGGATGAGGATGATTAGATTATTCTTAGGCGTGGTCTGTCAAGAAATAAATGGTGGGGATGAAAGAATTCAAAATGATCAATTCAAAATTCAAAATGAACAGCCTTGAATTTTGAATTCGATGTCTTGCCCCACCCACTAGTTTCAAACTGAAAGAACCCCCGTGATCGTTTTTGGGTCACGGGGGTTCTTGCTTGGCATAAGGCTAGGTTTTAGTTCAAGCTCAGCCTTTAGGCTTTAGATAGGCGATCGCCTGTATCCAAATCACAGTTTGCTGATCATAATGATCGACGAGGCAAACGCAGTTCGTGTCCTGCCAGCGAATTTTTCCCGTCACTAAATCATTGGTCAAAAGCTTGATTTCGACTTCTTTGTCTTCCCGAATTAGCGTTTGGATTTGTCTGATGCTGGGTAGCCCGGTTTCTAGTTCATTCGCCATAGGTCGCAAAGGAGTAAGAGGATAAAGATGTCAAGGGTCAAATACCCCACCGACCAGCGGATGGGGCTTGCAACTCCACCCCGAGGATGGGTCGCATCCGGACAATTGACCGTGCCCTGTCTCTCCGACTGACTTGCAGTAGAGAGAAGAATTAGATT
>JAAUPA010000005.1 GCA_012034615.1 Leptolyngbyaceae cyanobacterium CSU_1_4 | reverse complement strand
TTTTGAATTCTTTCCATCCCCCCATCCTTTATTTCTTGACAGACCACTAGCCTGCTGGCTCAATATAAATACTCGAACCAATTATTGTCGAGGTCGCGCCCAATAAAAAGAAGCCGTGCCGTCTCGATGTTCGTGAATGGGAGTGAGATGAACTCCGTCGGCTTTGAGGCGATCGTAGGCTGCTTCGACTTCGGCGCGATCGCTAAACATAAAGCCAAAGTGGGGTCCTGCCTGCTCATATTGTGGACTCAACAGCGCCAAGCCATCCTCACCCGCCTTCAAATACGCCCAATCTGAATCTTGCCACACCAGTTCCATGCCCAAGTTTTGATAAAACTGAGCGGCTTTTGCCAAATCTTTCACACAAATGGCAACATGCCCAATTCGTTTAAGTTGCATAGGATTTAAGAAATATTACAAAGCTTGTCAGTTTAACCTAATCCTATTCTAGATGAGTCAGCAACGGATAAAAGAAGGGTAATCTGGGGTCAAATTCTTGCTGATCTTCCTGCTTAAACCCTATGCCTCTTTTTGATATTTCCAACTTGCCCTACTGGATACTGCTAGCCATGGGCGTAGCGTTATTTTTGTTTGTGATTGTTTCGGGTGGCGGCGATGGGGATGGGGACGCAGACTTGGACGGTGACGGGGATGTAGACGGGGATGTAGACGGAGGGGATGCCGACGCAGAGGGAGGAGGGAGCGTTTAATCTGGCTCGAGCTGTGGGCTGGATAGGCATTGGGAAAGCGCCTCTCATTTGCTGCTCGCCACCGATTTGAGCCTGTGGGGTTTGCTGGGCTGGATGATTAATGTGGCGGTGGGTGGAGGGGTTGTCGGGCTGGGAATGGCGTTGATGAGTGCCTTGGTTTTGGGTGGGCAGATTGCTAAGCCTGTGGGTAAGATTTTTACGGCATTTGGTGAAGAGACGAGTGGCGATCGCCTCATTGGTTGCGTGGGTTCAGTGAGCACGGCTCGTATTCCGATGGCGGCTGAGGGAAAAGTGGGTCAAGTTGATGTGCTCGATTCTGCCCGCAACCTAGTCACCGTAAACGCCATTTTGCCGGATTGGGCGACGGTCATTCCTGAACGCGGTATCAAGGTTTTGGTGATTGAACGAGCTGCCGATAGCTATGTCGTGATTTGCCAAGACAGTTCTGATCAAGATTACTGGTTTAGTACACATAACTCTCGTTAGGTGATTTGCATATGTTATTTTGGCTCACTTTTATCCAAACCTTGCCGACTCTTTCGATCGATCCTGTGGCGATTGATCCTGTGGCGATCGAAGCGGTGAATTTATTTCACGCCGAAATTCCCAGCCCGATCGCGGCTCAAATGATGCCGATTTCCCGTCAGCCGGTAGTGGGTCAACTGAGCCCGCTGTTAGTCTTTCCAGGAATAGCAGGCGGATTAGTTTTTCTGTTGTTGTTGAGTGTTTGGGCTTATACTCGCGTTTATGTCATTACGCCTAACAACGAGGCATTTGTGCGTACTGGCGGCGTATTTGCTAAAGGAAAAACCGTTATTCTGAATGGTGGCTGTGTGGTGTTGCCAGGGTTCCATGAACTGACGCGCGTGCCGTTACGAGAAATTTCCATTGATGTAGAACGAACGGGTAAATTAGCCGTTCGCACCCAAGATTATTTGCGGGCAGATATGCGTGTGACTTTCTATGTTTGCATTAGTGCTTCAGAAGGAGATGTGCTGACTGCTGCTGCCAGGTTATCTCAGGGAAACAAAATCACGCCCGATGATATTAAAAATGCCCTGGAAAAACGAGCGGATGATGCGATTCGGGCAGCGGCAAAGACTAAGAGTTTGGCAGAGATTGATTCAGATAAGCTGGGCTTTGCGCAAGAAGTTTTAAACCTGGTGCAGCAAGATTTGGGCAAGGTGGGTTTGACGCTGAACAACATTGCGATTTCTGAAATTCAAGAAAGCGATACCTACGACACCAATAACTTTTTTGATGTGCAGGGGGTGCGATTGCGGACTGAGACGATTCAGCGATCGATTCAACAGAAGCGAGAAGTAGAATTGACAACCCAGGTGGCGATCGAGCAAAAGGAATTGGATGCGCAGAAGCGATCGCTGCAAATTATTCAAGAAAAAGAAGCCGCAAAGCTAGAACAACAGTTGCAAATTGAGACCCTTAAAGCTAGACGAGAGCGAGAAATTCAGGAAGCTAAATCTCAAGAAACGGCATTAACGGAGCGGACTCGCATTTTACAAGAAAAAGCTGTTGAAGAAGAAGAAATTCGGCGGAAGCTGGGCATTCAACAAAGTCAAATTGATGCTGATATTGAATTAGAAGAGAGAAATAAACTTTTGAAAGTGGCGCAGGCGCTTCAGCAACAGCAGTCTGAAATTGCTGAAATTAGCCGTCAACGCATGGTTGAGGCTAGCCGACTAGATGCCCAGGTGCAAATTGCCGATTCTGAAAAACTTGCCCGCATTGCCCAAGAAGATGTGGCGATCGCCCTGGCGAACAAACGCAAAGAAAGTTTTCAGGCTGAAGCCCAGCGCGCCAAAGCCGAAGCCGGAGTGCTGACGGCTACTGAAGTTGAAGGTGCCGAACGAAAGCGCCAACTGTCGGCGATCGCGGCGCAGCGGGAAGCCGAAGAACGCCGAATTGAAGACCAAAACGTTGTAGAAATTGATGTTTATCGGCGGCGGCGACAGGCAGAAATTGCCAAGGAAGCCGCGTTATTAGAGGCGGAAGCCATCCGAACCTTGGCAGATGCAAATCGAGATGGGGCGATCGCTCAGGCAGAAGGACTGCAAGCCCAAATCGCTGCCAAGAATGCTTTGGAAAACTCTAAAATGCTCGCTGATACCTTCCTGACCCTCTGGCCTGAACTAGCAGAGAAATTGCCAGAAATTCTCCAGGCACTGGCTCCTCAACCCGGCGTTATTGGCGATGCGCGGGTTTATGCGTTTCCGGGCGCAAATGGCAGCGGCACCTCAGATATTAGCAAGCTGCTGATGTCTACTAGCGGGTTGGCATTGATCAATACTTTGTTGGATGAGGGGAAGCTGGGCGCGTTGGTGGGGCAGATTGGGCAATTGTTGCACCCAAAGCCCACGGCTGAGACTTCCGCCGATTTATCTGTGGCTCATCCTGAGTCGTCGATCGATCGATCGGTTGCCCTGCTTGACTAACTTGTTAAGGTTCCGAGTTTCTTCATGAGATCCGGAATCTTTCACTCATTGCTCTCGGAGCCAAAGCTGGCGTTCTTGCAAGCGATCGTCACGATTGAGCGGGAGAATCGTATCGTCACATGCGCGATCGCGGTCAGAGCTAAAAATTTTCCTTGAGTAGCTCAAAAGGGTCTGACCCGCGATCGCCCAACGTCTTGCACCAGAAATTCGCGGTAAGCTGAAAGCGATAACTCCTCTTGCTAAACCTTATGAATCGTCTTATAAGATTTCAGTTATTAGCCATCGTCTTATCTTGCTGCTTATGGACTTTGGGTGGGGCGATCGCTCCGGCAGCCCTCGCAGTGACGCAAATCCCAGTCTCCAACATTGACTATCATGACTGCCCCGAAGAGGTTGCCGAAGGGGCGATCGCTTCAGGCAGCAGTATGATTGCCAATTGCTTTATTGTCACTGGAACCGCCAACAATACCTCGGGCAAACCGGTCATGGATGCGGATATTTTTGGGCGCATTTACGATGCGAACGGCAACTCGGTCATGCAAAACCGGACTCGGTTAGGCGGCGTTCCCGAAATTCCTCCGGGCAAAAGTACCTTTGAAATCCGCATCAGTGTCCCTGCTAACCAGCCCACTCCGCTGAAGCTAGAGCAATTCAAAGCCTCTGGGTTTAGCCGACAGGTTCGCAAGTAATTTAATCTCATAGCTTTCAAATAGGACAGGGCGATTATCGTTAGTTTTGGCGATCGCCCCTCTCAGAATGAGGTGAATGCTACTTGTTTTGGCGATCGCCGTTTTCAGGGCTAGGTGAATGTCATCGGTTTTGGCGATCGCCCCTCTCAGAATGAGGCTCAGTGATCTGTAAAAGCAGAGGGCTTGGGAAGAGAAATTTCAGCCCTTTATATCTCAACTCAGCCACCTTCAATCAACTTCATGGAGAACTAGAGAAATGCCACTTGCCCCCCAACGACCCCAAAAAGTCGCCATTTCGTAGGTGAGCATAACCCCCATCTTCAGTTCGGTTCCGCCCACTTCGGCTACCCGTAACAAATTGCTACATTAGTAAGCAAGACAAAAGCCCTTAGAGGTCATTGAACTATGAACGACTCAACCAATCAAGTTTCAGAGCTTTTTGAAGGGGGCGAATCCAGCAATCCGCTCTGGCAATACGTCCAATCTATGAGCCCTGAAACCGCCGCCCGCCTTGCTAAACCTGATTCACAAGAAGTGTTGCAAGTGATGGAGCGCAACATTGTGGGAATGTTAGGTGCCTTACCCCTAGAGCATTTTGACGTTACCGTCACGACTAGCCGCCAACAGCTTGGTCGTTTAGTTGCATCGGCAATGATGAGCGGTTACTTTTTGCGGAATGCTGAGCAAAGAATGAATTTTGAAGCAGCCCTGCAAATGGGTTCCTTAGGTAATGAACCTTCAAGCTAAAGGACGATCGCTTTTGCTGACCTGTCGTCTTTGCTGAAACCAATCTTGCAACTGTTGACGACAGGCAGCTTCTAAAATTCCTCCCATTACCTGCAACCGATGATTAGAGCAAGCGCTGTCTGGCAAGTTTGCCACCGTACAAACTGCGCCCGCCTTCAGATCATCCGCCCCATAGACCAATTGCCCCAGCCGCGCATTGATCAGCGCACCGGCACACATGGGGCAGGGTTCGAGGGTGACATAAAGAGTGCACTGCTCTAAGTGCCAAGATTGCAAAACCTGCCCAGTCCGATCGCAGCACCAATATTTCGGCGTGGGCAGTCGGGTCATGATCTCGTTCGCGGCGGTTTTCGCCTTCGGCAATTAACTTATTTTCACCATCTACCACGACCGCCCCAACGGGCACTTCTCCGGCGGCTCCGGCAGCGGCAGCAAGGGCGATCGCGCGGGTCATCCAATGGTAGTGCTTTAAGTATTCCGGATGGTCAATTGCGGGCGGCGGAATAAAAGGGGCGATCGCTCTAAGCCTCCATTAGCAAAGAGTCCAGTTGTCCTTGTCCATCCAGTTGATATAAATCATCGCAGCCGCCAATGTGCCGCTGATTGACAAAGATTTGTGGCACAGACCGTTTTCCCTGGGCTCGTTCAGCCATTTGCGATCGGGCGGTTTCATCCCCATCAATTTTATATTCTGTAAACTTCACGCCTTTCCACTTCAGCAGCATTTTGGCTCGGATGCAGTAAGGGCAAGTTTGCCAGGTGTAGATCTCTACGTGGGCAGCCATTTTTTCGGGATGACGACCGAGCAGCGAATTAATTGAATTCAGCATAATTTTCACTAGCGCTAATGATCATTTTAGACGTAGGCTGACCATAGCAGATGGATGATCGCTGGCGATCGGAGTGAATCTGCATTTCTTCCCCTGGCTTATGGTAAAAGTTCCTCAGCTCCGGCAATCTTTACTCGACTGGTACACCGCTGCGGGTCGTACTTTGCCCTGGAGAAAAACCCAAGATCCTTACGCCATTTGGATCTCAGAAGTTATGCTGCAACAGACCCAGGTAAAAACAGTCATTCCCTACTACGAAAGATGGCTAGACTGGTTTCCGGCGATCGCCCCCCTTGCCGCCGCCGACCAGCAGCAAGTCCTCAAAGCTTGGCAAGGCTTAGGATATTACGCCCGTGCCCGCAACTTGCACCGCGCCGCCCAACTCATTACTGCCCAGCACAACGGCATTTTTCCCACCGATTTGGCAGTCGTCACCACTTTACCCGGCATTGGGCGTACCACCGCAGGCGGCATTCTCAGCGCCGCGTTCAACCAAGCCGTCCCTATTTTAGATGGCAACGTTAAACGAGTCTTGGCTCGCCTCATTGCCTTGCCAGTGCCGCCGCACAAAGCGCTCAATGTCCTATGGCAACATTCCACCCAACTGCTCGACCCCCAGCGCCCGCGCGACTTTAACCAAGCCTTAATGGATCTAGGCGCAACCATTTGCACGCCCAAAAATCCATCGTGTGGTAGTTGCCCTTGGCAAATGCACTGTCAAGCTTACAATCTGAATAAACAATCCGAAATTCCTATGACCGAAAGCCGCACTGCTACTCCGCATAAATCCATTGGCGTTGCGGTCATTTGGAACGAACACGGACAAATTTTGATCGATCGCCGTCGTCAGGAAGGGCTGCTGGGTGGGCTTTGGGAATTTCCGGGGGCAAAGTAGAATCTGGAGAAACTATCCCGGAGTGCATTGTTCGAGAAATCCGCGAAGAGCTAGGCATTGAAATTAGGGTGGGCGATCGCCTCATCACCATCGACCACGCCTACACCCACTTCCGCGTCACCCTCAACGTCCACCACTGCCAGTTTCTCAGCGGCACTCCCCAACCCCTCGAATGCGACGAAATTCGCTGGGTGACTGTCGAAGACCTAGACCAGTTCCCGTTTCCCAAAGCCAACGTGCAGATTATTGCAGCAATTCGGGCGCAAGGGCAGGGTTAAGATTTTGGCGACCGCCTAGATAGAATGATCAAAAGTGCTAGCCCCAAAGCCGCGGCAATGATCCCAGAAATGACCGTGTTCTGTTCTTTAGAGCGATCGTGGTCTTGCGTCTTCTCCCGGCGATCGGCATCTAAAGTTGCCGGAGTCGGCGTTGCGGTGGGCAGTAAGTCTGTGGGCAGTAAGTCTGTGGGCAGTAAGTCTGTGGGCAGTAAGTCTGTGGGCGCAGGCACACCTTGAGCCGTCCCGGCTGCCACGGTCACCGCTGACTGCATCTCAAAGGGCTCAAAGGTGCCTGCGGTTTTGGGCACACAGCCCAATTCCAGTTCATATAACCCCGGTGCTGGAAAGATCACCTCTGCACCCGGAATTCCTTGATATTGCTCCACTGCGATCGCCTTCAGTTGCGGCTGCAAAAGCGGCGGATCGCCCTGGGTGTAGGGCTGGCGATAGACGGCTAGCTGACAATTTGCCTGTTCTAACGGTAAAACTGCGCCACCCTTCCGAGTCAAAGCGATCCAAACCTTCGCAGGCTCTCCCGCTCTAGGGTTGTGATGGGGCTCAATGTGCCAGGTACCCGCAATCTCTCCAGCAATCTCAACATTATGGGCGATCGCAGGCGTAGAAAACATCGTTAACAGTAACAATGCCATCTTAAAAGGGAGCCGCACAGACTTCTTCAAGTAAAGAATACCTTCTAGAATACAGGTTCACTTCCTTAGAAGCTCCAGGTTAAAGTTCCAAAATGCCCGCCTACCGCACGTTTTGGAAGCTGTCTACCTTGCGGGTAAATTGGTCGGTAATAATGGTCATCACCGTGCGCTTGCGAATCTTGATATTGGCACTCACCGACATGCCTGACTGGATCTGGATTTGTTGTCCCGCCGTTTCAATGTACTGTTTGTCGAGCCTGATTTTGATGGGAAAACGATAGAAATTATGCTCGGGGTCAGGCGGCAACGCATCCGAGCCAATTTGCAATACCTCGCCTTTAATATCTCCAAATTCACTAAACGGGAACGAGTCAACCCGCACATCCACCATCATGCCTTTCCGGACAAACCCCACATCCGCATTAGTGACATAGACTTCAGCCACCAAACCGTCCCCCGGCACAATTTGCAGGATCGGTTCGCTGGTGGTCGCCACAAATCCCGTGCCTTTAGCTTTCATGTCAAACACCACACCGTCTACAGGAGCCCGCAGCTCTTGATATTTTAAGGTGACCATCGTTTGGCTCAGCTTGTTTTTAAGATCAGAAATTTGCGCGTCGTTATCGACGATCGCCTTATTGAGCTGAGTGTCAATGCTGGCTAACTGCTTTTGGTTTTCGGCAATTCTGCCCAAAACATCCGTGTCGGTGACCGCCATCGTGTTTTGCATTTTCTCATTGGCTCCGGCGATCGCATACTCCAGCCGCGCCATTTCCTGGGTGAGGCGATCGACTTCTTTGCGCGACTCTAGCAACTGCTGCTCCTGGCGATCGACCTGGAGGGTGCCAATGCCGCCTTGAATGGCCAGCTCTTTAAGCCGCCCATAAATGCTTTCATCAATCGTCAGATTTTTTTGGGCAGCAGCAAGTTGGCTCTTCGCCTGGCTGAGCTGCTGTTGAAACTGTGCCACCTCAAACTGAGCTGCCGAAGACCGAGTGCTTGCCTCGCGCAAACCCGCCTGAATTCGTATCCGCTGAGCCGCCGACAACCCCGCCCCACTAGAGTCGCCCCCAAGCTGAGCTTCGTACAAGCGAATTTCGTCAAGTAAAGCGGCACGATTAGTGGTGAGCGCCAAAATTTCTGGAGGAACATTCACGCCCACGGCAGGGGCATTAATGCCACCCAACTGAGAACGATAAAACTGATTTTGGCGCTCTAAAGATACCAAAACCTGCTGGTTTGCTTTCCGTTCTGCCTCAGCCGCCGTGGTATCCATCCGAATCAGCACGTCGCCCTGCTTGACCCGCGCCCCGTCTTTAACCAAAATTTCTTCCACCACACCCCCCACAGGAGCCTGCACCGGCTGGACGCTGCCTTGAGGCTTAAGTTGTCCAGGGGCAGGAACGGCTTCGTCAATTTTGGCAAAGGCAGCCCAAAGAATCATAAAAGACGTGATTCCCACAATGCCCCAAACGATCGCCCGCGACCACAGGTTAGTTTGCTGCAACACCACCGGCTGATCGAAGACTTCAGTTCGAGTAATTTGCCCCGCATCGGCAGCTCCTGCCCGAGCTTTTGTCGAGCGATCGGTGGCTACAGCCAACCCAGAAAGATTGGTTTTACCGTTAGTTTTACCGTTGCCATTGCCGTTCGTTTTACCAGCGCCGTTGCCATTGCCGTTTTGCTTACTAACCATTGCTGAAGCCTCCTTTTGCGGGAATTTAGTTGCAGGGATTTAGATACGAGGATTTAGATGAGGGGATAGGTGGGAATTTAGATCACTGAGAACAGGGCGAGCCGCGATCTTACATTTCAGATTCTTGCTGTTGATAAAGGCAGAAATACCGCCCCTTCAACGCCATGAGTTCATCATGGGTGCCCATCTCAACGGCTGATCCTTTGTCCATCAGCAGAATCACATCT
Source organism: Leptolyngbyaceae cyanobacterium CSU_1_4 (assembly GCA_012034615.1). Taxonomy (GTDB): domain Bacteria; phylum Cyanobacteriota; class Cyanobacteriia; order Elainellales; family Elainellaceae; genus Timaviella. Next base: position 43,823 of record JAAUPA010000005.1, on the reverse strand, counting down.
GCATTTTTGATAGTGCTTAAGCGGTGCGTAATGAAAAACACCGTGCGATCGGCAAATACTTCGGCAAGATTGAGGCAAACCTGGCGTTCAGAGTCGTAATCTAAGGCACTGGTCGCTTCATCTAAAATCAGCAGATTGGGATTTTGCAGGACGGTGCGGGCGATCGCAATTCGTTGGCGCTGTCCGCCCGATAAAGCTGAGCCCCGCTCTCCCACCCTAGTATTGTAGCCATTGGGCAAATCCATGATAAATTCGTGAGCCGCTGCTGCTTTAGCCGCCTTAATAATTTCATCGGAGGAAGCGTTGGGGCAGGTGAGGGCAATATTTTCCTGAACCGAGCCATCAAACAACAGCGTATCTTGAGGCACAATACCGACCTGTTGCCGCAGCGAGTACAGCTCTACCTTGGAAATGTCGTAACCGTCAATCACAATCCGCCCAGACTCTAAGTCATACAGACGCGGCAAGAGCTTCATCATGGTGCTTTTACCCGAGCCGCTCTGCCCCACGATGCCCACGAATGAACCCGCAGCAAAATCTAGGCTAACGCCGTTGAGCTGCCACGGACCGCTGGTGCCAAATCGAAACAGCACGTCGTCAAACCGCACGTTTCCGACGATCGGAGGCATGGGAATATTTTGGCGATCGAGTTCATTGGCTTCGGGTGCAGCGTCCACAATGTCGCTTAAGCGCTCAATGGAGAGCCCAACCTCTTGGAAGTTCTGCCAAAGTTGCGCCAACCGTAGCAAGGGGCTGGTCACGTAGCCCGAAATAATCCGAAAGGCGATTAATTGACCTAAAGACATCTGCTGCTGCAACACCAAGTACGCCCCGACCCAAAGCACCAGCAATCCTGAAAGCTGGTTCAGGAAGTTACTGGCTGAACCAGCAGTGGTTGAAGTGAGGACGGTTTTAAAGCCAGCGCTCACATAGCGACCATAGCGCTGTTGCCACTGCCATCTGGCTCGCAGTTCCATATTTTGAGCCTTGACCGTTTGAATGCCAGAAACGACTTCTACTAAGTAAGACTGCGTTTCGGCATTGCGCTCGGCTTTAACCCGGAGCTGGTTGCGGATTAGGGGCGAAGCAACAACCCCCAGCAGGATAAATAGCGGTACGGTTGCTAAGGCGACCAGCGTTAGCAGCCAGCTATAAAACAGCATGACGACGATGTAGATGACTGAGAAGATAGCATCTAGGACTACGGTGAGCGCCGTACCCGTTAAGAAACTCCGAATATTTTCTAGCTCATTGATTCGGGTTGCCAGTTCACCGACAGGACGCTTTTCAAAGTAGCGGAGCGGTAGACGCAGCAGATGGTCAATAATCTCTGACCCCAGCGCCATGTCGATGCGGTTGGTGGTGTCTACAAACAGGTAGGTTCGCAGAGTGGTGAGCACGGCTTCGGCGATCGCCAGTCCTACTAAGAAAATACCCAACACATTGAGCGTATCTGGGCTGTTTTGAACGATCACCTTATCAATGATCACTTGCACCATGAGGGGATTGGCGAGGGCAAAAAGCTGCACAAAAAATGAAGCGATAAACACCTCAATCAGCACCTTGCGATGCTTCTGAACCGCAGGCAAAAACCACTCCAGGCTAAACCGCTTCTGCGGGGTTTGAGAAGTTGGCTTAATCAGCAACACTTCACCGCGATCGCCCCAAGTCGAGGCAAACTCAGACGGTTTACGCCGAATGATGCCCAGTTCAGGAACCCCAACCACCAGTTCCTTCTCGCTGACTTCGTACAACAGCGCCACATTCTCTTGCCACATCACCATGGCGGGTGCTTCTAACCGACCCACCGCGTTAGCCGGAACAGTGACCAACTGGGCGTGCAACCCCAACATTTCGGAAACCGCACCGCACAGTTCCAGGGAAATTTCGCCGCTGCGCTCTTGCTGATTGACCAGTACGCGCCGAATCACGTCTTTGCGGAAAGGCATGTTGAGGTGAAGGCACAGCATTTGAATACAAGCCATTGCCGAATCTAGCTGTCCGCGCCCGCGAATGTGGGGATATTTTTGAGGAATTTTAGAATCGGTGAAATTTCTGCCATACGCCGGGTCTGCCTCGGGTGGGCGATCGGGCGCATAGGGAATATCAACCCCCACCACTTCAGCATGAACCGCTTGTGCTTCATCCAGCGGCTCCTCTGTGTCAATATCAATTTTCTCAGTCATCGACACCGGAAACCCAATCAGCCGAGCTGCCCGATCGCCCGTCACTTCTAAGTCAGCGCCGCTGGCAGTATCGATGCGACCGCTAACGGGCAAGTCGTTGACCTTGCCGCCGCCACTCACCAGCCAAATCCGATCAGTCTCTAGCTGATGGACAGGAATTTTGCCGGGAGGAATATTGCAAACTACGGCTTCGGCTTCGGCTTGGAAGGCGAGTTCTTTCAGGTTCGCATCTCCATTGGCTTGCCGATGGAGTTCTGCGCCCAGCAGGTCAAAAACCTCAATCAGCGGACATCGCTTGCGAAAGGCGATCGCCAGTTCCGGTTCTCGTTCTAGCAGCAGCATGAAATCAGCCGCAGAAAGGGTCAGACAAATGGTCTCTGTCGAGGCGATCGCTGTTTCACACGCCACGCCACGCACCAACCCGACCCAGCCTAAAATGTCTCCCGGTTTCAAAATGCCCAACGTAACGGGGCGCTGGGTTCGAGGATCGTAGGCAAGCGATCGCACATGCCCTTGAAATAAAACCGATACTTGCGCAGGCATCTTATCTCGAACCAGCACCGCCTGCCCCATGCGATAGCGCAGCATTTGCATGCGCTCAGTCAAAAATTCGAGGGCTGTCGAAGAGAGTTGGTCGAAAGGGGGAACAGTCACCAAAAATTCTTGGACACTGGATTTTGTATAAGTCATGGGGCGGTGGGGGCGAGAGTATGAGTAGCGAGGGGCTGAAGCTTTGAGAGTTGTTCTTGAAGCCAAGTATTAAAACATTCATCCAATAATCGACGACGCATGGGGTCATCAAGCTGTGCCGGAATAAATTTTTCCAACCGAACCAAGACCAGCCACTCGCCCACCCGAGTCGGCGCACTGATGTGACCCGGCTGGCTCAGAGACAATAATTGCGCTAACACCGGATGAGGCACACTCAGTTCGACAGGACCAATTAGCCCGTCCGTTTGCGCCTCTGGTCCCTGAGAATAAGTGCGGGCTAGCTCGGCAAAGGTTTGTTCGCCTTCCAGCACCCGAAAATAAATTTCTTGGGCAATGCCTACGTCCTGAGTCCGAATCAATGAGTAAATGACTTTATCTAGCTGGTGCTTGCGGCTGAGGAAGTAAGACTCGACTTTTGGACCCCAAACTTTTTGTTTAAATTTGTCAATCCGCAGATCCCGTGTGGCGAGGGAGTCGAGCTGTTGAGCAGTCATGCCGTATCGCCCTAACCAGGCTTGGCGATCGTCTTCTGAGGCGATTTCATTTTGGGTGTAAAAATGTTCGGTTGCCTGGGCGTTTTCTTCCGGAGTAACTTCAACCGGCGCGATCGCCTGATCAATTAAAATCTCTTGCACCAATCGCGGCATCATTTGATAACCTGCCAGCAAAGGCAAGATTTCTTCAGCCGTGATTGAACGATTATCAATTTGCAAAACTACAGCCATCTAATTTAAGTCTCTACATTCAGGTAGGCACGAATTAACCGCACATTTTAGAACTTGCCCCAATTCTTTAGCAATGCTTCCCAATCAGTTTATGCAAACTGCTCAAAAAATCATAGAGTAGATCAAAGAAAAAGTCTGTCTGTAGATAGCGACCCAGACTCAATATTGCCGGAAAAGATGCGACTTGGTGCAGTTTTGCATAAAAATTATTAGGATCTAGGCAGTGTCTAGCGAATTCAGCCAAGACAGCTTGAATTTGCTGAAGGCTAAGTAACTTAGAGGTGCCCTGAAGTATAAAGACCTACCCCAATTAAAGGTTCTCAAGAACGGCATTATGCACAAGATTTTGTCAAGCTCATTAAGTGTGGAAAGACTGACGATCGAAATTGCTGGATTACCCGAATCTTTAGAAGGAACCAGACTCGTACAGCTCTCAGATCTGCACTACGATGGGCTCCGGCTCTCGGACGAAATGTTGGCAGAGGCGATCGCCATCACCAACCAAGCCCAGCCTGATCTGATCGTGTTAACAGGAGACTACATTACTGACTCTACCGCGCCAATGGAAGCCCTAGCGCGATCGCTTCAGCAGCTTCACAGCCACCTTGGGGTCTACGCCATATTAGGAAACCACGATCACTACCGCCCCGGCTTTCAAACCACAGTGACCCACGCCTTAACCCAGGTTGGCATTCACGTCCTCTGGAATCAAATCGCCTACCCTTGGGGGGCCAGAGTTCCCGCTAGTCGGCTTAGCAGACTTTTGGTCTCGCGAGTTTGAGCCGACCTCAGTTTTCTCCAAGATTCCCACCTCGGTACCCCGGCTCGTGCTCTCTCACAATCCCGACAGCGCTGTGCCGCTCCAAGCTTGGCGAGTCGATCTCCAGCTCTCCGGGCATACCCACGGCGGACAAATCGTTATTCCAGGGATAGGTTCCTTAGCAAGCTGGTTAGAGGTCGGTAGAAGCCATATGGCTCCCTGGTTTCCACTATTACGAGGCAAAAGCAGCCGGATCGTCCGTCATTGGGAATGGTCAGAAGGGCTGCACAGCGTGGGCACAAACACCCTTTACGTCAACCGAGGACTAGGCACCTATGCCCCTGGGCGGCTATTTTGCCCTCCAGAAGTCACCATTATCACGTTAATTGCCAAACCCATCCGTCGTCGCAATATGCTCTCAGCCGCCAGTTTGACAACAACTTGAGAGCGGAACGAAGGACTGCGAACATGGCGAGGGGATAAGAGTGAGAATATGCCTCTACCGACGACTGAACGCAGAACTGCTGCGGTTTTGAGCCGTTGGGCTGTTATGCTCTCTCAAGTAATTAGTCACCATACTGATACTGGGTAAGCGTAAGGTCATCAGCTTACTGAGTACCCGTTCAACTGAAGTCCGATTTGTGCGGTTAGCCGCAATCACCATCAAGACCTCGTCTACTTGGGTCGTCAGGAAACTAGCATCGGTCAAGCCGTACAGATGAGGCGTGTCATAAATAACCAGGTCATACTGCTGTTGAAACTTATCCATCAGTTGCTTCATTGGGTCAGAGCCCAGCAGTCGAGCTGAACCGGGAACTGCGGGTCCGGCTGTGAGCACATACAAATTGTCATCAAGAGGCGACTGTTGAATAAATTCTTCCACATTAAAGCCACGGGCAAGCACACCGCTTAAGCCCCCTGTATTGGGCACATCTAGGCGGTTATGAACTTGGGGTTGGCGCATATTAGTGTCTACGAGCAGCACTCGCTGCCCTGCACCAGCGGCGGTTTGAGCCAGATAAACCGCAATGGTGGTCTTACCGTCACCGGCTTCGGGCGAAGCCACCATTAAGGAATGAATTGGTGGTTGAGAGAGACGAATGTTGGAGTAAAGATCGCTAAAGGCTTCTCGGAACAAAGCAGTACCGAGGCGGCTGTCGCCTACCGCCACATCATCTACTGAACCAAACGCTGAAGGAAAATCAAGCGCCTGTTTTGCGCCTCTAGAAAATGGAATAATTCCAACTAAGGGGAGTTGAATGCTCTCCTGAATATCTTCGACTGAGTAAAAGACGTTGCGATATTTTTCTAGAAGCAGTGCCAGCAGAGAGCCTAGGAGCAGTCCTAGAGCAACACCGCCCAGAACCCAACGGGAAGCTTTGGAAGGGAGAGGCACGGGGTTCCCGTCTTCGTCCCGAGGAACCAGGGGTTCGGAGATGAGTTCCCAGGGAACCTCGGTTTGGGCGGTTTCAACGCGCAGCGATTCTTGCTGGGTTTGAAGACGATTGAGGGTTTGGGTCGAAATATCTAGTTCGCGGATGAGGTCGTTGTAGCGGCGGGCGATCGCGGGGAATCGCTGGAGGCGAGCTTCAAATGCACCTTTGGATTGGTTCACCGCCTGGTTACGAGCTTCCAAGATTTGAATTTGGTTACCCGCTTCCACCAGTTGCCCAATCAGTCCAATCCGGACTGAGTTTTGGAACGCTGAAACCTGGGAATTACTCGTGCCCCCTCTCAGATTCTGACCCACTACCGCTTGAGCTTGCCCCGTCATGAGCGCCAAGATGTTCCTTTCCCGTTCTCGCAGAGACTGGATCAAGGGCGCTTCTTCGTTAAAGCGAGCCAGCTCAGTCGCAATTTGGGTTTGAACTTCCTGAAGGGATGCTTTAGATGCCTGATAGGTCGGGTCTTCGCTTAATGCAGAGGCGGCGATCGCCTCATTAGGAGATAACTGGAGTTGTCGCTGCAAGTTGGCGAAGAGAACCCGCTGTTCTCCCAGTTCTCGTTGAGTTTCTAACTGCTGCGTTGTGATCTCATTAATCCGAGTAGACAACTGTCCGCCTTGCGTTGCCGGATCAACGAGTTCGTATTGCTGTTGCAGGTTTTGCAAATCATTTTGAAGATTATTCACCCGTTGCTTAACTTCAGGCAATTGATCATCAATAAACTTAATTCCTTCTCCTGAGCGAGTTTTGCGCTCTTCCAAACTGTATTGAAGATACCGAGCCGCAGTCACCTTCAAGACCTTTTGAACCAGCGCTTCGTCGCTCCCCTCAAAGGTCACTTTAATAATTTTGGTCGGATCTGGGCTGTCTTCGGGGGCAAGCCGCTCAACTTTCAGCCCGGCTTTTAGCTCCTCGTACGTAAAATCAGGAAACTGGGTTTGAGTTTCCTGCACAATCTGGTTCAATCGGGTAGGACTTTGCAGAATCTCAAGTTGGGTAGGATAATCGACCGTGAAATTATCTCGATCAGGAACCCCGCCCGACGCATTCCGAGTCAAGTTGGAAGGATCAGAGGTTCTTGCCTCGTTGGAAACCGGCTCCACCAAAATTTGGAAGTTTCCTTGGTAAACGTCGGGGATGCGCATGGCTTGCCACGCCGCCGCGACAGTAATTGCGGTCGTGACTCCTGCAATTAAAAGTGCCTGCCGCTGCAAGGTTCTGCCCAGCGATCGCAAGTTTATCCCTCGATTAGGAAGATTATCGTCATCTTCCAGGTCTGATGATGGCGGCATCAGCGGGGGTCTAGCCCTGACGATGGGTGCCAAGCTTTGAGATGTCTGCTCTGTCTCCATGTTGCCCTCTGTTTCGCTCAAATTAGCTCAAATTGCTCCAACCACCTAATCCCCAGAAAAACCGGAGGTTTAATCGCCACCGGTTTCAGCCGACTAATCATTCACTAATCATTGTTGAAGATGTCGAAGACATTGAAGATTCCGAAGATGTTCCCCAAGGGTCTAAAGAAATTGTCGAGGGTATCGCCCGTTTGAGCTATCCCCGATCGCCCCACTACAATGGTGTCAAACTCTCGCAGCGAGGGATTCGTTTCTTCATTAATCCCCGCAGTCAAATCAATCGGAATAGTTCGCCGAACCGCTGTGCCATCGGGGTTGAGGCGAACTAAAATGACATCTTTTCTTCTAGCTCTCCTGCTCTCAAAGCCACCTGCTGTCAGCAAGGCTTGGTTCAAAGAGGTATTAGGTGCAACTTCAACTGTCCCTGGAGCTTTGACCTCTCCAACCACATTGACCAAAATAGTGGCGGGGGCAAAGCTCGAAGAACCATTGAGCAGAGCTTCCTCAGGACTGAGGGAGGCAGATTGGGGCACCACTAGGGTATCGCGATCGCGCAAAGCAACATCTTGTTGAATTTGCCCCGATCGGAGTAACTCCCAAAGATTCACCTTAATCGTTTGCTGAGAGCCGTCCGGCTGAGGGCGATTCACCTGCACTTCCCGAAGATTAGCCAGTTGAGTAATGCCGCCAGCCTGTTGAAGTGCTTGGGTTACCGTCGGCCATTGGCTCGCAATCCCCCCCCCGGCTACTGCCGCATCGCCCACCAAAATTTGGTTGGTTTGCCCTTCAGGACTGATAATGTAAGACCCTGGACGCTTTACGGCACCCACAACGTTTACCCGCAGAGTCCGAGCAGTCAAAAGATTAACCGTAATTAAAGGATTGCGAATATACGGCGCATAGGCATTCTCTAGGCGGTCAGCCGCCGCAGATAGCGTTAATCCTTGCAGCTTAATTTTACCCACCCAAGGCAAGTTGACCGAACCGTCAATCAGCACGACCTGTTGCCCCTCAGCCCCACTCAATTCTGGAACATCAAAAACATCTATCCCAATTTGATCACCGGGTCCAAGCCGATATTCTTCTTCCTGATATCCTGTCGTCGGAACCTGGGTGCGCGGCACAGTGAGCCGACTAGGAGTTAAAGGCGCTGGCGGACTAGACGTTGCTGGACGAGGCGTTGCCGGACTTGCCGATGGCGTTGGGACAACGGGTGGAGCCGGAGACGCTGAAGGTGCAGGTGGCGGTGCAACCGGAGTTTGCGCCTGTGCAGAAGTAGCCCCGAGACTCGCGGCCCAAACCAGAGCGGCTAGCCCCAGCGGCCGGAGTACCTGCCCCAACCTACTGAAAGTAGAAATCTCAAAAACCAAAACCGATCTTTGATGCTCAAACGCCATAGGAGTTATAGAAATTTTGCAGGACTCAGCCTTTGGGATATGCTTGACCGTCGCTCTCATAACTTTTACTAAAATCCTAAAGAATCGGAATGAAGTTTTTGTAGAAAAATCGACCTGCTTAACTGCGCTCTAGATTGCTTTCCCATTTCGCCCTAAGCTATCCTTTCGGGTCTGTGTGCGATCTCTCGATCTCTATATACGTAGAAGTTACTAAGCTATCGGGAGAATTATGCCTGAAATCTCCATCCAAACTATCACAAAGTTGTTAACGGTCAAGCCTAAAACTACGGGTCACAGTCAGACTTTTATAGTTTTTTCATCAAATCAATATGACATCTTGATGAAATATCCGTATAAACCAACACATCGCTCATGGGTTTTTAATCTCTTTCTCCAAAGATTTGACTAAGGTTGAGGAGAGGATCTGCAAGAGGGGTCAGTTATTGAAGATGTACAATCAATTCTTTTCTAAAAAATCTTTAGGTATTACGTAGAATTGATTTATGAAATTGTCCGCTTGTCTAGACAATCATCGTTTTCTTTTGCTGCTTAATTATTTTGCCCTCTGGCTCCCTTGTTGACCTCGACTTAATTTTTCTTCTGTTCTTTTTAGAGAATCCTCATGTCTGCTGTCACACCTACCCCGTCGTGCGCTCGTCTTAGGATCATTATTCTCAACTATCGAACCCCAGAATTAACGATCGCTTGCTTGCACTCTCTCCTTCAAGAGGTGGAGGCTTTGCCCGGAACACAGGTAACCGTTGTAGACAATAATTCGGCAGATGGCTCAGTTGAAAAAATTTCAGCCGCGATCGCCACTGAACACTGGGATTGGGTCACCTTTCTGCCCCAAGACCGCAATGGAGGCTACGCCTTTGGCAATAACGTTGCAATTCGCCCTGCCTTGGCTGAAGACTCCCCCCCCGACTATATTTTGCTACTCAACCCCGATACGGTGGTGCGACCCGGCGCGCTACAAGCTTTGGTGGATTTTATGGACAAAACACCCGCAGCCGGAATTGCGGGTAGCCGCCTCGAAGATCCTGATGGAACGCCCCAATGTTCGGCATTTCGGTTTCCTAACGTTTGGAGCGAGTTGGATAGCGGCTTGCGGCTGGGCTTGGTGACTCAGCTCCTAGCCCAACGGATTGTGCCAATCTTGCCCGTGACTGACGTGATTCAGCAAGTCGATTGGGTCGCTGGAGCCAGCATGATGGTGCGGCGACAGGTGTTTGAAACCGCTGGCTTGATGGATGAGAAATATTTCTTGTATTTTGAGGAAGTGGACTTTTGTGTGGCAGCTAACAAGGCAGGATGGTCTTGTTGGTATGTTCCTGAAAGCCGGGTGGTTCATTATGTGGGGCAAAGCTCAGGGGTCACAGATACTAAGCGCAAAGCCAAGCGCCGCCCAACTTATTGGTTTGATTCGCGGCGACGGTTCTTTGTTAAAAACTATGGGTGGGGCTATGCTGTTTTAACCGAAATTGCTTGGGCTTCAGGCTTTATGGCGTGGCGGATGCGACAGATGATTCAGCAGAAACCGGATGATGATCCGCCTAACATGTTGGGAGATTTTATCCTGAATAGCGTGCTGCTAAAGGGAGGTGGAGAGATTTGAACGAAGTTAAAGTTCCTAATAACTTGGTGGGCACAACGATTGATCAGGGCGATCAGGGCGATCGGGCAGTGGAGCCATCAGCAGGGGAGAATTCGGCAGCGTCGATCGCCTTCTGGCAGCAGCTTCAGGAAGACTGGGAGGCACATGGGCGCGATTGGACTAAACCTGGATTCCAGGCGGTGGCGATCCAACGGTTTGGGGTTTGGCGAATGTCGATTAAACCGATTTTGCTACGTGCCCCGCTCAGCATTTTCTATCGATCGCTTTATCGCAGAGTTCGGAACACCTACGGCATTGATTTGCCCTACACCGTACAACTGGGGCGGCGAGTCGTGATTGAGCATCAAGGGGCAATCGTCATTCATGGGAACTGCGTCATTGGCGATGACTGCATTATTCGACAGGGGGTCACTTTGGGGAACCGCTATCTCGATCGCCCCTTGGAAGCACCCATTTTGGGCGATCGGGTTAACATCGGAGCCGGGGCAAAAATTCTCGGTCAGGTTCATTTGAGTGATGACGTTAACATTGGTGCCAATGCAGTCGTGCTGAGCGATGTGCCTGCTGGAGAGACCGCTGTTGGCATTCCGGCAAAAGTTCTTAAGCCAAAAGCCGAGTAGATGGTCGATTCTTTGGAATGGTGGGTGCCGAGTGTGGCTGAGATCCCGGACGAGTGGTTGGCGATCGTGCGTCAGCAGAAAGCGATGGGACAGGATGCCGGACGTTGGGAAGGACAGTATGTCGCTCAACTGCTTTGGCAACGAGGCATCCGCGACCCTAACCAGCTCGCAGGTTTTTTAAACCCAAAGGCTTATCAACCCAGCAGCTCATTTGCTTTGGGCGAAGAAATGCAGCGGGCGGTCAACCGATTAGCACGCGCTCAACAGCAGGGCGAGCAGGTGATGATTTGGGGCGACTTTGATGTAGATGGCATCACTGCGACTGCCGTATTGAGGGAAGGGTTGGAACAATTTTTCTCGGCCGACAATTTAACCTATTTTATTCCCAATCGCTTCACTGAGCCCCATGGACTCTCGATCGCGGGAATTGATGCTTTGTCCGACTGCTCACTAATCATTGCAGGCGGCGCAGGCAGTCCGAACGTTAGGGAGATTGAGTATGCGAAAAGGCTAGGCATGGATGTGATTGTGGTGGATCATTATCCTGCCGATCGCCCCCCGCGATCGCCGTGATTAATTCTCATTCGCTGCCAACCCACCATCCCCTTGCCCGTCTATCAGCGGTTGCCCTAGCGTACAAATTAGTTGAGGCGATGTACGAAACCTTGCCAGAAATGCCCCAGCGCCCCCTAGAAGATCTGTTAGATTTAGTGGCGATCGGGCTACTTGCCGACCGAGTAGAACTTAGAGGCGACGGACGATATTTGGCACAAATCGGCATTGCCAAATTGCAGCAAACCCAGCGCCCCGGGCTTGTCCGGCTATTAGAGCTTTGTAAACGAAGTGGCGATCGTCCCACCGATCTTTCCTTTGGTTTAGGTTCTCGCATTAACGCCATTAGCTGCATTCAGAGCGATGCTCGATTTTGTGTAGAACTATTGACCAGCCGGGATGCTTCCCGTTGTCAGCATTTGGCAGAAGAGACAGAGCTATCGAACATTCGTTGTAAGGCTTTGCAAAAGGACATAGCTCAGCAGGTTAAAGCCCGGATTGCCCAGCTCGATTTATCGACGACCCAAGCCATTGTCCTGAGTGATCCGCAGTGGTCGGTTGAGGTGTTGGGACTCGTGGCGGCGCAGATGGTGCGAGAGTATCAGCGTCCGGTCATTTTGTTGACCACAGAGCTCACGACAGAGCCTGTTGCCGCTGCCGTCCACGAGGCGCGAGGGGCAGCGCGATCGCCCGAATCGATCGACTTGCATACTTTGTTAAAAGAACAATCGCATTGGCTCAGCAGCTTTGGCGGACATTCGCTGGCAATGGATGTCAGAGTGCCGATCGACCATATCGAGCTACTTGCCGCCGCCCTCAATCGCCAGCTTCGAGCGCAACAGCCCTGGGTGACCTTGGCTGAGTTGCGAGCAGACTTAACGGTCACGGTGGCAGAATTGGGACAAGACTTATTTCGGGAGCTAAAGCTGTTGGAGCCGTATGGGATAGGAAATCCGGCTCCACGATTGTTGATTCCAAACTGCTGGTTTGAAAAAGTTTGGCATCGCAATGTTGAAGATTGGCGAGGGCAGAAAGTTCGCTACATTAAAACGGAATTTGAACTGTGGGATGAAGGAACAAAGCTGGGATTTCCGGGCGTTTGGTGGGAGCATTACCGGGACGAAATTTTGCCCGGACGCTGTGATGCGATCGCCGAGCTAGAGTTCAACACCGCCAAAAAACGCTATGAAGTCCGCCTCATTGCCCTGCGCCCCACCCGTACCCTTGCCTCCAGCATTCAGCTCGATTGGCTGCTAGATTGTCGGGGGGCATCTCCACCGCCAACCGCTGGAGTTCTGCAAATCAATCAATGCCCTAGTCATTGGAATGAGCTGCAAACTCTGTTTCGCCAAGCAGTGCAAACTCAGCAAAAGTTGGCGATCGCCTATTCTGCTCCTGCAATGACCTCACCCAGCCAAACCTGGCAAAAGCTGGTGGGCATTGCCAAATATCTGAGCCGCACGGGCAAAACCGTAACCTATACTCAGGTGATGCAAACGTTAGAGCTGAGCGATCGGGCAGTGCGGCTTGGCTTTCAAACCTTGGAGTTATTAGGGTTTACGGTCGATCGTCAGGGTGAGCAACTCCATTTAAGCTATCGCCCGAATGAACGTTTGGAGCAGAAAACAGACTCCGATCGCGCGCGCTGTTTCGCAGATACCGCAAGGGTTGCCGACTTTTTGGAAATTCTTCAAGAAGAGCAATTCCATCGTCAGTATTTTTACAAAGTACCGATGACCACAATTCAAGCCATTGCTTATCAGACTGTGCGGGGATTGATACAGTAAAAAGATAGATAAAGTGAAAGAGGAAATTCAGGATGACATTGACTACGCCGATTGAGCATCGTGAAGCAAGCCGCGATCGCATTCAAACCTTGCTCTCTCAGCAACGCGCCTTTTTCAGCACCCGGCAAACCCACAGCATTGACTTTCGCCTAGCCCAGCTCAAAGCCCTCAAACAAGCCATTCTTCATCGTCAGGCTGACATTGTTGCCGCCATTCACGCCGATTTGGGTAAACCTGAATTTGAGGCTTACCTGACCGAGGTGGGGGTGACTGAAGAAATTGACTACACCCTCAAACACCTTCGCGCCTGGGCTAAGCCGCAAACCGTCTCGACCTCCCTCTTTACCTTCCCCTCTAGGGCCCACATTCGCCCAGAGCCTCTGGCGTTGTCCTAATTATCAGCCCTTGGAATTATCCCTTTCAACTCATGATTGCGCCCTTGGTGGGGGGCGATCGCGGCAGGCAATTGCGCCTTGCTGAAGCCGTCGGAACTCGCTCCCCATACCTCGCAAATCATTGCCCAAATTATTCAAGCCACCTTTGCGCCTCAGTATATTGCGGTGGTAGAAGGCGGCATAGAAACCAGCCAAACGCTGTTGGAGGAACGATTTGACCATATCTTTTTTACGGGTGGAACGGCGATCGGGAAAGTTGTCATGGCAGCCGCAGCCCAGCATCTCACTCCGGTTACCCTAGAGCTAGGCGGCAAAAGCCCCTGCATTGTCGATCGCGATGTGCCGCTTGAATTGACAGCCCGCCGTATTGTTTGGGGCAAATTTCTAAATGCCGGACAAACTTGCGTCGCGCCCGACTATCTGCTGGTCGATCGGCAAATTAAGCCTGCCCTCATCGGCGCTTTGCAAAAAACTATCTGCGAATTTTTATGGCAACGATCCGTCCCAAAGCCCCGACTATGGGCGGATTATTAGCGATCGGCATTTTTCGCGGCTAGCAGATTTATTGCAAGGGAAAATTTTAATGGGCGGCGAGACCCAGCCAGCAGAACGCTACATCGCACCCACGCTCATCGATCAGGTGAGTTGGGCTGATGCCATCATGCAAGATGAGATTTTTGGACCCATCCTCCCCATTTTGGAATACGAGGACTTAGGAGAGGCGATCGCCCAAATCAACGCTCGCCCCAAACCTCTCGCCCTTTACGTTTTTTCCAAAAGCAAACTCGTTCAAAACCGCGTTCTAGAAGAAACTTCTTCGGGTGGCGTTGCCATCAACGAAACCATCATGCAAATTGCGCCTCATGCGCTTCCTTTTGGCGGAGTGGGCAGCAGCGGCATGGGCAGTTATCACGGCAAGTTCAGCTTCGACACTTTTTCCCATCGTAAAAGTATTTTTTACAAGCCCTTTTGGCTCGACATCAAACTGCGGTATGCGCCCTACGCCGGAAAACTAGAAGGCGTTAAACGCATGATGGGCAAATAGGTTTCTGGCATAGTTCACTGGCATAACTCACTGCCACAATCTTCTGAGGGAGCAGATATTGCTCCCATTTTTATTCGGTGTCAGGAACAGATCAGGGAGGGGGAATGCTGAGCGCGGGCTTGTCGGGGGCAATTCAAAAACTGTGACGTACATGACAGGATTTAGAACTGTCCACCCATAAAACGGCACTAGCCCATAAGCCGCTATGTTGTTTGTAGGTGTTAAGGAGTCTTCGATCGCAACTTGAACCGCAGTTTTTTAATTTATGACGGCAATGCTCACTTCTTCCCTTATGTCGATGGAAACTACATCTTCTACTCAACCTATTACTGCCATTAATTCTCGCTTTTCACCTTGGTTAATCCCTTTGTCGTATTTTCTTTGTCGGCTCATTCTGCCCTTATTTTTCAAGCGTATTGAAATTGTGGGGCAGGAAAACTTACCGCTCGAAGGTTCAGTCGTGTTAGCCCCAACCCATCGATCGCGCTGGGACGGTATCTTAATTGCCTTTGCCACCGGACGCTTGGTGACAGGCAGAGACATGCACTTTATGGTGACGCAAGACGAAGCAGAAGGGTTGCAGGGATGGATTTTAAAAAGGCTAGGTGGATTTCCCATTAACCCTAAGAATCCTTCGGTCGCCAGTTTGCGCTACGGCATTAAGGTTTTGCAAGACCGGCAAATGATGGTGGTTTTTCCAGAGGGCAATATTTTCCGCAATCATGAAATTAATCCCCTAAAGCCAGGGTTAATTCGGCTGGCGCTGCAAGCTGAGTCTAATCAGCCCGGTTTAGGCATTAAGGTTGTGCCCATTACCCTCCGGTATAGCCATGCTATTCCCCGTTGGGGCTGTGAGGTGATGATTCGGATTGGTGAACCGATTGAGGTGGCTCAATACAATCAGCCCAGCGCCAAACAAAATGCGAAGCAGTTGGGAGGAGACTTAACCACAGCCTTGGAAGATCTGAGTGCGATCGAGGCAGAGGAAGCAAGAGTTTTGTCGTTTGTTAGCCAAGGCTAAAGACCTGCATCAAACCTGATTAATCCTGATATCATAGGGTGCTAAAGGTCACCTTTGGTACTGCCCATGAAAATCCTGCACGGCACATGGATTCCTCAAGCAGCAAATCATTTTGTTCAAGGTGGAACGTTCTATCTTTGGGTTGAAACGACTGAAGGCAACGGGCAACGAGGAAAAACTCAAGGTCATTCCTATTCATTGCATCAAGCAGCATTAGCCGAATTTCTGGGTAACGAAGCAGGAATTAAACTGCCAACCTCAGAAAATCAAACCAAAAATCAGACGGCTACAGGGCTAGAAGCTGCGATCGCCCCTCAACATTTTTTATTACCTAGTGCCAACCAGCAGCCGTTGCCGTCTTTGGAACTGGCGCGATATCTAGAGGCAGATTTGCCCGAAACGTTTGCATGGCAATATTGGCAAATTGATTGCTTGGCGATCGCCCCTCATAGCATCATTAAGGTATTGAACGAACTGCATTTTACTGCGCTTCATCATTTGGCAGAGGTTCAGTTTGGAGCAGATCTCCTGTTCTGGCATCACTACACGCAGTTCTTTAAGCAAATTATTCTTAAAGATCAATACATTCCGGCGTTGCGCTATCGAGAAACTACGGCGATCGCCGCTTTTCAAAGCAAACCCAAAAGTACGGGAACAGCCGCTCGGGGGCGCAAAAAAGCTGTGGGGGCTGAGAAAAATACAAAAGCTGAAAAGACTGCTTCTAGCTTTGAGATCTATCCAGGATGGGAAATTGTTTCCGCTCAATATGAAACAGAAGTGCAACGCTACGAGGAATGGATGCCGCTGGTTTGTGTATCGGGTTTTTCTAAACCACCAGACACGCCCAGGTTTTATGAGCGAGAACGGCTGCTGCGACATTTTTCAGAATGTTTAATTACAGAAATTGTTCAGCAAACGCCTGTTCCGGCAACGTTTGAAACTAAGATTTCAGGATCTTTGCTCGACTTTTGCCTAAACCCCAAAAGAGCTGTTCCAGCTACGTTAGAGCAATATCGGCAATGGCAAACTTGGCGCGATCGCATTACCCGTAATCAATTCGTTGCTCCGTTCTCTCTGTGCTTTCAACTGCGATCGCCTAATCAGCCTGATCAAGATTGGATTTTAGAATTCCAGGTGGCTTCTAAAAAAGACCCGTCTTTACGAATGCCGTTGCAAGAGTACTGGCGCGCTTTTCAGCAGAAGCAACTGCAAAAGCAATTTGGCGATCACTTTCAGCAACATTTGCTGACCAATCTGGGCTATGCTGCCCGCATTTATCCTCAACTTTGGACGGGGCTAGAAACCAATGAACCTGCCAGCATTCGGCTTAGCCTCGATGACGCATTTGCCTTCCTCAACGAGTCGGCTTGGGTGCTGGAAGATGCCGGATACAAAGTGATTGTGCCTGCTTGGTGGACTCCGAAAGGACGGCAGCGGGCAAAGGTTCGCCTCCGGGCGAAAGGGTTTAGCAAAAGCGGCAGCAGCCAGGGGAAGGGCTACTTTTCAGCAGACTCGTTAGTGGAATATAAATATGAGTTGGCGATCGGGGGAGAATTGGTTAGTGAACAGGAATGGCAGCAGTTGGTGAACGCTAAAACACCGCTGGTGCAATTTCGAGGACAATGGATGGAGCTGGATCAGGACAAGATGCAGGAGATGCTGGAGTTCTGGAAAAAACACCGCCAAGAGAACCCTAATTTAAGCTTGATTGACTTCATGCGGTTAACGGCGGAGGGAGAGGCAAGCGAACAGCTAGAGGTCGAGCGCGATCGGGCATTATCTGAAATGTTGGAGAAGCTAAATGATAAAAGCCAGCTAGAGGTAATTTCTGATCCGGCAAAATTTCAGGGCAAGCTGCGAGACTATCAAAAGCGGGGCGTGTCTTGGTTGAGTTATCTAGAAAGTTTGGGGCTAAATGGTTGCCTTGCCGATGATATGGGTTTGGGGAAGTCGGCGCAGGTGATTGCTAGATTGCTGCAAGAGCGAGAGGTGCCGCCTCAAAAGGGCAAAGTGAAGGGAGCGATCGCCCCAGCCATTTTACCGACGCTCTTAATTGCGCCCACTTCGGTGGTGGGTAACTGGCAAAAAGAGATGGAAAAGTTTGCCCCAGAACTGCGATCGCAGGTTCATCATGGCAGCCAGCGTCTACAAGATGCTAAAGAATTTCAAGCGACGCTGCAAAACTATGATGTGTTGATTACCTCGTTTACCTTGGCGCGTAAAGACGAGAAACTATTGAGCAGCGTGGCGTGGCATCGGCTGGTGGTGGATGAAGCACAAAACATCAAAAATCCCCAGGCAGCGCAGACTAAGGCGATCCTAAAGCTTCCTGCCACTCACCGTTTGGCGCTCACCGGAACGCCTGTTGAAAACCGCTTGCTAGATTTATGGTCAATTTTTAATTTCCTTAATCCAGGCTATTTGGGCAGAGAAGCGCAGTTTCGGAAATTATTTGAGGTGCCGATTCAAAAAAAATAACGATCGCACTCAAGCCGCAACGTTGAAGAAATTGGTAGAGCCGTTCATTCTCCGTCGCGTTAAAACCGATCCGTCGATTATTCAAGATTTACCCGATAAAGTTGAGCAAAAGCTTTACTGCAACCTGACCCAAGAGCAAGCTTCACTCTATGAGGCGATCGTCAAAGAGGTTGAGCAAGAAATTGATGAGACCACAGGAATGAAGCGTAAAGGGATGATTTTGGCAACGCTGTTGAAACTGAAGCAAGTTTGTAATCATCCTCGTCAATTTTTGCAAGATGAGAGCGAATTTACACCCGAGCGATCGCACAAACTAGAACGATTGACTGAATTGATCGAGGAAATCAAGTCTGAAGGTGAAAGTGTATTAATTTTTACTCAGTTCACAGAATTGGGAAGTGCATTAGAAAAATACATTAAACAAACGCTGCATTATAACACTTACTACATTCATGGAGGCACCAGCCGCGACAAGCGCGAACGCATGATTGCAGAATTTCAAGAGCCAGAATCAGAACCATCAGTGTTTATTTTGTCGCTCAAAGCGGGCGGTGTGGGCATTACGTTGACCAGAGCCAATCATGTTTTCCATTTCGATCGCTGGTGGAATCCGGCAGTTGAAGACCAAGCAACCGATCGCGCTTTTCGGATCGGGCAGAAAAAGAATGTGTTTGTTCATAAGTTTGTGGCGATCGGGACGCTGGAAGAAAAAATTGATCAGATGATTGAAGATAAAAAGAAATTGGCAGGGGCGATCGTCGGTTCGGATGAATCGTGGCTCACAGAGTTAGACAATGAGGCATTTAAAAAATTAATTAAGCTCAATCGCAACGCGGTTTTAGATTAGAAATTTAGATTAAAAATATTTTGGAGGCTAGAGCAAAAATGCCACAATTTACCCGGACGTGGTGGGGCAATAAATTTATTGAGGCGTTGGAAACCTTCACTGACCCTGGGCGGCTCGGACGGGGGCGATCCTACGCGCGCGGCAGTAAGGTCAAGAGCTTTAAAATCAGTGATGGCATCGTGAGGGCAGAGGTGAGAGGATCGGTGAATCCTTATTTTGGGGTTTACCAGGAGCCGCTCTACAAAACCCAGATCGAACTTCAGCCCATCAGTCAGGCAAAGTGGGCAGTGGCGATCGCCCAAATGGCATCTAAAGCGAGCTTCATTTCCAAACTGCTGCTCAACGAAATGCCCGACAACATTGAGGAGGCATTCTCTGCCCTAGGGCTTCACCTTTTACCGCACGATCGCCAAGACTTCCAAACCTCCTGCTCTTGCCCCGATGACAGCAACCCCTGTAAACACATTGCCGGAGTTTACTATCTAGTTGCTGCCGAACTCGACCAAGACCCATTTTTGCTGTTTGAACTGCGGGGGCTTTCAAAAGCAGTGTTGCAAACTGAACTGGCAAAAACGCCTTTAGGCATGGCGCTTTCAGCAGAATTGACGGCTCAGGCAACAGAGCCTCAGGCAGCAGAATCTTATTACACTCAACCGACCACAGCAAAAGCTGAGACAGTCACGCTGAAGGAGTTTTGGCAAGGCGCAAAGCGGCTACCTCCCAGCTTTGAGGAGGCAACACCCAGCGGAGTGAGGGCGATCGTTGTGAAAAAGCAAGGAGATTTTCCGCCGTTTTGGCAGAAAGAAGGATCCTTTATTGAAGCAATGGAAGAATTATATCAACGGGTGAAGACGAAAAACAAAGGAGCCCTCTAACCTTCTTCCTCGGTTTTATCCTGAAACGCGCGCACAATTCGAGAGAGTTCATTCTTTTCATCCCCCGCAATTCGGCTAGGCGAACCGCTAATGATGCCCTCAAAGTTGCGGAACGATTCTTTAATTTCGGGACCCTGATCACTAATGACATACTCCCGAATGCCCTTATCATGCCAAGAACCGCGCATCTTAAACACGTTAATTGCCCGCGCCATTTCGCCCCGAATTTCCACATATTGCAGCATCAAAATCGTGTCGGTGATGGTGGAAATATGAGAATTGGTGATGGAGTTAGATCCCATAAATTGATCCGTTGTGTTAGTAAAGAAACCCGTGATTTCTTCTTGCTTCGCAAAACCCGTTACCCCAATCACAAACTGTCGGAAAGCGTTGTTACTGACTCCTCGCGCCAAGGCAGAAAGAGAATCGATCGCAATTCTGGCAGGCTTAAATTCAGCAATTTCAGATTTGATCGTTTGTAAATGATCTTCCAAGCCCGAGGATTCAGGATAGGTGCAAAGAATTTTCAGCAGTCCTTTTTGTTCTAGTTCTTCAAAATCTGTCCCCCAAGAGTAGGCGTTGCGGGATAGCTGTGCCCGAGACTCTTCATAAGCAAACAAAATAGCGCGTTCTCCTTTGAGGCAAGCATCTTGGATAAACTTGCTGACTAGAAGGGTTTTGCCCGTGCCCGTAGCCCCCGTTGCCAAAATGATCGAGTCTTTGAAAAAACCGCCGCCACACATGGTATCTAGAACCTTAACGCCCGACGAAACGCGAGTATTAGACGATCGCTGCGTCAGACGCATAGCCCCCAACGGAAAGATATTGATCCCATCCTTCGTAATTGTGAACGGATATTCGCCCTTCATATGGGTGGTGCCGCGCAGCTTGAGAATTTCGATCGTGCGGCGACGACGTTCGCCTTCAAGAACGTTGCGAACAATCACCACATTGTCCGACACAAATTCTTCAACCCCAAACCGGGCAACTGGTCCGTATTCCTCAACCCGCTCAGTCGTCATAATGGTTGTAGCACCGACCTGCTTCAGCCGAGCCACCAGCCGGAAAATTTCGCGGCGAACGACGGAAGCGGCATCGTACTGCTGAAATACAGCGGTAACCGAATCGATGGAAACGCGGCGAGCTTTGTATTTACGAATGGCGTATTGGATGCGTTCGATCAGCGCAGAGAGATCGAAGTTGCCAATCACGTCTTGACCATCCGGATCGGGGGAGGCATCAAGAATGAAGAGTTTGCCTTCATCAACAAATTTTTGCAAGTCCCAGCCAAAGCTACAGGCGTTCTTAATCACGTCGGCAGGAGATTCTTCAAAGGTGACAAAGATGCCCGGTTCATCAAACTGAGTAATGCCGTAGTAAAGAAACTGAACGGCAAACATGGTTTTTCCTGTGCCCGATGTGCCGCTGACTAGGGTGGTGCGCCCAATGGGCAAGCCGCCGTGGCTAATGTCGTCGAAGCCTTCGATCAGGGTGCTAATTTTTTGAACGCCTGCTATGGGGGTGGAATTCTCGGAAGAAGACGGGTGGGATAGAGTCATGTGTCGTAACAGAATTAAAAATAAGAAATAACAAGTAAGAAATTCAGGGCGATATTTTAGGGATTAATCAGCGTCTGAAACATCCTCTTCTTCCTGAAGTTCTTCGTAGAGTAAATCCAACCCAATTAAAACGCGTTCTCGGTCGGAGAGATCGCCAATAATTTTGCGAACGGGGAGAGGAAGAATTTTTGTGAGGGTGGGGGTGGCAAGGATTTTGTCTTCTTCGGCAAGCTGAGGGTTTTTGAGGACATCGATTACTTTGAGGGCGTAAACGCCTTGAAACTCTTTCTCTAAAATGTTGTTGAGGGTTTGCAATGCGCGTATGGAATTGGGGGTATTCCCAGCAACGTAGAGCTTTAAGATGTAGGTTTTCTTGAGGGGACTCATGGCTGGGGGTGGGGGATGCCTTTGACGGCTGGACTCTGGATCAATGGTACTAAAATAAGCCTAGAATCTTGATGAGCCATGTCTCAATTTCTCATTGAGTTCTTATGGAGAGGGCAGTTTAGCGGATTAGCGCGGTGCGGGTGTTCTGGTGATGGACTGATATTTATAGCTATTTATACCGGGTTGGGGTGGATTTTGGGGGTGGAATTGCGGGGCATTGTGCCATTGTCGGGCACGCAGAGGAGCAGTATTTGTCTGCTTTGAGAATTCATTTTAACAAGGGTGCGATCGCCGATCGCGCTGATATTTGCCATGGCTGTTCCTTTATAGGTCTGGCTGTTCCTTTATAGCTAAAGATCTAGCATTTTCAATTCTCCCATTGCCTGGGTCGTTTAGCTGTAGACCCAATCACCCGATCGCCACCATTATGGGAATTTAGTGGTAGAAAATTTAGCGATCGCCCAGTGCTAGATTGTCAGGGTTCTTTCCAAATCGCCCTTCAGAGCGCCGTTTTATCATAGAACTTTACAGGATTGTTTATCCAGGGCAGGAGAGTCATTCACGAGGAACCTAGGACTCACGGGGGATGGAGCGGCGATACATTTCGCAGAGATGGGCGATCACCTCAATCAAGGTCAATCGATAGTCTTGCAAAATGTCGTCATTTCTTCCCTCTAGCTTAAGCTGCTTAGAAAATTCATCCATTAAACCCATATGCACTTCAACGACTTGAGCCACAGACACATCGGCGAAGAAAGCAATATTCACAAAATTATCAAGCCGAGCATTAAGAGCGGCAGGATCGGAAAAATAGGTCAGAACAATTTCGCAATACTCGGATTTTAAGTGCCGCAATAATTCTTCCCGATCGGGCGGGCTCATGTGTCGTAAAAAGTTCTGTGAATCGCGCTTGTAATAGACCCCAAGATACCCCAGTCGCTCTTTCAGCTTTTCAGATAAACGACGCTGCTGGGAGGTAAGGGGCGCGGCTGGAATGCGAGTGGTCACGACGGGCTGACGAACCGGGGAAAGCTGAATGAACTGGGCGATCGCTTGATCGATCACAAACCCAATCTGGTTCAATTGATTGGGTAATAAACAAATAGTTGCAGCATGATAAGACCAGTTCTCATGATCTTGAGCCTCTGCTTTTGAAAGATCTGCACCTTTTAAAAACACCGTCGGAAAAAAGATTGATTGCTGACTAAGTTGATCCAAAACGTTTTGTAACTTGGGTCGTTCTTCTAAAATTAGGCAGTCAATGTAACGATTTTTTGTTGAACAAACTGCAAAAAACTCTCTTCAGAAGTAAACTCCTTAAGTCCATAGGTCACGGCTACGGCTTCAGGTAAGGCTACTTCTCCCAAAATTTGAGAGATAGCCTGAGGCAGCACATCAGACGAGTAAAGTCCACAAACAGAGAGAGAGGAAGGCAAGGTAATCAGAAGTAAAATTTGTGTTCTAGTAGGCTAGTCTTCACAACTATTGGCTACAGCCATTAAGCTTGCCACAGCCATTCAGCCCCGACGACTAACAGTATACAAAAGTCAACAATCATTAAAATAATTAACATTGATCATACTTGAAAACTTGTCTCTTACTTTGAGATACCGCGATAATCAATGAAGTTGCTGTATCCAATCACAGGTCGGAAATTTGGGAATGGAAACCGTATCTCTCAAGGAATTTATCCTGTCTGTGCCCACCTGCGTCGAAACTGATGATTTAGCAAGCGTTTGGCAACGGTTGGGGCAAATGGGCTGTGATCAGGCGATCGTGTTAAATGAACGAGAAGCGCCGTTAGGAATACTGCGGTTAAGCCGGGTCATTCCCTACTTATCTTTAACCGAAAGCCGGGTGGGTGATGCTTTAGCAACTCAAACCATTCAGCAAATTGGTCGCTCTTTAGGACAAGATCGGCAGCCCTTGCTTGAGGATTTAACGCCCCTATCGCTGCAATGGAGTTTAGAAGATTTTCGACCGCATTTATCTGAAATTGAGCGGCGGCAATGGGCATTAGTCGATGGCTTGGGGCGATATGTCGGGCTTCTCGATCGCCTCCAGCTTTTGCAGTTTATGACCTGTGTTGGCGAGCCGCCCTACCCGCCCTCAACGCCTCGGCGAGCCGCTCCGCCCCCCCTAAACCCGCCGCTCAACCCAATGGTGGAATTACTTGAACGGTTGCCCATTCCCCTCATGCTCCAAACCGCCAGCGGTCGGATGGTGGCTCAAAATTTGGCTTGGCGGCAGCAAATTGGTGAACTCCGCGATCCAGAGCAAATTAGCCAGCAGGCAGGGCAAGTTTTAGAAGAGGTCGCGGTGAGCAGTGCCTCAACCCGAAGCCCCGCCGATCTGTCCGATCGCCTTTACTCCAGCCTTTGGGAACATTCGGAGCGTTTAAACGGGGCACCGTTAGACGAGAGCGGGCGATCGGTCGGCTCTTGTCTCGGAACAGAACCCGATACGTGTGTCTGCATCTGCCCCATGAAAGATGGACAAGATCGGGTTTGGCAATTCGTCAAAATTCCCATGGGTTCAGCTTCCGACTTTAAATTAGCAACCTTAGATTTTTCTGCCGATGCCAGTGGGCGCTTTGCTGCGGGTCAAGTGGCTCTTAGTCAGGCAGATAGTCTGTGGTTGGTTCTGGCTCAAGACACCACCGATCAGCAGCAAATTGTTAAAGAACTGGCAGCCAAAAATGCGGATTTGGTACAACTGAATCGGCTGAAAGATGAGTTTTTATCCTGCATTAGCCATGAACTGAAAACGCCTTTGACCGCAGTGTTGGGCTTGTCGAGCTTGTTAAAAGATCAGGCGCTGGGGAAACTGAATGAACGGCAATCGCGCTATGCTCAGCTCATTCATCGAAGTGGGCGACATCTGATTTCGATCGTCAACAATATTTTAGATTTAACCCGCATTGAGACGGGGCAAATGGAGCTGATGCCAGAGTGTTTGAACCTGGAGGCAGTTTGTCAGCAAGCCTATCAATTGGCGCAACAGTTACAAGCGGCGGAAGAAGAAATCGAAACTGAAGTTTTGGTAGGAGCGGCTGAGGGAGTCACTCAGTTTAATTTAGAAATTCAGCCGGGGCTGGAGTCGCTGGTGGCAGATGAGTTGCGTCTACGGCAAATGCTGGCGAATCTACTGTCGAATGCGTTGAAATTTACGGCGGATGGCGAGATTGGGCTGCGGGTTGAGGCTTGGGAAGGGTGGTTAGCGTTTACAGTTTGGGATCAGGGAATTGGGATTCCGGCAGATAAGCAGCATCTCATTTTTCAAAAGTTTCAGCAGTTAGAAAATCCCCTGACTCGACAGTTTAAAGGGACGGGTCTAGGGGCTTGTGTTAAACCCAAAAACTGGCGCGTTTACATGGAGGCGAGGTGACGTTTACGTCTACAGAGGGACGGGGCAGCGAGTTTACGTTGCTGTTGCCCCCTAGTCCGCCTGCGCCGCAACAGATTGGGACAGAGCTGAGGACTGAGCATCCGTTGCCCCAATTGGGAAGGAATGTTGGCACGGTTTCAACGACGGTGCACAATCGGTTGGTGATGATTGTCGAGGCAACCCCTCATTTGCTAGATGAGTTGACTCATCAGGTGATTGGGTTGGGCTATCGGGTGGCGATCGCTCGTTCTGGGACAGAGGCATTAGAGAAGATTCGTCGCCTTCAGCCCTGTGCTGTGTTTCTAAACCCCGTGCTGCCTATGCTGTCAGGATGGGATGTGTTGACTTTGCTGAAGGCAGACCTGGAAACTCGTCAAATTCCTATCGTTGCAACGGCGCTGCGAATTGATCAAAAGCAGGCTTACCAAAATGGAGCAGATTCATTTCTATCTCTGCCCGTTCAGGCAGATTCGCTACAACGCTGCCTAGAAGAGGTCGTTAAGCCCTTGCCTTCAGAGTCGCCGCATCAACTGAGTTTGACTGTACTGCATTTATATGAATTATATGAAAATCAAGGGGTGCCTGAACTGATTTCTACGGATTTGACTCGTCTGCTGCACCCGCATCAATGCCGTGTGCTGGAGGTGGATGATCTGGATCAAGCAGATTTGTTGGCGCGGGTGTGGAAGCCGGATGTGGTGCTACTGGATGGAGCGTGTCGCGATCCACAGTCTTATCTGGAGCGGTTTAGCCGATCGCCTTTTTTATCGGCGTTGCCGGTGGTCACGTTGACCGCACAGATGACCGAGGCAGCCAATCAGATTTTAGGGTTAGCGGTATTTCCTTGTTTGGCTTCGACCTCTAATCGACCGCTTGAGGTGGGTAGCCCAGAGGTGTCTGCTTTACTGCAGGTGATGCAAATGGCGGTTGGCATCGGTTGGACTCCTCAGATTTTAATTTTTGATTTACCGACTCCTGCGTCAGAGCATTCTCCTGTGCCTCAAAGTGTCCGGGCATTAATGCAATATCTCCAGATTGCCGGATTTCAAACTGCGATCGCTGCGGCTTGGCAGGATGTGATCCAAAACTTGCAGCATCAGAGCATAGATTTGCTGTTACTGTGCGGTGATCCGGCAGTGGCGCAGGCACAATTGGTCGAAATGGAGCGATCGCTCACGCCTCTAGAAGCCAAACCACCTATTTTGTTTTGGAACTATCAAACCCATCGGGCAGAGCTGAATCCGCTGGCACAAAGTACCGTTGAGCAAGTGTGGGGAACCCAGACTGAAGTTATTCCTGGATCTTTACCCATGCCAGAACTATTAGCCCGAGTCAATCAGGTTTTAAAGCGATAAGTTCTGAAGCCCTCAGCTTGGGCGACCTTCAATTAACGCAACAAAAAGCCTGTGATCTAGCCATTTAGATCACAGGCTTTCTTTTCAAAGTCCCTATTCCAGGGGAGAGGGACTTTGAACGAGGTTACTTAACGAAAGCGAGGGTAAGGCACAACGTCTTCACCGAAGTAGCGAGTGTATTCAGCACTATCGACAATGAGAGCGATCGCCGTATTCAAGCCTTGATTGCTCACAATCTCAGCATATTGAGCCGCTTCTGTCTGAGTTGCTGGAACCCGTCCTAACAAATGGCGGAAGAGGAATTCCACCACCTTTGCTTGAGGATAAGGGGTACAGAACCGCTGCGCATATTGTCCTGAGGAAGCCAAGGCTTTGACAAAGGTTCTCACCGAGATTTCACCCTGTTGGAGCTGAGCCTCTAACTCCCCTAAGCGGAATTCAGTGGGTACTTCAGCCTCAAACAAGTCCATCACTTGAGAGTAAATCGCCGCGATCGCCGCTTCACCCTCAGAAGCCGCCATACCCGAATGCATCCGATAAACACGAGCAGGCTTGCGGCTCACCTCAACCGAATGAGAGGTTTGGCGACCCAGTTGTCGGCTCACGTCTGCCAAGCTGCCCAAATCAGACATTGCCTGACGCATCAGCGGCATTTTGGTAATATCGATGCGAGAGGTGACGGGGTCGAAGCTAGGAACCACAACATCGCTATTCTGCTTCGTCAGTTGGTTGTACAACCGCTCCGTATTCGGGAACGTTGCCGCAGGCAAGGTTGGAAAACGGCGGTAGGGCACAGTGTCTTCACCAAAATACTGAGCGTACTCTGGCGTATTGACCATCGCTCGAATAAATCCACCCAAGCCTTCAGAAGCCAAAATCGCGTTGTACTTGCGAATTTCAGCCTGGTCAGAAGGAGCACGACCCAAGAAGTGCTTAGTCCCCAATTCAATGACCTTGGTGTTGGGGAAAGGCGTGTAGAACTCCTTAATATACAGACCAGAAGTACCCAGCCCTTCAATAAACTCTTTCAGGTTGATTTCGCCGTTTGCCAGCTTGCTCTCTAGTGCCGAGAACTCATTGCGGGTGACATAAGGCTCAACGTCTCGCTCAAAGATTTGGCGATATGCTGCTCGTGTCAGGGTTTTGACTGCGACTGGATCAAGAGTCGTGAGCTTAAACACCTTGGTTTGTTCACGCTGCTTGCTGACCCCTTGTCCTGTGCGGAATTGAATATCGGGCAGCGATCGCGCTTCGTTAATGGCTCCCAGTTCCACAAAGCGAGGAGTCACGGTTTTGTCGATCTTGGCACCCTTATCGGCAATGCTACCCACGCGACTAGTGCGCAGCGCCTGACCTGCCGGGGTCACATAGCGTTCGTAAGGAACGGTATCTTCCCCAAAGGTTTCGCTATATTCCACAGTGTCTAAGATGGCATCGACGACCGCATAAAAGCCCTTCTTAGAAGCCAGATCAAAGTAAGCATTCATCTCTTGGCGACCATAGGTCGGACGACCCAGCAGACGACGGTGGATGTACTCGATCGCCTTCACCACATACAAAGGTGTCCAATACATGCCCCGGAATACATCCGACTTTGCCAACATGCGGACAAATTCCCGAACGGTGATATCCCCATTCTCCAGCTTAATCTCTGCCACCTTCAAGCGTTGACCTTCATACAGATCGCGCCCAAAAACTTGCAGATACACTGCCCGGATTACCTTCTGGGTAGAGCTTTCAGAGAATTTAATGCTAATTCCCTTGGTATTGCCACCCCCTTTTTTATTAAAGGTTTTGGTATTGGTCGGAAGTTGATCCAACTTAAAGACTTTGGGCCCCAAAGAACCGGGGGCTGCGCCACGAGCACCCGGATTGCTGAGCTGGTTATTAATTCCAGCTCCTCGATTGATCAAAATCCGCCGAGTATCCTTTCCAAAGGGTGCAGGACTGCTGCTAGGATTGCGGGTTTCTTTGGAGAAAATCGCCCCAAACTGAATTTCTAGGGGATCGTTGCCTGACCCATACACATGCTGATCGGGCAGCGGTCGATTGTAACGGGCAAACGTAGTCAAAAACTGAGGAACTTTGCGGAAAGGAGCGCTATACCTGAATAGGTCTTGCTGCGGACCCCAGTTCCGGCATTCTTGAGCCTCTTGCCCCAAGCCCCGGATATAGGGCACTGTTTCCTCACCGAAGTAATCCGAATACTCTTTAGAATCAACTAAAGCATCAATCAGGGCTGCCAGACCACCTTTCGAGACGATCGCAAAATAGTTCTGCACCTCTTCACGAGAGCTAGGACCCCGACCCAAGAAGTGCCGGAATGCCAATTCCAACGCCCGACTATTAATGAAAGGCTCGAAAAAGTTCTTGCGGTACAGCGGCGACTTCCCTAACCGCCGAATGAATTCCTTCATGGAAATATCGCCGTTCTTCACCTTCGACTCTAAATCAGAGACCCCGAGGGAGTACGCACGGGTGATATCCCGCTCAAACACCTGACGATAGGCTGCTTTAATGGCATCGTTCTTTTCGATCGCCGATAAACCCGGCTTCATGGCGTACTTAGAGCGACGCTCAGAAGCAAGGGCGTAGATTTGAGGAAGCTGTAGACCTTGCTGATCAGGTGTGGAGCGCTGCCGGAGGGTGTTAGAAGGGTAGCCGCTCTAAACTCAGTCAACAGCACATCAAAGTACTGAGCGACGATCGCCCCTGCATCTTGATCATTGCTGAAATATCCTAAGGCTGCTTGTCTCATGCCCTGAATCGCTACGATCGTGGCAGCCCCAGAGCAAGCATTCTCAATAATGTCTCGTAAGCCGCGAACATTGACCGCAATGATATTCGGATCGCCCGCCACGATCGCGTAGGTGACATAGCGCAAAAACCAGCTCAAGTCCCGCAGCGATTTCTGCATGTTGCGAGGACCGTAGCGCGCTACGTTAATAGGACGGAACCCCACCGGAGTACCGCCGCCAGGAGCCGTGCTAAAAAGCGAACGGAAGCCATCAAACAGCCCGTTACCGCCACCGCTGCTAGAAACATAGGTGGTCGTTCCTAGCTTCATGTTTTCTTTGGTATCCAGCGCGATTCCACCCATGCCGACCATGACGGGAGCATCATCAGCAGGCTTTTCCAAGAAAGCCATTGGAGAGCCACCGACAAAGATGCGATTGGCAGCTCGGGAAACAATGAGTTCCGAATTTTGACCGAGGATGGCGGCAATTTCAATCCGCTTCAAACCCGAATCGAAGTAGCCCGAGAGTTCACTTAACTCACCACGCCCCAAGAAGCGATCTTGCTGCTCGGCTTGAGAAATGGTTGCAACAGGTACAGTTTGATAGAGTTGCGGACGCGCAACAGAGCTTCCACCACTTGCCTTTACACTCATTGGATTCCAAAAGCTCCCTTGAATAAAAATTGCATTAAGATGTGCCCACAGTGATTGCCGGAAGCCTGCCTCTCAATGAGCCGCAGCGTCCGAACCAACCTTGGGCGATCGACTCGACTTCTAACTTAAAACGTTTTGGGTTCCAACATTGGAATTATTAAAAAGTGTGTATCTTTCCAACGCCTTGGATTCCCATCTCTTTCTCAATATCCTAGATCTTATGGGATTAGGGGGACGAGCCTGAGAGGAACTTTAAGTTTCGTTACCTTGTCAGGATTTGTTGACACAAACTTTCCTCCCTGGGGCACTGGCTTGACTTTTTGAGAAGCTGCGATACATTGGTATTTAGTTCATTTGTACTAATTTTGTTTGTACCCACACAGAGCAAGCCCCATGACTCAGCAAACTTTGTCCCTCGCCTACTCTTCTCCTCAAGCCTACGCTCTCAGCGATCGCCCTCACCCCAGCGCTGATTTGCTCCAAGAAACCAAAATTCTGTTTAATCACCAGGGCTCAGATGCCGAATTAGTGAGGCAAATTGCGATCGCCGTCCAAGCCATTAACACGCTTAATCCTAAACACTAGGCTCTGCGCGCCTAACAGTTTTTCTGTCCCCATCCTCATAATAATAGTTGCGTATTGGCAACCCGCTTTTCGGTAAACTCGTTCTTGCTGGTTTCGTGCGAGTTTACCCCCTATGTCTGACCCCCAAGCGATTAGTGCAGCCGTTGCCAAACTCTACGATACCTACCCTTTTCCTCCTGAACCGCTGCTCGACGAACCGCCCCCCGGCTACAACTGGCGCTGGAACTGGAACACTGCCTACAGTTTTTGCACAGGACAAAAGCCCGATCGCCAAGACATTCGCATTCTTGATGCCGGATGTGGATCGGGGGTCGGAACAGAGTATTTAGTTCACCTCAACCCAGAAGCCCAAGTAGTTGGCATTGACCTCAGCGCTGGCACCCTGGCAGTCGCGAAAGAACGCTGCCAGCGATCGGGTGCCCATCGCGTTGAGTTTCATCAACTGAGCCTCTTTGATGTCGAACAACTACCCGGTCAGTTTGACCTCATTAATTGTGTCGGCGTTCTGCATCACACTCCCGATCCGATCCGAGGCATCCAAGCCTTAGCCCAGAAGTTAGCCCCCGGCGGATTACTCCATATCTTTATCTATGGCGAGCTAGGACGCTGGGAAATTAAATTGATGCAACAAGCGATCGCCCTGCTGCAAGGCGATCAAAAAGGAGATTATGGCGATGGGGTTCAAGTCGGACGAAAAATCTTTGCCACATTGCCCGAAAATAATCGCCTCGTCAAACGAGAGCGCGATCGCTGGGCAATGGAAAACCATAAGGATGAATGCTTTGCCGATATGTACGTTCATCCCCAAGAAATTGACTACAACATTGAGACGGTGTTTGAGTTAGTCGAAGCTTCAGGACTTGACTTCATCGCCTTCTCTAACCCCAAAGTCTGGCAGTTAGATCGGCTCCTCAGCCAAGCCCCAGAGTTGATGGAACGAGCGCAAAAGTTAAGCGATCGCCAGCGCTATCGCCTCATCGAACTTCTCGATCCTGAAACGATCGCCCACTACGAATTTTTTTTGGGTCGTCCCCCTCTCCCCCAAAATACTTGGCTTGATGACTCAGCGCTCCTCAAAGCAACTCCTGAACGGAGCCCTTGCATGGACAACTGGGAGAGCGGCTGTTTGTTTAACTACGATTATCAGGTCGTTAAGCTAACTGAGGTAGAAGTGGAGTTTTTGAAAGCTTGTGATCCGGCTGCCACCCAGACTGTTAGAGAAGCCATGGCGGCAACCGGATTGGATTTGGCAGGAGTGCGATCGCTCGTTGCCCAACACCTCATTCTGCTCAGCCCAACCCCAACCTCTTGAACCTTTAGATCCCATCGATCGCATTAAGTATTGTTACCCGGCGATGATATGATTTTTGAGGGTCAGAAATGACTTTTGCCAACCCTGGTGCTCTCTCCTAATATATTGTGAACTCGCCAGAACCCTCTCTCGAAACCACTCCAGCACCGCTTAGCGAACTTCCCCCTGAGCCAAATTCCTCTATGGAGGAGTACTACAGTCTTCAGCAGTACTTGTTTGGGGCAACGTTGATCTTGACAGCAATTATCTTTATTGCCGTCTGGATTTTCTACTCCCTCAACATTGCCCTGAATTACCTGATTGGAGCGTGCACAGGTATGGTTTACTTGAGAATGTTGGCTAAAAACGTTGAACAGCTCGGTCGAGGAAAAAGACAAATAGGAAAAAATCAATTGGCGGTACTCATTGGTGTGATTGTAATTGCATCTCAATGGAACCAATTGCAAGTACTCCCTATTTTTTTAGGTTTCCTCACCTTTAAAGGAGCCATTCTCGTTTACACGTTGAAGATTTTATCGGCTCCCCCATCCTGAATGTTCCTAGACCTGCAAGAGTTGAGGTGTCGATCAAGCTAAAACGTTGTCGTGTCCTCCTCATTTGGACAATCCTTTGGAATGCAAATGCTAAGTTTTCTGGATACCCTTACAACGTTTCCTTTAGCTGAGTTAGAAGTAGGCAATCACTTCTACTGGCAACTCGGTGGACTCAGGCTCCACGGACAAGTTTTATCACAAGCTGGGTTGTGGATTGGGCTGCTGCTGACGGCATCAGTGCTAGGCACTCGCAACATCCAGAGAGTGCCTCAAGGGATGCAAAACTTCATGGAGTATGCCCTAGAGTTTGTGCGAGACATTGCCAGAAATCAACTGGGTGAAAAGGAATATCGCCCTTGGCTACCGTTCATTGGCACCTTATTCCTGTTCATTTTTGTCTCAAACTGGTCAGGAGCACTGCTTCCCTGGCGGTTAATCAAACTGCCAGTGGGTGAACTTGCCGCTCCTACTAGCGACATCAACACAACTGTAGCGTTGGCACTCTTGACCTCTTTGGCGTATTTTTATGCTGGGTTCCGCAAGAGAGGACTTGGATACTTTGCCAAGTACGTTGAGCCAACTCCCATTTTGTTGCCGATCGCCATCCTAGAAGATTTCACTAAACCGCTCTCCCTCAGTTTCCGGCTTTTTGGAAACATTCTGGCAGACGAGTTGGTCGTGGCTGTGCTGGTTCTGTTGGTGCCTCTCATTGTACCCATTCCAGTCATGCTGCTAGGTCTATTCACCAGCGCCATTCAGGCGCTAGTGTTTGCCACCTTGGCGGGTGCATACATCCACGAAGCGCTCGAAGGGCATGGTGATGAAGCCCATGAGGAACATTAGTTCCTTCAACAAGACTCGGATGGGTTCGCGGTTCCCGTCGGAATAGTGACCCTCCGGTAAAGCGTAGTTCATGCGCAAACAATTGATTACCTCAATCAATTTTCCCTGTAATTTTGTACAACCCGAAAGGAAAAATCATGGATCCATTAGTTGCTTCTTCTTCCGTTATTGCTGCCGCCTTGGCAATTGGTCTGGCTTCGATCGGTCCTGGTATTGGTCAAGGTAATGCATCAAGCAGCGCGGTTGAAGGAATTGCTCGTCAGCCTGAAGCTGAAGGCAAGATTCGCGGTACGCTCTTGTTGACCTTGGCGTTCATGGAATCTTTGACCATCTACGGTTTGGTGATTGCATTGGTGCTGCTGTTCGCCAACCCTTTCGCATAGGATAAATTTTGCACTGGGGGCGCATTCCGTCTCCAGTGCAAACCATAGGAAGCTATGACACAAGAGATTACCGTAGAAAGCGCGACCCCTTGCGGGTACCTCAGAGAGATCGCCCAGGAGGCAAAAAATGTTTGATTTTGATGCCACTCTGCCCCTGATGGCGGTACAGTTTTTGCTGCTAATGGTTGCGCTCAATGCAGTTTTTTACAAGCCCTTGATGAAGTCTTTGGACGATCGCGACAGCTATATCCGGTCTAACCAAACAGGCGCTCAAGAGCGATTGGCAAATGCCGAGAATTTGGCAAAGCAGTACGAGCAAGAACTGGCGGATACCCGTCGGCAGTCTCAACTCGTGATTACCAATGCCCAGGCAGAAGCCCAAAAAATTGCGGCAACTCACATTGCTGAAGCCCAACAAGAGGCTCAGGCGCAGCGTGAACAAGCGCAGCAGGAGCTAGACCAGCAAAAAGCGGCAGCGATGCAGTCGCTCGAACAGCAGGTCGAGGGTCTGAGCCGTCAGATCTTGGAAAAGCTGTTAGGGTCGCAGGTCTTTAGTTAATTTGGATGTTAATTAGTTCGGATACAGCACAGTAACTCGTTAGATGGAAACCATGGGGACGCTCATATTACTAACTG
Organism: Leptolyngbyaceae cyanobacterium CSU_1_4; assembly: GCA_012034615.1. Classification (GTDB taxonomy): domain Bacteria; phylum Cyanobacteriota; class Cyanobacteriia; order Elainellales; family Elainellaceae; genus Timaviella. The sequence continues at coordinate 9,638 of JAAUPA010000005.1, read as the reverse complement.
CTGCCACAGCCGAAGAAGCAGGCTTTGGGCTTAATTTCAGTATTTTAGACACGAACCTGATCAACCTGGCAATTGTGCTAGGAGTGGTGGTTTACTTGGCTCGTAACTTTTTGGGCAAAACATTGACTGAGCGGCGATCGCAAATTGAGATTGCCATTCAAGATGCCGAAAAGCGCAAGCAGGAAGCCTCTGCTGCCCTTGCCAATCAACAGCAAAAGCTAGCGCAAGCCAAAACCGAAGCCGCGCGCATCAAAGCCGAAGCCGAAGCCAGCGCCCAAGCTGCCCGGGCAGAAATCATGGCTCAATCGGTTCAAGACATTGAGCGTTTGAAAGCGTCTGCCGCTCAAGACCTCAACTCTCAACAGGAAAGGGTCATGACCGAACTGCGCCAGCGCGTCGCTGCCCTAGCTCTAGAAAAGGTAGAAGCTCAACTTAACTCTGGACTGAGTGCCGATACCCAAAAGCAACTCGTCGATCGCAGTATTGCCATGATGGGAGGTGCTTCATGAAATCTGGTTTAATGGCGGCAGAAATTTCCGAGCCTTACGCTCAAGCCATTATGTCTCTTGCCCAATCCAACAACCTGGTGGATCAAATTGGCGAAGATATGGCTGGTATTTTAGGGTTACTCAAAGAGTCTCCTGAGTTTCTCGCCTGTGTAGAAAGTCCTCTGGTGGGGGTCGAAGCCAAAAAAGCCGTTCTTAACCAAGCGCTAGGCTCTCAGATTCATCCCTTCACGTTAAAATTTCTTTTGGTGCTGGTCGATCGCGGCAGAATCACTTTTCTAGAAACATTTGTCAACAGTTTCGCGCCCTGTTGCGTCAGCTTCAGAAGACTGTTTTAGCAGAAGTCACTTCAGCCGTCGAAATTTCTGATGAACAGCGCGAGTCGATTCGCCATCAAGTGTTGGCAATGACCCAAGCTTCTCAAGTTGAGTTTGAGACCCGCATCGACCCCGACCTGATTGGTGGTGTCATCATTAAAGTTGGTTCTCAAGTTATTGATGCCAGCCTTCGCTCCCAGCTTCGCCGGATCACCATGCGCCTCGGTGCAGGCTAACCCAGTCTTTTCTATCCCTTAATCTTTTCATTCGAGAGAGTTACCTATGGCAATTAGTATCAGACCTGATGAAATCAGCAGCATTATTCAACAGCAAATTGAGCAGTACGATCAAGGCGTAAAAACTGCCAATGTAGGTACAGTGCTCCAAGTTGGAGACGGCATCGCCCGCATCTATGGTTTGGAGAACGCCATGTCGGGTGAGCTGCTCGAATTTGAAGATGGCACGGTGGGTATTGCCCTCAACCTGGAAGAAGATAACGTGGGCGCGGTGTTGATGGGGCCTGGCTTAGGCATCCAAGAAGGAAGTGCCGTTACCTCTTCGGGCAAAATTGCCTCCATTCCTGTGGGTGACACCATGATTGGTCGTGTGGTGGATGCCCTGGCTCGTCCCCTTGATGGCAAAGGTGAAATCCTCTGTAGCGAAAGCCGCCTGATTGAATCTCCGGCTCCTGGCATTATTGAACGGAAGTCGGTTTACGAACCGATGCAAACTGGTATTACTGCCATCGACGCGATGATTCCGGTCGGTCGGGGGCAACGGGAACTGATTATTGGCGATCGCCAAACCGGAAAAACTACGATCGCCGTTGATACCATCCTCAACCAAAAAGGCACGGGCGTTATCTGTGTTTATGTGGCGATCGGACAAAAGACTTCAACCGTGGCTCAAGTTGCAGACGTGCTTCGAGAAAAAGGCGCTCTTGACTACACCATTGTCGTCGCGGCTAACGCCAACGACCCTGCGGCTCTGCAATATCTGGCTCCCTACACCGGCGCAACCTTGGCTGAGTACTTCATGTACAAAGGTCAAGCGACCCTAGTGGTTTACGATGACTTGTCCAAGCAAGCCCAAGCTTATCGCCAAATGTCCTTGCTGCTCCGTCGTCCGCCCGGTCGTGAAGCGTACCCCGGCGACGTGTTCTATCTCCACTCTCGTTTGCTAGAGCGCGCTGCTAAACTCAGCCCCGAGCTAGGCGAAGGCAGTATGACTGCACTGCCCATTGTGGAAACCCAAGCAGGAGACGTATCGGCGTATATTCCTACTAACGTTATTTCCATTACAGACGGTCAAATTTTCCTCTCCTCTAACCTCTTCAACTCGGGTCAGCGTCCCGCAGTGAACCCTGGTATTTCGGTATCACGGGTGGGTTCTGCGGCGCAAACCAAGGCGATGAAGCAGGTTGCAGGCAAGGTAAAGCTAGAGTTGGCTCAGTTCGATGAGTTGCAGGCATTCGCTCAGTTTGCTTCTGATTTGGATAAAGCGACTCAAAACCAGCTTGCTCGGGGTCAGCGGCTCCGGGAAATTTTGAAGCAGCCTCAGTACTCGCCCCTATCTGTGGCAGAACAAGTTGCGATTATTTATGCTGGCATTAACGGTCATTTAGACGATGTTGCCGTTGAGCAGGTAACGAGCTATACGAAGGCGCTCCGCGATTATTTGAAGAATAGCAAGCCCAAGTACGGCGAATTAATTGCTAGTGAGAAAAAGCTAGGCGATGAAGCGGAAGCCGTTCTCAAAGAAGCGATCGCTGAATCTAAAAAAGACCTTCTTAGCGTCTGTGTAACCCTATTAGCCTGAGGGTAATCGCGCGATCGCCCTCAGGCTGCGATCTGAGGAATTAAAACTATGGCAAATCTCAAAGCAATTCGCGATCGCATCGATTCGGTCAAGAATACCAAAAAAATTACAGAAGCAATGCGATTGGTCGCGGCGGCGAAGGTGCGTCGTGCTCAAGAGCAAGTGACCGCAACCCGTCCTTTTGCCGATCGTCTGGCGCAAGTTCTTTATGGCTTACAAGCTCGGCTTCAGTTTGAAGATGCTAACTTACCCCTGTTGAGAAAGCGGGACGTTAATTCAGTCGGCATTTTAGTCATTTCGGGCGATCGGGGCTTGTGCGGTGGCTACAACAGCAGCATTATTAAGCGAGCCGAAACGCGAGCAAATGAGCTAAAAGCAGAAGGCATTGACTACAAATTTGTATTGGTTGGGCGCAAAGCCACCCAGTATTTTCAACGCCGAGACCAGCCGATTAGCGCCTCATTTATGAACCTAGATCAGGTTCCTTCAGCGGCTGATGCCTCCAAAATTGCCGACGAACTACTGTCCCTCTTTTTGTCAGAGTCAGTCGATCGCGTGGAGCTCATTTACACCAAGTTTGTTTCATTGGTAAGCTCTCGCCCCGTCGTTCAAACCCTTTTACCTCTCGATCCTCAAGGGTTAGAAGTCGCAGATGATGAAATTTTCCGACTGACCACTCGTGGCGGAGTTTTGGCAGTAGAGCGAGATAAAGTGGATGTGGGTGCGCCCAAACCCCTGCCCAAAGACATGATTTTTGAGCAAGACCCCACTCAAATTTTGGATGCGTTATTACCGTTATATCTGAATAATCAGCTATTACGAGCGCTACAAGAGTCTTCGGCAAGTGAGCTAGCGGCTCGGATGACAGCCATGAACAACGCCAGCGAAAATGCCAAAGAGCTGATTCTCAGTTTGACGTTGACCTATAACAAAGCACGTCAGGCAGCGATTACTCAGGAGATTTTGGAGGTTGTGGGTGGTGCAGAGGCTCTGGCTTAAGAGTTTTTGCGGTGCTCATTAAATATCCTTAACTTAGAAAAGAGCAGGGCAGATTCTTGTCCTGCTTTTTTAATTCTCTTTAAATGAACTCATCTTTGTATTGGGTTGGTATTTGGAAACGCACTTTTTTCAAATCAAACCTAAGACCCGATACGGCTCAAGACCTACGCTACGACGAACCTGATAGAACGGGAGAGTGTGATGGACATTGCAGAAAGTAATGGGGTTCTCTGCGAAATCATTGTGGAACAGATTGTGAAAAGTCGTGGGCAAAGAATTACTTTTGCTGAATTTATGGAGCTAGCTCTTTATCATCCGCAACAGGGCTATTATGCGACTAATCAATCAGGTCAAGGAATTCAAAGCGATTTCTTGACTTCTTCCCATCTTGGGGCTGACTTTGGCGAACTTTTGGCTCAACAGTTTGTTCAGATGTGGGAACTCCTAGAGCGTCCCAGTCCGTTTACTCTAATTGAGATGGGAGCCGGACAGGGGCTCCTCGTCCAAGACATTCTGCGCGCGCTCCACAAAGACCATGTTGCCTGCTTTGAAGCGCTGCGATACATTATTGTCGAAAAATCGTCTGCTTTAGCAGCGGAACAACAGCGCCGATTTGGAAAGTTTGCAGAATCATCGGGAAGGTTAACCTGGCAAACTTGGGAAGAAATTTCCAAGAATTCGATTGTCGGATGTTGTTTCTCGAATGAATTGGTGGATGCTTTTCCGGTTCATCAGGTTGTGCGAGTCGGTGAAACGCTGCAAGAGATTTATCTTGGAGCTTCTTTTCAGGAAATCATAGGCGAACTCTCTACCTCAAAGTTGATGGAATATTTTGAGAGCGTTGATGTGAATTTAATGGCTCCCCAATATCCAGACGGCTATCGGAGTGACGTTAATTTACATGCTTTGGATTGGCTGGAGATGGTGAGCGATCGCCTCCATCAAGGCTATCTCCTAACCATAGACTACGGCTACTCTGCGCAACGCTATTACAGTCCAACTCGAACCCAGGGAACCCTCCAGTGCTATTATCAACATGCGCACCACAACGATCCATACTGGGCGATCGGGCGACAAGACATTACTGCCCACGTCAATTTCACAGCGTTGGAACGGTGGAGTGAACGGTTTGGGTTACAAACGATGGGGTTCACTCAACAAGGATTATTTTTAATGGCGCTGGGCTTGGGCGATCGCATCTCTGCTCTTTCCACCTCTGACCAACCGCTCCAAGATGTTCTCCGCCGCCGCGAATCTCTTCATGCCCTCATCAATCCTCTGGGATTAGGCAACTTCGGCGTACTGATCCAAAGCAAGGGGCTGAGCAAAACTCAGCAGAGTCAGCTCCTGACAGGATTGAGTGTGCCCGTGCTTTAAGGGGTAGTAAGGGGTAGTGTGTGAGTGAAGCGGATTGACCGATACCACTTGGCAAAGTTGCAGCGCGATCGGCAACCACTCACCCAAACCGTGAGGCTGCTTTAACTGGCGATCGCACCCTCTTTCCTCTCTTCCAATTGCCGTTACCGCTAACGTTACTTGATAACGTTTTTAGATTAGTCTCACCCCTTCACCGTATCGTTCTAAATTTTTGTTTTTTAGGAAATTCAGTCTTTTAGCGTGACTCCCCGAATAGAGTAGTCTAGCAAGCGAATGGGATGGATCACTGTGACCCCTTGCAGGTTGCTCGACGCAATCGCTTTCCCGTTCTTCTCCAAATGCTTCATGATTTGTAAAGAACATCCAGGATTAGAAGATGCGATCAATGTGGCTCCTGTGTTTAGCAAATTATCGACTTTCTGCTGTCCTAGTTCGTCTGCCACTTCGGGTTGCAGCATATTATAAACCCCAGCACTTCCACAACATAATGCTGCATCAATCGGATCGCGGACTGTTACCCCAGGAATTTGGCGTAAGAGCTGACGCGGTTGGAGGCTGATTTTTTGACCATGTAAGAGGTGACAAGCATCTTGATAAACCATAATGAGTGGCTCTGCTTGCAACGGTGAAAGCTTGGCAGTTAAGCCAACACCTGCCAGAAATTCTTGAACATCTTTAACTTTGCCGACAAATGCCTTTGCCTTGTCTCGATATTGGGGATCATCTTGCAGAATGTGATCGTATTCTTTTAATGTGTGTCCACAGCCCGCAGCATTGATGATGATGGCATCGACATGAGTGCCTTCAAAGCTATCAATCATTTGCCTCGCTAATGCCTGAGCTTGTTCAGTTTGTCCTTGGTGTTGGGGCAGTGCTGCACAACAGCCTTGGCTTTTAGGAATCACAACTTCGCAGCCGTTAGCGCTAAGCACTCTGGCGGTAGCCTCATTCACATCACTGAAAAACAATCGCTGGACGCAGCCCAAAATCATGCCGACCCGGTAGCGCTGTTTGCCTTGGGCGGGGACGACATCCGGTAAGTTGTCTTGAAATGATTGGGCGGTAACAGCGGGCAGCAGCGATTCCATTGCCGCAAGCCGAGGCGATAAGCGTTGAAGTAAGCCGCTGGAGCGAATAAGCTTGGGTAGCCCTAGCCATTGATAAACAGCCAAGGGAACGAGGAACAAACGAAGGCGATCGGGGTAGGGAAACAGCGAGAAAATGAGTTGACGGAAGAGGCGATCGCCCAGCCCCCGTTCATGGTTCCGCTCGATTTGAGGACGAGTGGCGGCAATCAGTTGATCGTATTGCACACCAGAGGGGCAAGTGGTGACGCAAGCCAAACATCCTAGACAGGAATCAAAATGCTGCACTGATGTCGGCGACAACGGGGCTTCGCCTTCGTTAATCGCATCCATTAAATAAATGCGTCCTCTAGGGGAGTCCATTTCTTTCCCCAGGATTCGATAGCTGGGGCAAGTAGAAAGGCAAAAGCCGCAGTGAACGCAAGCGTCAATTAGCTTTGGGTCGGGGGGATGATGGGGGTCGAATTTAGGACTAGTCGAATCGACAGTTTGGGTCATTTTTAAATTCCGCCTACAAACCGACGGGGACTGAGGAGATAGCTAGGATCGAACTGGGTTTTGATTTTCTGCATCAGGTCAAGGGCGTTGCCAGAATAGCCCCAAATGTCGAGGGATTGCTTGAGGGCGATCGGGGCTTCTAAAACGGTGAGAAAGCCGCCTTGCGCTTGGCATAAATCTCTCAATTTGAGCAAGGCTGGAGCTGTTAAATCGCTGAATCGGAGCATTCCCAAGCCACTACCTGCATAAATACAGCCTATGGTAGGAGCGATCGCCTTCATCCGCGCCAAGGTTTCAACGGCTTTGGAGGGGAGTACTCCGATTTTGCAAGCAATGGAAAAGGCGGAGGTGTGTGTTTCTATTTGTTCTTGTAATTGCTGCCATAACTGGGACTCTTCGGTGCCTGCCCAAGCTTGCCCTTTTAGCCCTAGCGCTTCACCCACTTGAAGCAGGCGATCAGCTTGTTGTTCGACGCTGATCCCAATATTTTGGAAGCGAACGAGAAGCCCCGTAGTATCTAGTTCCATAGTTGGAGCTGGGAGTAGGGCGATCGCCGTGGGTGTTAATGCTGAAGCAAGCAGAGTTTGGGTGGCTTGAGCGATCGCCTCATCATTACCCTGTAGCATCACTGTCTGGGCTGCTGCTGGCAAAGGATAAATCCGAAACGTGACCTGACTAAGGATGCCCAGGGTGCCGTAGGAGCCTGTGAACAGTTTCATCAAGTCATACCCAGCAACATTTTTGACGACGCGACCTCCGGCTTTGGCGATCGCCCCATCGCTGCGCACCAAGGAAAGCCCAATCAACATATCTCGAATGCCGCCATAGCGCTGTCGTAGCGCCCCAGTATCACCTGTTGCCACAATGCCGCCCAGGGTCGCGGTCGAGGCATAGGACGGATCGATCGCCAAAAACTGCCCGCCCTTCGCCAACTCCATCTGCAAGTCTGCCAACCTCATGCCTGCTTCAGCCGTCACCGTCAAATCGCCGATCGCATGGTCGATGAGTCGATTGAGCCGCGCTGTGCTAACCACCAGATCAATCTCTGCCAAGCCGCCCCAATGCAGCTTAGTGCCCTGACCGCAAGGCAAAACTCGCCAATGATTGGCATGGGCACAAGCGAGAACTTCTGCTAATTCCCCTGAAGTTTTAGGATAGGCAATGCACTGGGCTGAGGATTTTGGGGCGAGGGCTGTGGCAAAGCGCGAACTCTTCGAGATACCCGCAAGGGGTTGCTCTTCATCTGCCAAGCTTTCCCAGGCCTTCACTCCTGCCAAGCCAATTATGCTCTCTAACGCTTTGGCAATCCCGCTCACGTCAATGCTCCTGATAAACCATGCTCTTAATCAATGGCTCAAACGCTGGGGGTAAGAGCAGGTAACAATGTGAGAATTTCTACACCCGTGGGCGTGACGGCGATCGTGTGTTCAAACTGCGCCGACAGCTTCCGATCTTTTGTTAAAGCCGTCCATTGGTCGGGCATGACTTCAACTTCCCAGGTGCCTTCGTTAATCATCGGCTCGATGGTGAAAACCATGCCGGGTCTAAACTTTTTGCCCTTCCCCCGAATGCCATAGTGGGGAATTTGAGGAGCCGTGTGGAAAATTCTGCTGACCCCATGCCCGACAAAATCTCGCACGACCGAAAAGCCTTGAGATTCGGCATAAGCCTGAATCGCTGCACCAATATCGCCCACTCTGCCCCCAGGTTTCACGGCGGCAATGCCCCGCATTAGGCACTCTTGGGTCACTTCTACAAGCCGTCGGGCGGTGGGGGAAGGTGTGCCTACAAAAAGGTGCGAGACACGTCGCCATGGTATCCCTCAACTAGGGGCGTAACGTCAATGTTAATAATGTCGCCGTCTCGCAAAATTTCTTTGGCGTTGGGAATGCCGTGACACACCACTTCATTAACGCTGGTGCAAATCGATCGCGGGAAGGGGTTATCGCTCCCGGCTGGATATCCTAAAGGGGCGCTTTTTGCGCCTCGGGCTTGGGTCCAAGCTTCGGCGGCTTGGTCTAGGGTTAAGGTGCTTACTCCTGGCTTGACCATGGGTTCCAGGTAGTCGAGTAGTTCAGCCGCAACGCGCCCCGCCTGACGCATTTTGTCAATTTCTCGGCTCGACAAAAGGACAATCTGTTCGTTATCCATGAATCTCTAATATTTCTATCACTGCTATTCATCTTAAACGGAAATTGTTGAATGGCTGCGTTGATTGAAGGCGCTAAAGGTTTTGCAGTATCCTACGGATGACCTATCTCTTGAAATCGGATTCACCGTTTATGACTGCCATCTCTTCCTTGACCGTCCCTGTTGCCATGACGATCGCGGGGTCAGATAGCGGGGGTGGGGCAGGCATTCAAGCCGATTTACGCACGTTTGCTTTTCATCAAGTTCATGGCACCTGCGCTGTCACCTGTATTACGGCTCAAAATACCATGGGCGTGACGCGGGTTGATGCGTTGCCGTCTGCGGCTATCGTTGCTCAAATTCTGGCAGTAGTGGAGGATATTGGTGTTCAGGCGGTAAAGACTGGGATGCTGTTGAATTCAGAAATTATTGCGGCGGTTGCTAGCCAGGTTGAAGCGCTAGGGCTGTCTAATTTGGTGGTTGATCCGGTCATGGTTTCGCGGACTGGGGCTCAGTTAATTGATGATGAGGCGATCGCCACCCTACGCGATCGCCTGATTCCGTTTGCCACTGTTTCAACGCCTAACCGCTACGAAGCTCAGATTCTCAGCGGTATTGATATTCATACTTTAGAAGAGATGAAAATTGCGGCTGAAAAAATATTTGCTTTGGGGGCAAAAGCTGTTTTGGTTAAAGGGGGCGGCATGGCAAATGAGTTACGGGGTGTAGATGTGTGGTTTGATGGCGATCGCCTGGAAATCCTCCAAACCGAAACGGTGAATACAACGGATACCCATGGCACGGGCTGTACATTGGCGGCGGCGATCGTTGCTAACCTTGCCCTTGGAGCTTCCCCTTTCGTCGCCACCCAAGCCGCCAAAACCTACGTCACTCAGGCTTTGCGCCAC
>JAAUPA010000095.1 GCA_012034615.1 Leptolyngbyaceae cyanobacterium CSU_1_4 | reverse complement strand
GGAGAATGATTTACGGCGTTGCTGAATGCAAGTATGCCAAAGCCCCCCCCAACCTCCCAATTTGGTGGACTTCCAAACCCTTACAATCACAATTGGGGGATTTATGGGGCGAGAGAACGGTCAATTTAAATCAGTTCATACTTCGATTCAGCAACGCCTGATTTACTTTTGATTTACAACGATCGTGACTTTGAAACAATTGCTCAACTGCGATCGCTTCAGAACTTCTGCTTTCAACCTTGAATCTTTGCTAGGATTGCTACCCATTTCCAATTGCCCTAAACCTTTTGAACTTGCGAACGATAAAATGACGGGTGGATGGCATTAAAGGGGACTCCCGAGGCTTAAAAATGGATTGGCTGCGCCTGCAAAAAGCACTCGCTGTTGAAGCCGAACGAGGCTTTAATGACCTCATGGGCAACCAGTATCGGTTTAGCGAATTTCTTAGCTTTAGCCTAAACGAGCCGCCTACTGAGCTGTCGATGAGCGATCGCCAACGGCTTCAAGACATTGCCACCCAGTTCGCCCAATATCCTGATCTAGGCTTCGCCGATCGCCAGCACCTGGTTGCCGAGTCTCGCCGCGTGCTTCACCAAGTCCGCAAAGATCTCGAAAATAAAGCGCGCGCGGATGCCCCCTCCGCTCATTCCTCCTCCCAAATATCCCCTTTCACTGCCGCCGAAACGACAGCTTCGACTAAAACCAAAGTCCCCAAAACCGTTCCCCTGACCGAACCAGGACGCAAAGTTCCCATTACCCTCGATCAAGCGGTCACCTTCCTTCCCGGCATTGGCGCAAAAAACAGCGAAAAACTAGCCAAGCTGGGGCTGTATACCGTCCGCGATATCCTCTACTACTACCGCGCGACTACATGGACTATGCCCGTCAGGTCAGCATCCGTGACCTAGAGCCGGGAGAAACTGTAACGCTGATTGCAACCGTCAAACGCTGCAATTGCTTCAGCAGCCCTCGGAACTCCAAGCTCACCATTTTTGAACTGGTTGTAAAAGATCACAGTGGTCAGCTTAAGCTAGGGCGTTTTTTCCCGGGTGCCCGTTTCCAGCACCCCGCCTGGCAGCAGCAACAAAAGCGAATGTATCCGCCTGGAGCTGTCATTGCTGCTTCGGGGCTGGTGAAACGCGACAAGTATGGCGTGACGTTGGAAAATCCCCAAATTGAGGTGCTCGACCATTCCCAAGCCTCGATCGATTCGCTCCAGGTGGGGCGAGTGGTGCCTGTTTATCCGCTGACTGATGGTGTCGGTGCAGATGTGGTGCGCAAAGCGGTGGTGGCGGCATTGCCTGCGGTGGGGCAACTCCAGGATTCTTTACCCGATGCTTTGCGCGAAAAGCAGGGTTTGGTGATGATTCAGGAGGCGATCGCCCACATTCATTTCCCACCCCACAGCGAAGCCCTTGCCGCAGCCCGTCGCCGACTTGTCTTTGACGAGTTTTTCTATCTCCAACTGGGTTTACTCAAGCGCCGCATGGCACAACGGCAGCAGCAAACCAGCGCCACCCTTGCTCCGACCGGGCATTTGATCGATCAGTTTCACGAGGTTCTCCCCTTCCAGTTCACAGGCGCACAGCAGCGGGTCATTAACGATATTCTGAACGACTTGCAGCAGCCTACGCCCATGAATCGGTTAGTGCAAGGAGATGTGGGTTCGGGTAAAACGGTGGTGGGCGTGGTAGCAATTTTGGCGGCAATTCAGTCGGGCTATCAGGCTGCCCTCATGGCTCCTACCGAGGTTTTGGCAGAACAGCATTATCGAAAGCTGGTGGAATGGTTTAATTTAATGCATTTGTCGGTAGAACTGCTCACAGGTTCGACCAAAGCCTCGAAACGCAAAAAGATCCACGCAGAGTTGCTCAGTGGTGAATTGCCTTTGCTAGTGGGAACTCATGCCTTAATTGAAGACCCTGTGAAATTTCAGAAACTGGGTTTGGTCGTCATTGATGAACAACATCGGTTCGGGGTGCAGCAACGAGCACGGTTACAGCAAAAGGGAGATTTTCCCCACGTTTTAACCATGACCGCGACACCCATTCCGCGAACGCTGGCGTTAACGCTGCATGGAGACTTGGATGTCAGCCAAATTGATGAACTGCCACCCGGACGACAAGCCATTAAAACAACGGTTTTGGGAGGACGCGATCGCCCCGACACGTACGATTTAATCCGTCGTCAAGTTGCCCAAGGTCGTCAAGTTTATATTGTGTTGCCGTTAGTGGAAGAATCGGAAAAGCTTGACCTAAAATCGGCAACTGAAGAGTACAAACACCTGCAAGAGTCGGTTTTTCCCGACTTTAATGTGGGCTTACTCCATGGGCGGATGTCTTCGGCTGATAAAGAAAAAGCCATTAACCAGTTTCGTCATAACCAAACCCAAATCATTGTTTCTACCACTGTCATTGAGGTGGGAGTCGATGTTCCTAACGCTACGGTGATGTTAATTGAGCATGCTGAGCGATTTGGGTTATCGCAGCTCCATCAATTGCGGGGACGAGTGGGGCGCGGCGCAGATCAATCTTTTTGCTTATTAATGAGCAGTTCTAAAAGCGAAACGGCGAAGCAACGGTTGAAGGTGCTGGAACAGTCTCAAGATGGGTTCTTTATTTCAGAAATGGATATGCGGTTTCGGGGTCCAGGTGAAGTGTTGGGGACGCGGCAATCGGGGTTGCCAGACTTTGCGCTGGCAAGTTTGGTTGAAGACCAAGAGGTGCTGGAGTTAGCACGGGCGGCGGCGCAGAAGGTCATTGAGATTGATCCGACGATCGAACGGTGGGCGCTCATGAAGGCAGAGTTGGAGTATCGATATCAGCGGCTGATGGGCGGCACAGTTTTGATGTGATCGTCTTGATGGGATTCAGGTGAATGGCATGGAACCTGACCGGAAGTCAGCTTGGTTAGGGCAGGGCGCTTAAGCACCTTGTTAGGCACAGCGATTCATGGGTCTGAATCAAAGGGCTTACATCTGCAATTTGTCCGAATGTCATTTGTCCGAATGTCATTTTTCTGAATCAGAATATCTGACTGCTATAAAATTGAAACATCACGTCAAAATAGAGAAGTGAAATAAAATTGGGCTTCATGATTTTGGACTATTTTGCGCGCTGCTTTCGACCATGACACTCACCCCCAATGCCAAGGGGCTAATCCAACCTGAGCTAAGTAATTCGAGTTCTACCTTTTCTTTAAGCCATCTCCTCAATCGCCTTCAGCCCAGCCCTGAAACCATTGTGCTGCTGTTGGCGGTGTTGGTGGGCGGTGGCGCGGGTGCGGGTGTGGTGCTGTTTCGATCGCTCATTCACCTGATGAGTACGCTCATGTTTGGTCAGGTCTCTGGCTTCCTCTCCGTTTGGGGGCATTGGACGTTGGCACTGATTCCGCTGTTGGGCGGCTTGATGATTGGGGCGATGCGGTGGCGCTTTAAAGATTTTGGACCAGGGCTGACGACTTTAATTGAAGTGGCACAGGGTGATCGCAATCTTCAACTCCTCAATCCGGTCACCAAAATGACCGCTGCCTCAATTTCGCTAGGTAGTGGCGCATCTTTGGGCCCCGAAGGTCCTAGTGTGGAGATTGGTGCCTACTTCAGTTTGCTGCTGGGTCAATGGCTTAAGGTTTCTCAAGAACGGCAGCGATTGTTGTTGGCGGCGGGGGCGGCGGCGGGTCTGGCAGCGGGGTTTAATGCCCCGATCGCCGGAGTGTTTTTCGCTTTAGAGGTTGTGTTGGGCACCACATTTGCCTCTTCAGCCGCGAGTGTCGTGCTGTTGGCGGCTGTGGTGGCTGCCTGGATTGCTCAAATTGGGCTGGGTTCTCGTCCGGCTTTTGCGTTGCCTGCCTATGAAGTGCGAAGTTTGATGGAGCTGCCTCTCTACGTGGGTTTGGGGCTGTTGGCAAGTGTGGTCTCGCTGCTGTATAAGCGATCGCTCCGCTTTTCTCAGCAGTGTTTCCAGGGGCAGGTGGCTGGGTTTCGCGGGTTAGCAAAAATTCCTCCAGCGTTTCATCCCGTCATTGGCGGAGCCTGTTTAGGCTTAGTTTCGCTGCAACTGCCGCAAATTTTGGGGGTGGGATACGAAACGGTTGAATCGATGCTGCAAGATGTGCAGTTTCCCTTGCAGTTAGTGATCGCATTGTTGGTGGCAAAACTGGTGATGACTGCCCTAAGCTTTGGCAGCGGTTTTGTGGGGGGCGTATTTGCCCCAGCATTATTTTTGGGTGCTTCCTTAGGATCGATTTATGGCAAGGTGTTGGCGATCGCCCTGCCCATGTTGCATGACGCGATGGCTTCTCCTCCCGCCTATGCCATGGTTGGCATGGCGGCTGTCTTGGCGGCAAGTGTGCGCGCTCCATTAACTGCCATTTTGTTATTGTTTGAGCTAACCCACGATTATCGAATTGTCTTACCGCTGATGGCGGCGGTTGGGTTGAGCAACTGGGCGATCGAGATTTTGAGTCCTTTGGTGGTGATTGATAACACGCCTAAACCGCCGCCCCCCGAACCGCCCCTTTTGCCTGGAACGTTGGCGCTAACGGTCTCTGAAGCCATGCACCCCTTGCCGTTGCAGCTTTCTGGCGCTATGCCGTTGCTTGAAGCGGGCAATCGGTTGGTGAGCGATCGCTGTCGTAGCGCCCTGATTATGGCAGACGAGCAAATTATTGGCATTTTAACCTTGCAAGATTTTCATCGACTGCTGCTGAAAGTGAAGGCTGATCCTGCTGTCGCCGCCGATCTATCTCAACCTGTTGAGAAATTTTGTACCACCGAAATTTTGTATGTTCATGCAGATGAGCTTTTAAGCGAGGCGATCGCCCGGATGGCGGGGCGAGGGTTGCAGCAACTTCCCGTGGTTACCCGCGACCAGCCTTACCGTTTACTAGGTTTGTTAGATGCAGAAGATATCGCATTAGCTCAAACCCTGGCTAAAGTTCGGGAAGTCCTACCGAATAATCTAGACCGTTCTCCGGCGCAGATTGCCCCTTGATTCGGTTCAATCAAGCCCCGATCGAGATCGTTCTCTGGCGCAGATTGCCCAATTACCAGGTTGGATCCACGAAAAGATTGATCGTCATCTTCTCCAAACCAGCGGCACCGCACTAATACAAGCACAAATCGCTTCCCCATCTTCCACTTCAACCTCGCAGGCGTGGCAAGAGCCCATCAAGCACCCCGTCGGAATCAACACCCCCGCCCGATCGGCAACTTGAAGTATTCCCTCTCCCACCGTTGCCACGACAGAAACATCATTGGGTAAAAAGCGAATTTGCACCGTCTTAGAAGAGTCTGTCATAGAAAAATAAGAAAGTTTTGATTAAGAATTCGTAGGCAACCATTTTTCCGTTAAGGTTCATTATTCAGGCTCTTGTAGGTTTCAGATCATCAGGATCTCTGATCAGAACAACGAAAGTTGCGGGAGGGCAAACTTCTTGCCCGGTTTCCCCCCCCATGCCTAGGAGAGCCATCATTTACGCTTAAAGCCAATCAATAATTTACGCAAAAGCCATCCCTCCATTTTACAAACTTCGTTCACTCGTGTTATAAAACAATTGTTCGATTTAAAAAACATCGCTTCACTCTTACACTAGCCTAAAAATCTATTCTCCCAAGCTGCCTTAGTTTTTATCTGGGGTTAACCCGAACCTATGCCCAAGATCGTTGACCATGACCTTTATCGCAAAGAACTGCTGGGTCGGTGCTTTGATATGTTTGCCGAAAAAGGCTATGCCGCCATTACCATGCGAGAAATTGCTCAAGGGTTAGGGGTGTCAACTGGCACCCTCTATCATTACTTTTCTAGTAAAGAGACGCTGTTTGAGCAATTGGTTGAAGAATGGACTCAGCAAGATTTGCTGAAAGCTGAAGCCGAACTAGAATCGGCTCAAACTCTGGCTGAACGAATGGAGGCGGCATTTCGTTTCATTGCAACCAACGAAGATTATTTTCTCAAGCAAACCTTACTGCTGATTGACTTTCATCAACAGCAAGAGCATACCGCAAGCCACAACGAAATCTTGAAACAGGTCTGCGATCGCGCCCGCGATCGGGTGGCTGACTTGCTGGGATTAAAAGATCCCAAGCTTGTTGTCTTTGTCCTGAGTTTGATAGATGGATTGATTTTGGGAAGGCTGTACAACGAAGAAGTTGCCTCTTTTGAAGAACAAGGTGCCTTACTTGGAAAAATGCTCACAGTCTACTTAGAACAGTCTACTTAGAACAGCCTTAATGACTAAAATTACTAACCTTCACAGGGGCATGGGCTATGAAATTGAGTCGAACCTTTCCATTTAAAAACGGCTGGGTAATGGGGATCACAGGCGGGGCGATCGCCTTGGGGCTACTGGGGTTAGGGGTCTCTCGCCTGATTTCACCCCAGCCCGATCTAGCCCAACTTGAAGCTGCTGCAACGCCGCTCCAACGAGTAGAAGTTGCAGCGCTGGGGCGGCTAGAACCCCGTGGCGAAGTGATTCGGGTCAGCGGTCCCAATACCGAATTACTCCAGCGTTTGAACGTTAAACAAGGCGATACCGTTCGCGCCGGAGAGGTTTTAGGCTATCTTGACAGTTACGAAGAACGCCTTGCCGAGCGCGATTTTGCCGCCAGCCAACTGGTTGAGGCAAGGCAAAAACTCGAGGCAGCCACTCAATTAGGCGAAGCCCAAATTCAGGAAGCCCAAACCCGTATTCAGCAAGTGCAAGCTCCGAGTAGCGCTGAGACAGAGGCGCTACGAGCCAGCGTTAGGCAGCTAGAGGCAGAACTGACGTTGGCAACCCAAGATTTGGTGCGGCAACAAAGCCTCCGCCAAGCCGGAGCCATTTCTCAACAAGCCCTCGACCAACAGATCAGCACAACTCGCCAAGCTCAGGAGAAACTTAAGAATGCTCAGGCACTTTTGGCACAGAACGAGTCAGAGCGAGTTGCTAATCTTCGCAATGCCCAAGCCCAAGCCCAGTCAGAGCGAGCAAATTTGCCTGTTACCCAAGTGCAAACTGCGGTGCAGTCGTCTCAAGAAAATCTAAATTTGGCAGAGGCTCGGTTAGAACGCACCATCATTCGCGCTCCGAGTTCTGGGCGGGTGCTGCGCATTATTACTCGGGCGGGAGAGGCGATCGGCACGAACGGCATTTTAGATTTGGGCGACACCAGCCAAATGTTTGTGGTTGCCGAAGTTTATGAAACCGATGTGGGTTTAGTTCGCCCCGGTCAACCTGCTGTTATTTCTAGCCGCAACGGTGCCTTCAGTGAACCTTTAACCGGAAAAGTCTCTTCTATTGGCTGGCAAATCTTCAAAAACAATGTTCTAGACGATGACCCCGCTGCCAACGCCGATTCCCGGGTGGTTGAAGTTAAAATTCAGCTCGACAACGGCAAGGCTGTAGAGGCGCTGACCAATTTGCAAGTGGATGTAAAAATTGATGTTCAGCAGCCCTAGGCTGTTCAGCAGCCCTAAACTACCGAGCAGATTAAGAGAGAGATGCGGAGAGGCTGAATGAAATGAGAGTTCCTCTGGCTTGGCTGAATTTGGTGCATGAAAAGAGCCGCTTGGTGGTGGCATTGGCTGGAGTTGCTTTTGCGGTCTTGTTGGTCTTTATGAACTTGGGCTTTTTGGGCGCACTGGCACAAAGCGCATCTATGTTTTATCAGTACATGGATGCCGATGTGTTTTTAGTTTCGCCTCAAACGTTAGAAATTAGCAGTAGTAAGGCGTTTCCCCGCGATCGCCTCTATCAAGCTGCCGGGATTAAGGGCGTAGCGCGTGTCATGCCCTTGTACTTGGGATATTTGCAATGGCGCAACCCTGAAACCCGCGACAGCCGAGCCGTGTTTATGTTTGCCTATAATCCTCAAGATCGGGTGTTTTTGCTGCCAGAGTTGAATACCTCCGCGACTTTGGCAGCGCTCGATCGCCCTGATACGGTGCTGTTCGATCGCCTCTCTCGCCCAGAGTATGGTTCTAAAGACATTGGCACAAAAACCGAGGTCGATCGCCGCACGGTCACCATTGGCGGACAGTATGAACTAGGCGGCGGATTTGCCGCAGATGCAACTGTTGTCAGCAGTGACCAAAACTTCCTTCGTCTCCTCAAAATTCCGCTAAACCTGGTCAATATGGGGCTGATCAAGCTAGAACCTGAAACCGATGCCCAGGCGATCGCCGCTCAATTGCGCCAAGTTTTACCTAAAGATGTGGTTGTTAAAACCAAAGCAGAAATCATTGAGAACGATCGTTCCTACTGGATTACCTCTACCTCCACTGGCTTTATCTTTGGCATGGGAGTTGCTGTTTCCTGCGTCGTTGGGGTTGTCATTGTTTACCAAATTCTTTACACCGACATTTCAGATCACATGAAGCAATATGCCACCTTAAAAGCGATGGGATATCGCAGTGGTTATTTATTTAATGTCGTGATTCAAGAAGCCATTATTTTATCAGTTCTAGGATACATTCCTGGTTTTTTAAGTTCTGTGGGTCTTTATGCCTTTGCTGCCAGTGCGACCAATAATGCACTGCCTGTCGCAATGGACTGGCAGCGGGCGGTCATGGTTTTTATTTTAACGATCGCGATGTGTGTTCTTTCTGCCCTAATTTCTGTTCGTAAAGTTGTGACAGCCGAACCTGTGGAGTTGTTCTAATGAAAATGCGCACCCCATTAGCCTGGTTTAACCTCACCCATAAACGTCAGCGGTTATTGACTGCGCTTGCAGGTGTTGCTTTTGCCGTGGTGTTGATGTTCATCTTTAAGGGTTTTGAAAACGCCTTATACGATAGTCAAGTCCAGCTTCTCAAGGCGCTCAATGGCGATATCATCATCGTCAATCGCATCAAAACCAGTATGTTTATTCCTGAGAAGTTTGCGCGCCGCCGTCTTTATCAGGCTGAGGCTTTTGAGGGCGTTGATGCCGCCTATCCGCTTTACACCACCACTGCCGACTGGAAAAACCCAGATACCAAAAAGATTCGTCCTTTACGAGTTTTAGCCTTTAACTTGAGCGATCCTGTGCTGCCTCTCCCTGAAATCTTGGCAAAGCGATCGGCATTACAAATGCCCCGGACTGCCATGGTTGATTCTAAATCGCGCTCTGAAGTAGGGTCTTTGGCGATCGGAACTGTCACAGAAGTTGCGAAGCAAGAAGTGCGGCTCGTGGGAACTTTCCCCCTAGGCACCGACTTTACATCAGGAAATGGCAACGTGGTCATGAGCGATCAAAACTTTGTTCGCTACTTTTCAAACCTAGGTCCTGATGATGATGAGCGCAACTTGAACACAGTGGATATTGGTTTGTTAAAACTCGCGCCTGGAGCAAATGCCTCTGCATTGATTCAAACCTTAACGCAACGGTTGCCCATTGATATTCTGATTTATAGCAAAGAGGATTTTATCAATAAGGAACTCGCCTATTGGAAGGAGAACACTAATATTGGATTTGTCTTTTCGTTGCTAACGGTGATGAGCTTTTTCGTCGGAGTCATTATTGTTTACCAAATTCTTTATACAGATGTGGCCGAACATTGGGCAGAATATGCAACGCTAAAAGCCATGGGCTATTCTAACTTTTTCTTATTAACCGTGGTGATTCAGCAAGCTGTTTTTATGGGATTGCTGGGGTTTTTACCTGGGTTTTTAATTAGTTTTGGATTGTATCGGGTAACGGCAGACGCAACAGGGCTGTTAATGCAAATGACCACGCTGCGTGCGCTCAACACGTTAGTTGCCACCGTGATTATGTGCCTCATTTCAGGGGCGATCGCCGTTCGCAAAGTCCAATCTACTGATCCTGCTGAGGTATTCGGCACATGAGCCATTTATCGAATGATTTACCGAGCGATTCTCCCCACTTTTCTTCAGAAGAGATTGCTGTCAGCGTTCGCCATTTGGACTATTACTATGGTCAAGGCGATCTGCGTAAACAAGTCCTTTACGATATTAATTTAGAATTATCCAAAGGGCAGATCGTCATTATGACAGGGCCTTCGGGTTCGGGTAAAACCACGTTGTTGACCCTGATTGGCGCACTGCGGTTTTTGCAAGAGGGCAGCTTGAATGTGTTGGGGCAAGAGCTAGTGGGGCTGAGTAAATCAGAGCTAGTTGAAGTCCGCCGCAATATCGGCTTTATTTTTCAAGCACACAATTTATTTGACTCTTTAACGGCTTCCCAAAATGTAGAAATGGCGGTTGAAGTGCTCCAGGACTGGGGCAATAAACGTCAACGTGCTGTAGAAATGCTGGCTCAGGTTGGTTTGGCAGAACGAGTAGACTACAAGCCTAAAGCCCTGTCGGGAGGACAAAAGCAACGGGTGGCGATCGCTCGTGCCCTCGTCAACCAGCCGTCCCTGATTTTGGCAGATGAGCCCACCGCCGCCCTTGATAAGCAATCGGGGCGCGATGTGGTGACCCTAATGCAAACCTTGGCAAAGGAGCAGGGCTGCACCATCCTGATGGTCACCCACGACAACCGAATTTTGGATGTCGCCGATCGCATTGTCAACCTAGTGGATGGACATTTAGAATCTGACCAAAACTTTACAGCCTTCAGCCAAACCCATGATCCGAAAGCCCTGGTTTAAGCCAAGGACAGCTTTTCTGGCAACTGGCTCCTGCCTGAAGCCGCAATAAAATTCATCATTTCTTCATGAGATAAATAAAGGTTCTGTAAAGCTCGGGGAAACTACTTGTTTTTTGCACGGATGAGGCACTCAAACCCTTGGATAGATATTCACGAGCCAGGGGCATCGGCAAGCCATTCATCATTGCAAAGATAACCAGGGAGCACGCCGTAGCTTATGATTTTTCAACGCTTTTGGATACCTCTCCAAACCCCGTTCACGTTAGTCCCGTCCACATTAATCCAGTCCACTCTAAAGCCCGCCTTGTGGGTAACTCTCCTGACGCTGGTCGCTCACCCCGCGATCGCCATTGCTTCCCCCTCCGTCCAGCCGCCGTTCCTAATTGCCGCTGTAACTCAGGGCGAACCCTACACCCTAGGAGCAGGCGATCGCGTTCGCATTGACATTTTCCGCGCCCCCCCAGTACAGCGGCGAAACTCAGGTTTTGGCAGATGGCACCCTCAACTTGCCTTTAGCTGGAAACATTTCAGTCGATGGTATGACCGTGGATCAGGCAACTGCGGCGATCGCGGCAGGGTACAGTCGATTTTTACGTCGTCCCCTCATTACCCTGAGCCTCCTCAGCCGTCGTCCCCTCGAAATTGGGGTGGCAGGCGAAGTGAGCCGACCCGGAGCCTACAGCGTTAACGTCGAGGGCGGAGAATTTCCAACCCTTAACCAACTGCTCCAAACTGCAGGAGGGACTACCCTCAGCGCCAATGTTCGCCAAGTTGAAATTCGTCGTCCGCAGCGTGATGGAACTGAACAGGTCATTAATGTTGACCTCATGCAGCTTTTGCAGACGGGAGACTTAAAGTACGACCTTGCCCTCAAAGATGGCGACACTATTTTTGTCCCCGCAACGGCAACCCCTAACATTGCCGAATCGGGTCTGCTCTCCGATGCCAGCTTTGCCGCCAACAATTCTGAGCCCATTAATATCTCCGTTGCGGGTGAGGTATTCCGCCCTGGTCCTTACACCGTCACGGGTTCTGCCCGCACGGGAGAGGCGGGTGTGCCAGGAAGCGGCGGCGGTGGCGGCTTGCCCACAGTGACCCGTGCCATTCAGGTGGCAGGCGGCATTAAGCCAACGGCAAATATTCGGGAAATTTTGATTCGTAGACCCACCGATCGGGCACTCCCCAAGAGTTTAAGGTTAATCTTTGGGATTTGTTGAAATCGGGCGATGCGAACCAAGACCCGATTTTGCAAGAAGGCGATTCAATTGTGGTGACTCAGGTAGCCGCCCTTAATCCGGCTGAGGCATCGGCATTAGCCAGCACCAGTTTCTCTCCCGACTCCATCAAAATCAATGTGGTGGGCGAAGTGGCACAACCTGGCACTTTCGAGCTGCCGCCCAATACGCCCCTCAACCAGGCAATTTTGGCGGCGGGTGGATTTAATAATCGGGCACGGCGCGCATCAGTAAATTTGGTGCGACTCAATGAAGATGGTTCGGTGTCGCGGGAAGAGATCCCAGTGGATTTTACTCAAGGTATTGCCGATGGCAAAAATCCATCGCTGCGCAATAACGATGTCGTCGTGGTCGGGCGATCGGGATTAGCCGCCACCTCTGATACCCTAGGACAAGTCTTAGCCCCTTTAGGAAACGTCTTTTCAATCTTCCAATTTCCGTTTAACTTCCTCCGCATTTTTCGGTGAGCTGCTGAACTAGCCGCTCAAGGATAAAGCTATAAAGAACAGGACTGTGATTTAGACAGGGCTGTTTGAACGATAAAACTAAGCAGGGTTAAAGATGAAAACAACATCCTACGGTCAACCAATTGCTTTGGTGAATGGCGGCATTCCGTCGCAAGGAGACGAGAGCGGATTAGACCTGGCTCAGGTTTTGGGTGCACTCCGACGACGGGCAATTTTAGTGATAGGCATTACGGCGGCGGTCATGGTGGCGGCAGGATTAAAGGGATCTTTAGACGTTCCTAGCTACCAGGCACAGTTTGAGCTATTGATTCAACCCAATACAGCAGAATCGGATGTAATTTCTTCGTTGCCGGAAGCTCTGACCGGGCGACCGCCCCAGGCTCAAGGAGTCACTCCAGATTTACTCAAAATTCTCGGTAGCCCCAAGATATTGCTGCCCGTGGTGAAACGATTTAAGATGCAGTATCCCAATGCTTGTGAACAGTTTTCGGATTCTGGTTTATCAACGGTTCCCTTAGGCGAAAGCCCTAATGATAGCTGCTATAAGTCCATTACTAGCAAGCTTGCTGTTACCGTCGTGGGGAAAGACTCTAATATCATTCAAGTAACGTATGAAGGATTAAAACCACAACAGGTTAAATCTTTTTTAGATCTCACTGCCAAAGCCTATTTAGATTACAGCCTTCAGTCTCGTCAGTTGGATATTCGCAAGGGCATTGAGTTTGTGGAAGGCAAGTTGCCTGATTTGCAGCAGCAGGTTCAGTCGTTGCAAGGAGAACTCCAAGCGCTTCGTCAGGGCAACGATATTATTGATCCTGAAGTGAAAGGGTCGCAGCTTTCGGGACAAGTTGGCGATTTTAAGCAGCAACAGCTTGAGACCCAGGTGCAGCTTGAACAGGCAGCAGCGCTATCGGGCGATTTGCAGGGTCAATTGGCAGGGCGATCGCCCGAAGTTGCCGCTTCTTCAGCCTTAAGCGAAAATCCGCGCTATCAATCGTTACTCAATCGGATGATTGAACTGGATGGCAAGATTGCTGAAGCCACCACGGTTTACACCGAAGAAACCCCCGACTTACAAGTGCTACGGGAAGAACGGAACAATTTAGTATCGTTGCTAGAACGGGAAAGCCAGCAAGTCCAGCGCGAGGTGGCAGGCAAAATTCGGGAGTTAGAAGTGCGCGATCGCTCTTTAACTGCCAAACTCGGATCTTTAAACTCTGAGGTCAGACAGTTAGCAGGGGTTTCTCGCTCTTTCACCGATGTTCAACGAGAGCTCCAGATTGCGACCGAGGCATTAAACCAGCTTTTAGCCAAGCGCCAAGCCCAAGAAATTGATATTGCGCAACGCGAAATTCCTTGGGAATTAATTACTCCCACCACTTTGCCCCAACCGTTCGACAGCAGCATGACTCGGAATCTTGCTTTGGGTGCCATCTTAGGATTGTTGCTGAGCACCGGCGCGGCGCTTGCAATGAACAGATTGGCGGATGTGATTTACACGGCTGAAGAGCTCAAGCGTTTGATTAAACTCCCGTTGCTGGGCATCATTCCTCACAACGAGGCGTCAGGCGGCGGTGCGCCCATTATTAACCTAGCGCCTGTGCTCCAACCCGTAGGAGCGGGCAATGTGCGCGAGTTCAACGGGGGTAAAAATAATGGTAAAGTTCGCCGTCAATATTACGAAGCCGATCCGTTTGCCGAATCTTTTCGATCGCTCTATGCCAACATCCGGCTGCTGAATACTGATGTGCCTATCCAATCCTTAGTGGTCAGCTCGGCGATGCCGGGAGAGGGCAAATCGACGGTTTCGGTTTACTTAGCCCAGGCAGCAGCGGCAATGGGGCAGCGCGTCCTGTTGGTAGATACAGATTTACGCTGTCCTCGGGTGCATGAATATGTGGGCTTACCGAACAAGGGCGGATTAATTGATGTGTTGGCAGGACAAATGGACTTAAAGGGAGCCATTCAGCGATCGCTGGTGGAACCTAACCTGTTTGTCCTGACGGCTGGAGCAGTCCCTCCTGACCCTACGCGGCTCCTCTCTTCCCAACGAATGCACCATTTGATGATGCAAGTTAATAATAATTTTGACCTAGTTATTTATGATGCGCCGCCGCTGTTGGGTTTTGCCGATGCTCATTTGATGGCAACCCACACTCAGGGCGTGATATTGGTATCACAACTTGGTAGGCTGAAGCGATCGCTAGGAGAACAAGCCTTAGAACAGCTTCGAGTATCCAATATTCCTGTTTTAGGAATGGTGATCCAAAGCACTGAGGTTCATTAAGAAGAACGATAAGCTTAGTTTCTTACGAACTGTTCATTGAATTAGATCGATAAATTAGATCGATAAATTAGATTCATTCATTCAACCTGCGTATCTATACTTAGAACTTCCGTAGAAAAAACCCCTGATCCAGTATCACCTCTTGCATCCTTTACATTTCTGTGTCAGGGTAGAACATAAGAGCATTTACACAAATCAATGTGTCAACGTGTTCGCATCTATCCTCAGCATCTATCCGCGCAAAACAGCATCTATCCGCGCAAAGCTATAGACCCCAACAGTTTCCAGCATCTCTCGCATCTACTGTAAAGATTAATGTGATCTAGCTAAACCTGTTCATTCTGAGTCGGAATCCTCTAGATAACTTTAAATCTTTGCTTCTACCTCATCTTTTCGGCTCCTTAAATCTACTGAGTAGGGCGATCGGGGAAGACCTATCAGGCGCTTCCTCAGACCGATCGTATTCCCTATCTGTTTTGGGTCTACCGCATCTCGGTTGATCGCATTTGGGTCTATCGCATTTCGGTTGTTTCGGTTGGCGGTTGCGCTTTTAAAGGCGCTTTCAGCCCAGAGTCATCAGGTCAGTGCAACACCAAGGGTAATCATCCAGCCCAGATCGCGTCATTCGTTCCATCTGAGCCGGTTGACTCCCCTTTTGTCCCTCAGAATTACAAGTGTAAGAGAAGCATCATGACTCTAGAGCTATTGCCCCCCAAGCAGAGTGTGATTGGATTTCCAGTGACGGCCGTACCCTTTGATTATCAAATTGAGTTGATATTAAAATGGGCAAAGCGCCGGATCAGTAAGGTAGTTTGTGTTGCTAATGTGCATATGTTGATGGAAGCCCATCGCAATCCTCAATTTGCAGCCGTGTTATCCAACGCCGATTTAGTAACGCCCGATGGAATGCCCCTAGTCTGGCTCATGAATCTATTAGGCGTTTGGCGGCAAAATCGAGTAGCAGGAATGGATATCTTGCTGGCTCTATGCCACCAAGTTTCAGCCAAAAAAATTAGTGTGTTCTTTGTAGGCTCTGAACGAGAAACGTTAGATCGAATGAAAGTTCGATTGCAGCAAGAATTTCCTGATCTGCTGTGATTAGAGGGCAGTTATATGATCTCGCTGTTGCAACAATTAGTCTGTCAGCCGGATCTTTGTGAAAATTTCCTGGTAAGCTGGCTGCATCAATTGCGATCTCAGGCGTGATTGATATTAAAATCGTTCCCTGTTGCACCAAAGCAATATTGAACCATTCATCAATCGGCTTCGGGAGTATCACTCTGCCTCGCTGAGTCAATCGAGCAATTTCAACAAGACTGATAGTACAAATTCCAATCCCTTGTGTCCTAGCAACCTCAATTGCATTTCTTTGCTGAGTATTTAATTTTGGATCGTTTTGATTCCACCAAACCCAAATATGAGTATCCAGAATTAACACTAACTATCAACCCTTTCTATGCTCCATATCCCAGTCGTCCGACAGTAATACTGATTCTTCTGGCGTTGCATAAAAAGCGTAGGGCTGAAGATCGGCTAGAGGGTTCATCTCACTTTCCTGTTGTAATTCATCACTCACTACCTTCTCTGTAAGGCGTGTTTGGATGCCATCATCTAAGACTTCAGAGGCTAATTCCTCAACGGACACATTTTTCAAGGCGGCAGCTTTAATCAGAATTTGCTGTGCTTCTAAGCTGATATGAACATTGGTTACCGTCATAGTTGCATTTTCCCTTGGAATGACTGCGAAATATTGATACAGAATGCCAGTTCATATGACTACCTTTCTTGTATTTGACCCTCCAGTCTTGTGGTTTTGGGGCAATGCAAGATGTGTTGGACTGCTGTAGCTCAGTTGGTAGACACCTAATATTTTAGCTTTAATGAGCAGAAAAACAGCAAAGTTGTTAGCCCTTTCCCGCGATCACCCCCTGCGGCAACGCACCCTTGAGCATTTAGCAGTGTTGCAGATTCACCTGAGAGTAGGGCAGAATTTAGATGAGGACGAGAGGAAGTTTAGCTATGAACTTGACCCC
>JAAUPA010000094.1 GCA_012034615.1 Leptolyngbyaceae cyanobacterium CSU_1_4 | reverse complement strand
GGAGTCTCCCAGATTGGGAGATTTAGGGGGCAAATTCATACTGTGATTCAGCAACGCCTGGTTAGCTTAAGAAGCTTTTCCCTAAGTTGGTCTGGGCTTGGTATGTAGAAATCTCGATCGCCCTACTCTGCCTCGCAAATGCCCCCGTTGCTATGACCCCAAATCCTTTTTAAAGTAGGCGGCAACCCCCCCACCTGATTACGGTTCGCCCCAATTACCGCAAGGCTTACTATCTCTAAACTAATAAACATGAACTCGCTAAACCGTCCTTCCTCGGTTCGGTAAACACGCCTTCATCAGAAGCGGCAAAGGTACGCAGTATATAAGGAGCGCAATGCCCTCTTATTGTGCTTCTCCTTGCCACCCTTGGCGGAATGAGAAAAGCAGCACATGGAAACCTTCCATAACCGTGGAACTCATACCCCTCCTAATTTGATGACCGAGGGATAGGCAAAGTCAAAAAGTTTTCAATTGAAACCTAGAACCTGTAGAACCGGAGCATATCGTTAACATGGCAAAAGTTGTTGGAATTGACTTAGGAACGACCAACTCTTGTGTAGCAGTAATGGAAGGGGGCAAGCCCACCGTGATTGCTAATGCGGAAGGTTTCCGCACAACGCCTTCAGTGGTGGCTTATGCAAAAATGGCGATCGCCTCGTGGGGCAAATCGCCAAGCGTCAAGCTGTCATGAACCCCGAAAACACTTTTTATTCAGTCAAGCGCTTCATTGGTCGTCGTCATGACGAAATTTCAAACGAAGCAACTGAAGTGGCTTACAAAGTAGTCAACGTTAATGGCAACGTCAAAATTGATTCTTCAACAGTGGGCAAACAGTTCTCTCCTGAAGAAATATCCGCTCAAGTCCTTCGCAAGCTAGTGGACGATGCCGGTAAGTACCTAGGCGAAACAGTCACTCAAGCTGTGATTACGGTTCCCGCTTACTTTAATGACTCTCAGCGCCAAGCAACCAAAGACGCAGGAAAAATCGCTGGAATTGACGTTCTGCGAATTATCAACGAACCAACCGCAGCATCACTGGCTTATGGCTTAGATAAGAAGAGCAATGAAGTCGTTCTAGTGTTTGACTTAGGGGGCGGTACGTTTGACGTATCCATCTTAGAAGTAGGGGATGGGGTGTTTGAAGTTCGTTCTACCTCGGGTGATACCCACTTGGGTGGCGATGACTTCGACAAGAAGATCGTGGACTACATGGCAGAAGAGTTTAAAAAGTCAGAAGGCATTGATCTTCGGAAAGATAAGCAAGCATTACAGCGCCTGACCGAAGCTGCTGAGAAAGCCAAAATTGAGTTATCGAGTGTCACGCAAGCAGAAATTAACCTCCCTTTCATCACGGCCACTCAGGATGGGCCTAAGCACATCAACATGACCTTGACTCGTGCGAAGTTTGAAGACCTCTGCACAGACCTGATCGATCGCTGCCGAATTCCTGTTGAAAATTCACTTCGGGATGCCAAACTCGACAAAGGCAGCATTGATGAAGTGGTGCTGGTGGGCGGCTCAACCCGGATTCCTGCCATTCAAGAACTGGTGAAGCGAGTTTGGGCAAAGACCCTAACCAAACGGTTAACCCCGATGAAGTGGTAGCAGTGGGCGCAGCTATTCAGGCGGGTGTGCTCTCGGGCGAAGTTAAAGACATTCTGCTGCTAGACGTGACCCCTCTGTCGCTTGGGGTAGAAACCTTGGGCGGTGTCATGACCAAAATCATCACCCGTAACACAACAATCCCTACCAAAAAGTCAGAGACCTTCTCAACGGCTGCCGATGGTCAAGCAAACGTAGAAATTCATGTTTTGCAAGGCGAACGGGAAATGTCGAATGACAATAAGAGCTTAGGAACTTTCCGTTTAGACGGTATTCCTGCCGCGCCTCGGGGGGTGCCTCAAATTGAGGTGACTTTTGATATTGATGCTAACGGTATCCTTAACGTTCGTGCCAAAGATAAGGGCACAGGCAAAGAGCAATCCATCAGCATCACTGGTGCGTCTACGCTGCCTCAAGATGAGGTGGAGCGGATGGTACGTGAGGCAGAAGCCAATGCCACTGCTGACAAAGAGCGGCGGGAACAGATTGATGTCAAAAACCAAGCAGATTCGCTTACCTATCAAGCTGAAAAGCAGATGACTGAGTTGGGCGATAAAGTTTCGGCTGAAGAGAAAACTAAGGTGGAAGGCTGGTGAAAGATCTACGAGAGGCGATCGTTCAGGATGATTTTGAGAAGATTAAGAACCTCACCACAGAGCTTCAGCAGGCGCTTTACACCATTAGCAGTAACTTGTATCAAGCGGCGGGCGAAGGTGCGGCTCCTAGCGAGGGGGGTAGTGGTGCTCCTACAAGCAGTGAAGATGATGTCATTGACGCTGAGTTCTCGGAAGATGACAAGTAAGTCTTTGTAGGTTTTTCTTTGTGGGTGCAAAGAGTAGTTGTAGAGATGCTTCATAGAAACATTTCTATAAGGTTGTAAAGAAAAGGCTTATGTCGAAAGGGTTTCCTTAGGAGATCCTCTACATAAGCCTTTTTCGTGGAACGTTTGGGAGTTGGATCTCGTCGTTAGTCATGCCATTGAAGAATTTTCAACAGGTTCACAGGTAATTTTGGTAAAGTAATTAACTGTGACAACTCACAATAAAACTCAGTAGTGCTACACACAGGTACAGAACCTTATGTCACGTCAGAAATCATCATTAATTTGTTTATTCTCCAGTCTGGCGGTTTTTGGATGTCTCACCACGAGCCTGCCGATCGCGACTTTGGCTCAAGGGTTGCCAGGTCTGACTCTTTTTAGTGGCGTTGACCGGGAAAACCAACTAGGGTATCGGCTAGATTTTGGTGGCGAGACTTCACGTCCCGATCGATACCGCCTCAGGATTCCTCAACGGAAGATGACTCTGGCAGCCTCTGAGTTTATTGTTGCTTATCCACCGACTTACACAGGGAAATTTGACCCTGATGAAGTTGAAGTCAAGGTAGATGGCGAAAAAATTGAGTTGGAATCTGTTAATTGGGATCAAGAAAATCGGGTGATTGAAATTTATCCGCAGGAAGATGTCGCGGCAGATACGCGGGTTGAAATTATCCTTTCGGATGTTCAAAACCCTCGACGCATTGGCACACACTATTTTAATGCGTTGGTTCGGTCCCCAGGAGATGTGCCTCTGAATCGTTATTTGGGCACTTGGATTTTGAGCATTGGCAACGACTAAGCTCTATTTCTTGAGTTTTGGGAGCCGATTTCTAGAAAGAAGGCGGCTTCCTAAGCATCGTGAGTGCTATTATTTAGGACTGTGATTTTTTAAGATTTGCAAGGTGAGTTTTCATGACCAAGCGGACTTTGGGCGGCACTAGCCGTAAACGAAGAAGAACTTCTGGCTTTCGGGCGCGGATGAGATCCCATACGGGGCGGCGTGTGATACGGGCAAGACGGAGTAAAGGACGGGCTAGGTTGGCTGCTGTATAGCGATCGTGGCGCTGCCTAAGGTACATCGATTAAGACGACGACAAGACTTTAGCAGGGTCTATCAGGCGGGTTTGCGTCGGCATACGCCACACTTAACGCTAAGAGCGTTGCGCCAGCCTAGGGGCAGGGCAGAGGGCGATCTTGAGACTACGCGAGAGCCTGTTCAGACTTGTATTGGGATTTCGATTGGGCTTAAGGTGAGTAAGCGGGCTGTTGTTCGGAATCGAATTAAGCGGCGCATTCGTTCGGCAATGCAAGAGCTTTTGCCTCATTTAACGTTGGGTTGGCTCATTGTAATTGTGGTGAAGCCAAGTGCTATTGAATGCACTTACGAGCAATTTCTGCAAGAATTAGAGCAGTTACTTGTCAGCGCTGAGGTTATTATCAATGAGCATTAAGGAAGAGGTTTATTTTGAGGGAGCGCCCCATGTGGGTGATCTAATTACTAATATTCTTTTAGGATTTACTGTCATCTGCTTGCCCTTGACAGTGGGAGCGATCGTCAGAGCGATTTGGTTGCGTTACCGCGTTACCGATCGCCGGATTACCGTGATTGGCGGGTGGATGGGGCGCGATCGCTCTGATATCATCTACTCGGAAATCACTAAAGTCGTGACTGTCCCCCGGGGGTTGGGCGCTTGGGGAGACATGGTCATCACTTTAAAAGACGGGAGCCGTCTAGAGCTAAGAGCCATGCCCAAATTTAGGGAAATGTACGATTTCATTAACAACAAGCTCTCAGTTAAAGCTCAGAAGGCTAGCGGTTCTATCGGCAAGTAGGGAAACCCCCCACCGGGTTTGGTAACCTCCTTAACTGCCAGATTGACCTTCATATCGTTATTATTTAGACCGGATCACACACTCAGACGCAGGTAG
Organism: Leptolyngbyaceae cyanobacterium CSU_1_4; assembly: GCA_012034615.1. GTDB lineage: Bacteria > Cyanobacteriota > Cyanobacteriia > Elainellales > Elainellaceae > Timaviella. Next base: position 12,267 of record JAAUPA010000094.1, on the reverse strand, counting down.
ACACAGAGCATGGACTTCGGTGTTGGGTTTCTCTCAAATAACGTAATGCTGCCGATCCTAGATTTTTTCTATGGCATCGTTCCCAGCTATGGTCTTGCCATCGTTGCGCTGACGCTGGTGATTCGGTTTGCGCTTTATCCTTTAAGCGCAGGCTCTATTCGCAACATGCGCCGAATGAAGGTGGCTCAACCCGCTATGCAGAAGCGGGTCAAAGAGGTACAGGAGCGTCACAAAGATGATCCGGCAAAGCAACAAGAGGAAATGAGTAAGGTTTACAAGGAGTTTGGCAACCCCTTGGCAGGCTGCTTCCCGGTTGTTTTGCAGATGCCGATCCTATTTGCGCTTTTTGCGACGCTGCGGGGTTCCCCGTTCTCTGATGTGCCTTACAACATCAACCTTCAAGTGTTGCCTAAGGAACAGATTGAGCAGATTCAACCCCAGGCTTATACCTCTAAGCCTCAAAATATTTATGTCGCTGATGGAACTCATATTCCCGTTTCGGCACTGATTCCAGGGGGCGATCGCCTCACTGTTGGCGAGAAAACCAGCATTGAGTTTCAAACGGTAACAGGAAAGCCTTTAACTGAAGTTCTCGCCGAGTATCCCGACAGTGAGCTGAAACCGACTTGGAAAATTACCAAGGGCGAAAACTTAGTTCGCTTTGATGAAAAAGGGAACCTCGAAGCTCTGGCACCTGGGGATGTCACCTTACAAGGCAGCGTTCCTGGAATTGCTTCAAATAAAGGATTTCTCTTTATCACGGCGCTAGGAAGGGTGGGAGCATTTGGCGAAAATGGCGCAATCAACTGGGATATCTTGGGAATGGTTGTGTTCTTTGGGGTTAGCCTCTATGTCAGTCAACTGATTTCAGGGCAGGGCGCTACGGACAACCCTCAGCAATCTGCTGTTAATAAATTTACTCCAGTTATCTTTTCAGGCATGTTTTTGTTCTTTCCGTTGCCGGCTGGAGTACTGATGTATATGGTGATTGCCAATATGTTCCAGACGCTCCAGACCTTCATTTTGTCGAAGGAGCCCTTGCCAGAAAATCTTCAAAAGATTGTGGATGCTGACGAAAAGAAGAAGGCGATCGGAGAAGAGCGACCCGCTTTACCCTTTGAGCCTAAAGCAGTGAAAAAAGAAGAGCCTCCTAAGAAAGAAACGGGTGGAACAGGGAAGACCGCGAAAAAGAATAACAAGAAAGGCTGAAGCATGGATGAGCAGCAGGTTCAGGACGGGCAAAAGTGGTTAGTCAAGTTTTTGCAGCTCTCAGGGTTGCCGACCCTGGTTCATAGTCAGTTGAACCAGAGTGAGATGGATGAAAGCTTTTGGTTAATTCTCGATGCTGACCAGACCTTGACTCCGGCACAGGTAGAAGCTCTCATTGGCGCTCAGGGAGCTGCGTTGGATGCTCTACAATATCTGGCTAACACAACCCTCAACATGGGACGAGGTGAGAGTGAGCAACTAGCGTTTACTCTTGAGCTGAATGGCTATCGGGTACGGCGGCAGGCAGAGCTGAAGGAACTCTCGGATCTGGCGGCTCAAAAGGTTCGAGAAACCCAGGAAGAATATGAAATGTTGGCGTTGTCCTCGCCGGAACGACGACTGGTTCATACTTACCTCAAGTCTTTTGATGATTTAGATACTTACAGCCGAGGGCGCGAACCCGATCGCCGTCTAGTAGTTCGTCTTGCCCAACCCCATGGCATTCATCCGTCTGAATCTGAATTTGCCTAAACTCGTTTTGTCTGGTGCGCTGATCGGCGCTAAACATTATGGAACCGATTTATATTCCCCACATTGCTAAGGCTCCAGCTCAGACCTGGAAGGTTCCTGTTCAGGATCGCCTACCTGATTTAGAGACTCTGACGCCGGTGCAAGGCTCGATTCAAATTGTCCACCGAGGGAGCTTTTTAGAAGTTGGGGCTCAAGCAGAATCCATTATGACTTTGACCTGCGATCGCTGTCTTCAGCAATACAATCATCGGGTCGTAGTCAACACATCTGAAATTATTTGGCTCCAGGAAGCGGTCGAAGAAGAGACCGATCCGCTGGTAGAACGAGAAGTTGCCCTAGATGACCTGGTAGATTCCCTGCCGCCCCAAGGGCACTTTCGCCCAGATGAATGGCTATACGAGCAGTTTTGCCTCAGTATTCCGCAGCGTCAATTGTGCGATCGCCAATGTCCTGGCATTCCCATCGAAAATCCTCCAGAGTCTACCCCCATTGATCGTCGCTGGGCTTCTTTAGAATCTTTTAAGAACCAACTGAGTTGATAATGAACGTATCAACCCAAGCGTTTCACCATCATGAGTTTCAACGAAGAATTTGAACTCCTCCTTCGCGCCCGTCATGCGTTGATCTATCTGCCGACGCGAGAAGAGGAGCGCGTAGAAGCCGCAATCGCTTACTCTGCCAAGCAACAGGGCGATCGGGGAGTCTACATCTGGGACTTTGTGGATGGCTATCAAGGCAATCCCAATGATGCCGGATTTGGTCAGCGCAATCCATTACAGGCGCTTGAATTTGTTCAGAAATTACCTGCCTCTGTGCCTGGGATATTTGTCCTGCGAGACTTTCATCGCTTCTTAGAAGATGTCGCCATTGCCCGTAAGCTGCGCAACCTTGCCCGCCTGCTCAAATCTCAGCCTAAGACCATCGTGATCGTATCGCCCCAAGTAACGATTCCTGATGATTTAAGTGAGGTGATGACGGTTCTAGAATTTCCTTTACCCGGCATTGCCGAAATTAAAATTGAGTTAGAGCGATTGATTGCAGGAACGGGGCAAGCACCTTTAGAACCACGGGTGCTAGATGAATGGGTGCGCTCTTGCCAGGGGCTATCGATGGAGCGGATTCGGCGAGTGTTGGCAAAAGCGATCGCCACCCATGGTTCCCTTCAAGCCGATGATGTGGAGCTGATTCTGGAAGAAAAACGCCAAACGATTCGTCAGACTCAGATTTTAGACTTTTACCCTGCGACCCAACAGATTTCTGATATCGGCGGGCTAGATAACTTGAAGGAGTGGTTGTTGCGCCGGGGCGGAGCTTTCTCGGAAAAAGCACGGCAGTATGGGCTACCCCATCCGCGTGGACTATTGTTGGTGGGCATTCAGGGTACGGGTAAATCGTTGACGGCAAAGGCGATCGCCCATCACTGGCACTTGCCCTTGCTGCGGCTAGATGTGGGGCGGCTCTTTGCGGGCTTAGTCGGAGAATCAGAATCCCGGACGCGGCAAATGATTCAATTAGCCGAGGCGCTTGCTCCTTGCATTTTGTGGATTGATGAAATCGACAAAGCGTTTTCAGGGTTAGAAGGTCGCGGCGACTCAGGCACCTCTAGCCGAGTATTCGGGACAGTCGTGACTTGGCTCGCCGAGAAATCCTCACCGGTCTTTGTGGTCGCAACTGCCAATAATATTCAAACGCTTCCCCCTGAAATGCTGCGTCGGGGACGGTTTGATGAAATTTTCTTTGTAGGATTGCCAAATCAAGAGGAGCGCAAAGCCATTTTTGCAGTTCACTTAGCTCGGCTCCGTCCCCATAATTTGAAGAGTTATGATGGCGATCGATTGGCTTACGAAACCCAGATTTTCAGGCGCAGAAATTGAGCAAATTCTGATTGAGGCAATGCACATTGGCTTTAGCCAAAATCGGGACTTTACGACTGAGGATGTCTTGGAGGCAGCCAGTCAACTCATTCCCCTAGCCCGAACCGCCCAAGACCAAATTCAACTCTTGCAAAATTGGGCAAGCGATGGCAGAGTAAGGCTGGCTTCTCGGCAAGGGGGGCTAGGACGGGTACAACAGCCCTTGCCCTAAAGGCTTGCATCAGAGGCTTGCATCAGAGATTTGCATCAGAGATTTGCGGCAATTAAGGGGGGTTTGAACCATGCTAGTTGGGCTCAGTAAGTTTCTCTTAGGATTTACGTTGGCGGTTGCTATCCTGTTTGGGGCGGGAGTCGTCTTCACAAATTTCGTCATCGGTCGTCTTTCGAGTTTGCCTGCTCGCCCTACCTTTCCAAACGACATTCAGCCTAAAAGTAGCCCAACCCAAGCCCCGAAGCCTGCTGATGGCACTGCCAAAGCCCCCGACCCTGCGGCGGCAACATCGCCGACGATAGGCTATGCTGCTAAAGTGACTCAGCCGATTGGGCTACTAGTTCGCGAAGCACCAAGCGCTGATTCTACTCAAGTAGATGGAGTTGCGGTGGATGAGGAAGTTAGGGTTTTAGAAACTTCCTCAGATGGCGAATGGCAGAGGATTAAAACTGGCACCGGCATTGAAGGCTGGGTTAAGAGCGGCAATACAGAGAAGCTAAATTGAGTCCTTGCTCCTCTTTATAGGGCAACATAGAAATTAAGGTGGCGATCTTGATACAGGCTGCCAAGCCCTTTCTCCAAAGAATTTTCGCGTGATTACACTGTCTCTCCTCCATCCCGTTAAGCATACCCCTGTGCAGGTTTGGTCTTTTCCGAACGAGCCGATTGTGCGCATCGGTCGTTCTAGCGATAATCAGGTCGTGCTTTATAGCGCCGTCGTTTCTCGATATCATGTAGAACTAAGACAGAGCGGTTCGACCTGGGAAGTGGTGAATAGTGGCACTAATGGAACGTATGTAGACGGCAAGCGGGTGACTAAAATGGCGATCGCCATGGTGCAGTCATTCGCCTTGCCCGCTCGGGTCCTAACATTCAAATCAATTTGGGAGTTGCCCAAAGCGAGTTTTCTCTCCCGACAACGGTTGTCCCGTCCAAACCTTCTGATGAGCCGCCCTGCACCTCGTGTGAAACTTTAGACTAGCCCTTTTTCGCCCTTTTCTATTGCCCCATGCAAATTTATCTCGACTATAGCGCTACCACTCCTCCGCGCTCAGAAGCGATCGCCCTAGCGCAGCAGGTGATGACCGAGCAATGGGGGAATCCTTCTAGCCTGCATCAGTGGGGGCAGCGAACAGCAGAGATTATCGAGCAAGCCCGCGCTCAGGTGGCAGGATTGTTGCATGCGGTGACAGAGGCGATCGTTTTCACGTCTGGTGGAACGGAGGCAAATAATCTTGCCATTTTGGGCGTGGCACGGCGGTATGCCACTCCCCAGCATTTAGTGATTTCCTAGCGCTTGAACACTTCGGCATCTCAGAACCTGCCCGCCTCTTAGAGCAGCAAGGCTGGCAAGTGAGCCGCTTACCCGTTAATGCGCAGGGACGAGTTGATCCACTAGATTTACAGGCGGCACTTCAGCCCAACACAGTGCTGGTTTCGGTGATTTATGGACAAAGCGAGGTGGGCACGCTGCAACCCATTGAGGCGCTGGGACAGATAGCTCAGGCGCATGGAGCATTGTTCCATACCGATGCCGTGCAGGTTGCGGGGCGGCTGCCGATCAACTTGCAACAGTTACCTGTAGATTGCTGTCGCTTTCGGGTCACAAGTTTTATGGAGTGCAGGGTTCGGGGGCGCTTTATATCCGTCCGGGAGTAGAAATTTTGCCGCTTTGGGGGGGCGGCGGGCAAGAATTGAATTTGCGCTCTGGAACTCAGGCGGTTCCATCGATCGCGGCTTTAGGGATTGCTGCCGAGCTGGCTGCTCAAGAAATGAATGTTGAAGTGCCTCGGCTGATGCAGCTCCGCGATCGCCTCTTTGATTTGTTGGCAGAGGTTCCGGACTTAGAAGTGACGGGCGATCGCCTGCATCGATTGCCCCATCACGTCAGCTTCTATCTGCCCCACGCTGAAACCATTAGTGGCAAAACCTTGGTGCGACACTTAAACTTTGCAGGAATTGCAATTAGCTCAGGCTCTGCTTGCAACAGCGGTAAATTAGTCCCTAGTCCGGTGCTCATGGCAATGGGATATGGCGATCGGGCGGCAAAGGCTGGAATTCGGCTCACCTTGGGGCGACAGACCACCGCTGCTGATGTGGAGTGGACGGCGATCGCGATTCGGCAAATTTTGGAGCGCTTAATCTTAAAACCCGCTCTTTTGCTGCGTCCTTGATTGCATCTAAAATCACTGAAATTACTGATCCCCAATGTTAAAGCTTGATGGGAGATCTGTTGAGAGGGCTGGGTATCATAGGCATGACCGCAACTCACGCCTATTTTTATCTTGAGCGTATTTCATGCAGACTGCTGTCTTTAATGAGTTATTTCCCCTCTTCAATGCCGCCAGCCCCGAAACCCTGGAGTGGCTGATGTCGATCGCCGTTGAGCACGAATACCCCGCAGAGAGAGCCGTTTTGATGGAAGACGCTTGGGGAAACGCGGTTTACTTTGTCGAGTCGGGCTGGGTAAAAGTTCGGCGGCATATCGGCGAAAATGTGGCAACCTTAGCAATTTTGGGACGGGGCGATTTTTTTGGAGAAATGGCGGTTCTAGACGAGTCTCCTCGCTCTACAGACGTAGTGGCGCTGTCTTCGGTGAAGCTAATTAGCATTTCTGCCCAACGGTTCATTCAAACTTTGTTTAAAGACTCTCAGTTGCATCACCGGATGTTGCAACTCTTGGTTCGCCGATTGCGCCAAACTAACTTTCGGTTTCAGCTTCGCCATCAGCCTCCGGCAATTAAATTGATTAATACTCTTGTGTCTTTAGGAGATAGCTACGGCACGGTTTCGGCTCAGGGTACGGAAATCTTTAACATTCCGCTCAAAGATTTGGCAGATGTCAGCGACATTAGCTTAGAGGAGGTGACGAAAATTATGGAAAAGCTGCAAAGTAAAGGGTGGATTAAATCTGACCCCAGAAATCAAGTGCTTTATCTGTCGAATATGCAACAATTGGCTCATCTCCTGGTTGGGAGAACCTGAAACTGGAAGAAACTAAGCCTTGATATGACAGCCACCCAAACTCGCGCTTTATCTCAGCCCCGGACTCAAATCGAAATTCTTTATCAAGTCGCCATGCCTCAGCCGCAGTCTCACCTTTTTGAGGTGACGTTGCAAGTAAAGGGATGGCGATCGCCATTTTTAGACCTAAAAATGCCAGTTTGGACTCCTGGCTCCTACCTGGTGCGGGAATACGCGCGACACGTCCAAGACTTTGCAGTAGAAGGGCGAACTTGGCAAAAGGTCACAAAAAATCATTGGCAAGTCGAAATGGCTGATTTATCCGATATTACGCTTCGATATCGGGTTTTTGCGAATGATCTATCGGTTCGCACCAACCATTTGGACACAACCCATGGCTATTTTAATGGCGCTGCTCTGTTCTTCTATCTGCCCGAATTTGAGAACAACCCCATCCATGTCAGCGTGATTCCGCCCCATCCTAGCTGGCAAGTGGCAACGCCATTACCCGTTGTTTCGGTTGGAGGGCAAGCCCATACTTGCCTAGCCAATGATTTTGATACCCTGGTAGATAGCCCATTTGAGATTGGGGCACATCAGCGATATGACTTTGAGGTGCGGGGTAAATCTCACCAACTGGCAGTTTGGGGACAGGGAAATATGGAACCCGATCGCCTGATTGCTGATACTAAGAAACTGATCGAGGTTGAGGCTGATTTATTTGGCGGTTTGCCCTACGACTCTTATTTGTTTTTGCTACACCTGTCGGCGCAAGGTTATGGCGGGTTAGAGCACAAAGATGCTTGCACGCTGAACTATCCGCGCTTAGGCTTTCGGTCGGAGGATCGCTATCAGCGGTTTATGCAGCTAGTGGCGCACGAGTTCTTTCATCTGTGGAATGTGAAGCGAATTCGCCCCAAAGCGCTTGAGGTGTTCGATTATGAAAGAGAAAATTACACGCCTTCTCTCTGGTTTAGCGAAGGAACAACGAGCTACTACGATTTAATGATTCCTCTGCGGGCAGGAATTTATGGAGCGAAGGGATTTCTCCAGGGCTTGAGTAAGGAAATCACTCGGTTTATGACGACTCCGGGGCGAACTGTTCAGCCTTTGAGCGAATCGAGTTTTGATGCTTGGATCAAGCTATATCGCCGCGATGCCAATAGCGACAATAACCAGATATCGTATTACCTAAAGGGGGAAATGGTGTCGCTGCTGCTAGATTTGCTGATTCGATCGCGGCATGACAATGGGCGATCGCTGGATGATGTCATGCGCCAAATGTGGCAACAGTTCGGGGTTTCTGAAACGGGCTTTACGCCAGAACAGCTTGAAGCCGTCATCACCTCGGTGGCAGAGGTGGATTTAACTGACTTCTTCCAGCGCTTTCTGCACAGCACCGAAGAACTACCCTTAACGAATACTTAGAACCTTTTGGTTTGAGGCTACAGCCCGAAGACATAGCAAGCAAGCCTCCTTATTTAGGGTTGACGGCAAAGTCGGAGAACGGGCGAGACATCGTTAAGTTTGTTGAAATGGGTTCTCCGGCAGCAGCAGCGGGAATTGACCCAGATGATGAATTATTGGCGATCGATGGGTTGCGGGTTAGAGCAGAACAGTTGGGCGATCGCCTCAAAGACTATTCGCCTAATGCCCAAATTAACCTCACCTGCTTTCACCAAGACGAACTAAAAAACTACACTGTCACGCTCACAGAGCCGCGTCCCTCAACGTACCAACTGGTGTTAGTTCCTACGCCAACATCACAGCAGCAAGCGAACCTAAAAGGATGGCTAGGAGCCTCTATCACTGACCTGTAAGGCACTGACCTGTAAGGCACTGACCTGTAAGGCACTGACCTGTAAGGTACTGACCTGTAAGGTACTGAGTTGAAGGAGTAAATCAAACAATAGAAATTTTTGTGACTCAAAGTTAAGAAGCCAGAGGAAACGGGGCTAATTTCGTGTCACTTTATCGTCTATGGTCTAGAGTTGGAGTACTGCTTTTAATTGATTAGTACAACTGGGGGAATGCCGACTTATGAATAGCTGCATCTTGATGGCGGAAATTACCCAAGATCCCCAGCTCCGCTACACGTCCGACAATCAGACGGCTGTGGCAGAAATGGTAGTACAGTTTGCGGGTTTGCGAGAGGATGAACCGATGGCGACGATGAAGGTTGTGGGCTGGGGCACCTTGGCGCAGGAAATTCAGGAACGTTATCACCAGGGCGATCGCATCATTATTGAAGGTCGCTTAGGGATGAACACGGTTGAACGCCAAGAGGGCTTTAAAGAAAAGCGGGCAGAGATGACTGCTCAAAGAATTCACTTGTTAGATGCTGGAACAACAATGACGACCAGCGCAGAAGTGACCGGGGCAGCCAGGACGGCAGCTCCAGCAGCTTCGGCTCCGGCTGCCACAGCAAGCAAGCCTTCTAGCCCGCCGACTGTCAAGGCAGCTCCGGCCAGAGTGCCTGTGGCAGCAGCTAAGGCGGCTCCACCCGTAGAGTCGTTTGAGGATGAGATTCCTTTCTAACGGCAACCTTGGAATTTTCCACGCTGTATAAATTAACTTAAGGAGGGCAGAGTTTGATGAAGAACTTGCCCTCTTTCTATTTCTAGAAATTCCGCTAATATGTCAGGAGTAGCCTTCACTTCAGTAGGTAGACGCTATATGTAGGGTTTTCCTGTTAAAAGTGTTTCCTCAGAGGTAAGTTTTCGGTTCTTTCTCACCAGCGTGAATGACTTATGGTTCAAAACATCGATCGCACCCGCTCACTAAATCAGTTTCCTGAGTCGGCTCCTGCCGCTAATCCGGTTTTTTTCAGAACCTACAGCCGTCGGGATAAGAAGGTTGGCAATCTACGCGAAACTTGGGAGGAAGTGTGCGATCGCACCCTCAGCGGCATCATTAAGCTGGGCAAGTTGACCTCTGAAGAGGCAGTGTTGATCGAGCGAATGCAGCGCCAACTGAAGAGTCTGCCTTCGGGACGTTGGTTGTGGGTGGGTGGCACAAGCTGGATTGAGAATCCTGAAAACTTTTCAGGTGCGTACAATTGCACCAGCACCAATGCCGTGGACTGGCAGGCTTTTGGGCTAATGATGGATTTGGCAATGATGGGCTGTGGTACAGGGGCGGTTTTAGAACCCAAGTACACTAATCAATTACCTGTAATTCGCAACCGTCTTGTCGTGAGCCTCCAGGGTGCGATCGGCACGACACTTGCAGACCAGCGCCGAGACGCTACCGAGGTCAAGATTGAGGGTAACCAAGTCACGCTGTATGTGGGTGATAGTCGTCGGGGGTTGGGTCAAGTCGTACCAAACGTTACTGGAGCTTTCGACCGACGATCGCTTCACAGGCGAAGTGCAGGTGGCGATCGACCTGAGCGATGTCCGTCCGGCTGGCGAAACCCTGAAAGGCTTCGGTGGTGTAGCAAATCCTATTCGCTTGCCTGCATTGTATGAACGTTGTGCAGCTATTTTGAACAAAGCAAACGGGCGACAGTTAACTTCGGTAGAATGCTGCCTGCTAATTGATGAAGCTGCCGTGACGATTGTGGCAGGTAATATTCGGCGATCGGCAGGGATGCGCCAAAGTGGTAGCGATGATGCAGCATTTGCGATGGCGAAGGAAAATCTGTGGCAGCAAGATGCAGAGGGCAACTGGAGCATTGACCCAGAGCGAGACGCGCTGCGAATGGCAAACCACACGCGGGTGTTTCATCACAAACCAACGCTTAATGAGTGTGTAGAAGCAGTTCGGAAGCAGTTTTATTCAGGAGAAGGAGCTATTCAGTGGGCAGGCGAGCGATCGCCCGTGCGAATGCTGATTTGCTCGATACACCCGCAACCCGTAAGGAATTTTTACAGGCATACGAAAATGGGACGGCGGCTCAGTGGTTGAGCGATCGTCATATTGCACCCGTCGAAATTGAGCATCGGTTAGGACGCTATGGGCTGAACCCCTGCGGCGAAATTTTGGGCGAAAACTTCCACTGCAACTTGTCAGAAGTTCATCTCAACCAGATCGACCCCAAAAACATCCAAGACCAAGAGGATGCTTTTAGTGCGGCAGCGCTCTCGGTCACAGGTCTGCTCAATCATCAGTTTGCCGAACCTCGCTACCGCCAATCTCGTGAATTTGACCCGATTGTCGGTGTGTCGTTCACAGGCTTGTTCGATTTCTTTGTCAATGCATTTGGCTCAGAGTGGCTGCGCTGGTGGGAGCAAGGTCGTCCTGATACTATTGCGGGACTGAGCTTTAAACAACAGGAGCAAAAGTACCTAAGCCACTGGAAGAAGTGGTGCATCGCGTCGTGTGGGATTATTGCGATCGCCACAATCTCAAGCGCCCTAATCGTTGCACCACGGTTCAACCTGCAGGTACTAAATCTCTGCTGACTGGCGCTAGTCCTGGCTGGCATCCACCCAAAGCACAGCGTTTTTTACGTCGCATCACTTTCCGTAAGAACGATCCGGTGGCGCTGGCTTGCCTGGACTATGGCTACAAAATTACGCCTTCTCAGTCGGACAAAGACGAAAACGGCAGATTGCTAGACGATGCTTTTGATCCTCGCTGTACGGAGTGGTTGGTGGAAATTCCGGTGGAGGTGCCTTGGGCAAACTTGCCAGGTGCAGATGCGATCGACATTTCTAAATTCACAGCACTGGCACAAATGGACTTTTATATGCAAGTCCAGAAGTTCTACACCGCTCATAACACTTCGGCAACGGTGGAGCTGCGGGAGAACGAAATTGAGGGCATGGGTCAGCGAATTTATGACGCGATTCAGAACGACGAGGGCTACATTTCTGCGGCGCTTCTGGCTCGGTTTGATGACCTGCAAACGTTTCCTCGCTTACCGTTTGAGCCAATCTCTAAGGATGTGTACGAGCAGCTAACCGAAGAGGTGAAGGCGCGGCGCAAGCTGGTGGATTTCCATCAGGCTTTGAGTCGGTATGACTCTGGGGAGTTGATTGAGGCGGGCCCGGCTGGCTGTGATAGCGATAAGTGCATGATGCCGGAGAAGAAGGGTTAGGCTTATTTCTTATGTGGTAATTGATTGCCCTCTGCTCTTGGAGTGGGGGCTTTTTCTGTAGGTGTGATGGGAGGACGATCGAGGTTCTTATTAATTGTATAGGTATGGTTTTAGAGAAAATTACAGTGCGTTAAATCCTAATATATACAATTAGGCAAGCGTCGTATTCGTACCTCCTATAGAATGACTATCCAGATCACAAAGAAACAACACTATGTTCCTCAATTCCTCCTACGAAACTTTAGTAATGATAGAAAAACTATAAATATATTTAATATCTCTGACAACTCATTTGAGGGCACCTCGAAAAATTGCTTGTGGGATCTCAGTATGAGATCATAGAAGGGAGTCAGGCATTGCGGGAGTGAACACTGTGGGACAAAAGGGATTCTGGGATCTAGAACAGCGCCAACAAAAGCTGAATGAGAAAAAGG
>JAAUPA010000093.1 GCA_012034615.1 Leptolyngbyaceae cyanobacterium CSU_1_4 | reverse complement strand
CAGCTAAACGCTACACAATTACTTTATGTGAGCGCGGCTAATGCGTTTCGCGCGCCGTCGTTTAATGATCTTTATTTTCCGGGCTTTTCTAATCCGCTGTTGCTACCGGAAAAATCACGATCAAGTGAACTAGGTTGGCGTATAACAATGCCAACGGTGCGTGCTAACGTCGCCTTGTTTGACAATCGGATCGAAAATTTAATCGCTTTTGATTTCGTCACCTCAAAGCCGCAAAACGTGCAGCGCGCGCGTATACGTGGTGTAGAAATGTCGATGGACAGTAGCGCCTTTGGTGTGGATTGGCGTGTACAACTCACCGCACAGTCTCCTGAAAATGCGCTAACGGGAAAGCAGCTTCGCAGTCGTGCAAAAACATTCGGCGCGGCATCTGCCACGCAAACCGTTGGTGCGCTAACCTGGCGTGTAGACATTGGTGGGCAATGCGGCGAGATTTGATTCTGCCAATGAAGCGGCCTCATCGCGAATGAGTGGTTATTCGCTACTAAACGCGAGCCTCAATTATCGATTTAATTCGCAACTGCAAATTGAGCTTGCGGGCAATAATTTGACGGATCGTCGATATGAATTAGCGCGTGGCTATAACCAATTGCCGCGGCAATGGTTTATCAATGTGCGAATAGCGATGTAGCAGTAACGTAGGTTGGGCAATTTTTTTGCCCAACAATCGTTTGTAATTGAACGACTGTGTTGGGCGTCGCCGTATTTAATCCACCCCAATTCAACTTAACGAGACTGCCCAACATTTGTCGAACAGATAAAAACACGATCAAACTGCACCACTCTAGCGCCTCCCTTAGAAAAAGAGAGGGTGGGTGGGATTGCGTTGGTCAACTTCTAGCTGCTGTCATTGCTTCGCTTCTGCATAATCCCGCCCGCCTTGCAGGCCGCACATTCCCTTGCATGGGAATGTCGTTCCGCTGGCGCGAGGCCTGCCGTGTGAATCTCTAGCTCCACCCTCCCTTTTTCTAGCGCGATGAGTCAATCGCGGGATGGTGGTTTCAATAAAACGTAACCTGCGGCAAAATGAAGCGTCACATATTAACTAGGCATTCACCACATGAAAACCAAGGCCGCAATCGCATGGAAATCAGGCACTCCACTGACTGTTGAGGAAGTTGATTTAGACGGCCCGCGCTTGGGCGAGGTATTGGTCGAAATCAAGGCTACCGTCATTTGCCATACCGACTACTACACATTTTCCGGCGCTGATCCAGAAGGTATTTTTCCTTCCGTCCTCGGGCATGAAGGTGCGGGTGTGGTGTTCGGGCTGGGAGGCATTGGGCTCAATGTGATTCAAGGCGCAAAGATGGTCGGGCCGACAAAATTATCAGTATCGATATCAACCCTGCACGCGAGGCGCTCGCCCGCAAATTTGGCATGACGCATTTTATAAATCCTAAAAATGTTGAAAATGTAGTAGATGCCATTGTGCAATTAACCGATGGCGGTGCGGACTATAGTTTTGAGTGCATCGGCAATGTGAATGTGATGCGTCAGGCATTGGAATGCTGTCACAAGGGTTGGGGTGTGAGCGTGATTATCGGCGTAGCTGGTGCAGGACAGGAAATTAGCACGCGCCCATTTCAACTAGTCACGGGTCGCGTTTGGAAAGGCTCGGCATTCGGCGGAGCTAGGGGACGGACGGATGTGCCCAAAATTGTCGATTGGTATATGGAAGGCAAAATCAACATCGACGATCTAATCACCATGTCATGCCCCTAGAGAAAATCAATGATGCCTTCGATTTGATGCATAAAGGCGAATCCATCCGTAGTGTTGTAACGTTCTCCTAGCAAGATTAGAAAGTTAAAACTACCTTGCCACAGTTTTGTCCATTTAGCTGGTATTTCACAGCAGAAGGAATCGATTCTATGCCGTTGAACTGAGTTGGATCGACAGCAACTTTAGAGTTCGCCAGAGTAGAATAAGTTTAATAAGCGATCGCGTCTTACACTTACTTTAGAAGAATCCCATCGTTTAGACGATGCCCCAATTCGTCTCAAGAGCACCCTGATGCGTAAAATCCGCAAAAGTTTAGTTTTCATTGCCGATGGTACTCCGGTTTTGCAGGTTGATAGTTCACTCCCCCAACCGATTCCTAGCCCCCAAGTCTGTGTTGAAATTGGTTATGCTTTGCAATGCAAGCGCTCAGAGCAAATTCTACTAGCGCAGATGGATCGCTCTGATATTGTGGGGCAGTTTCCCTTTGATGTACCTAGTCACGATCGCCTGATCTTCCGCAATAAAGCCGAGCTCCATAAGTCACTACCTCAGTCTTTGGAAGCACAACTTCAGAGGTTTAACTTAACTTGAGAATTTAGAGACTTAGAAGGGGCTTTATGGTTCCTTCACTTCAGACATGACCTCTTGTGATCGAATCCATTGAACAATGCCATTGCTCAATGTATCTGCTAAATCCTGTTGTGCTTCCTCATCTGTAATCCATTCAAACTCTTGGGGATTAATCATGAATCCTAGCTCTAATAATATTGCTGGAGCTACAGTTGGGCGAGTTAAAGCTAAATTATTCCAAAATACTCCATAGGAGGGGCGATCGAGCTTTTCAACTAGGTAATTGTGTAGGAATACTGCTAAGCCATGAGACTGAGAGTTATACCAAAATGCGCCGATTCCAGATGTATGAGCTGCGTCTCCTTCATCTGGAAGGGCATTGTAGTGCAAGCTTATAGCTAAATTGGGTTGCATTTGATTAATCATGGCGGCTCGCTCATTGGGACCTAGGTCAATATCTGCTTCACGTGTCATATAAACAGTGGCACCTTTAGCCGTGAGGCGATCGCGTACTAACTTCGCCATGATTAACGCTACATCCTTCTCTGGATAACCTGTTGGTCCTCGCGCACCCAAATCTTCTGATCCCCCATGCCCTGGATCAAGCAAAATGCTGACTCCCTCCAATGATTGTCCTATTTTGGGAGGATGCTTAAGCGACAGAACTAAAGTTGTTCCCTCATACCGTAACTTGTAACCCCACTGCTGAGAAGATTTGAGGTTAAAAGTGTACTGGATTTGGTGCGGTGATGTTTGCTGCCAATCCAATCGTTCAATCAGCGGATTATCATCTAGGCGAATGGTGTCAGTTTGGGCAGTTGTGTTGTGTAGTGTCAAGGCAAAGGAGCGATCGCCCTGCTGTATGGTCACTGGCACCGCCACTTGCAAAGGAAACAAAACCTCTGTCCAACCTTCCACCTGACGAGCTCGAATACTGCGAATGAGCGATCGCGGTGGTACTGCGTTAGGTACAACCTGGGTCTCAGAGGCTTTAATCCATCCCCCGTAGTCAAGCCGCAGCCACTCACCCTCCTGTCCTGTAACAGCAGCAGTTGTCCCCTTGGGCAGCGGGGTTAGGCGAGAGTAGTCAGTACTTGCACCAGTACGGGCAGTTCCTGGATCGGCAGTGACTTTAATGACCTGAACCTTTGTGGGAGAAAGAATCTCAACTTTACCCGTTCCGGTTTGCGTGTAGGTTTGCCCATTCAACGTCAAATGAAACTGGGGATACCCTAAATCTTGGGTAAAGGAAGGGGTAGGCACCTCAGCATCTCTAAGAGAAGTATTGCCATAGGTTAAGGTGCTGGCAATTTGCATACTGCTAGCACACCCCTGATAACTTTGGGCAGCAGGAATCATGGGTTGATCTTGCTGCGTTAACACTGCCGAGTTGGGAGGGAGTTCGACGGAGTTGCTTTGAGGGAATAGCGGAATAGTTTGATTGCCTAAGGTCACTGAAACTTTAGCTTTTGGAGGAGCGATCGCCCCAAAACAGACTAGCTCTCCGGGCAAACGGGCAATATTGACTGTTGGAAGGAGCGAACCCGCCGCAAATGTGGTGCCGATTGGAGCTAGAGGCTCAGCAGAAGTACGAGTCACCCGTAGTTTTAATTGCTGATTACCATAGCGCAAGGTGAAAACATTCTCGCCCAGTTGCAACGGCAAACTCGGGGCAAAATGTCCTGCATTACTCCGCTCAATTCTCTGACCATTAATGATGACTTCTCCTGCTGCTGGAGCCGTACCAATCAGAAAAATCTGGTTGGCCGTTGTTTCATGCCCATCTGCTGGATAAGCTACAAAAAGAGGCTGTTCTGCCACTGCGCTCAAGGCAAGGCTGACAGTGCTAATCGCTACCCCAGCCAGCCCTAAAAAGCTCAAGTTTTTCATAAAGATTTTACGACCCCTGACCTAAACAGTATATGGTGGTCGTTCCACCCTTACACCAACATTTGGGAAAGGCGATCGCCTTTCCCTTTCAATCAATCTGTTGATGTGGACAAGCATTCACCAACATCCAAGAGCGCAGTAGACAGCAACCCTCCATTCTAGCTAAGCCGGAATAGCTTCTGGAGTTGCTAAAGCTAGGATGTGGTAACAAGAAGGAGTTTCTTCGCCCAAAACTTCATTGATTCTCGAACGAATCTGGACATGCAAATCTTGAACGGAAACATCAAAGTGGTGCATCACGTGCAAAACAGCAGTCTGTTGATGAAACTCTTTGCCATAATAAGCCACAAAGTAGGTATAACGATTAGAGCCAGGGGCATCTAGAACGAAGTCTCTCATTTGAGTTCCTCTAATTTCCTTATCCCACATACAGGGATGAACGCAATTGTGTTGGGGGTGTTCTGAGGCGATCGGGGCAAACCAGGTTCCAATGGTTGATACGATAACCCATCCTAGGATTCCGGGTCTTTTTCAACTTTTTTCAATCTAATGGGCTAAATTAAAGCCTAAATTGATTGACTCTATCACTCCACTGTGTTTTCACCCAATTGGGTCAATAGTGCACGGTTTGTTGTCCTCCAGTCAGTTTAAATGAAATACTGCACATTTTATGACTTATAGATTCCAACCTATAGATAATCATTGATTGGGTAGCAACCCATCATCCTGCGATCGGGTGACCCAAAAAGGTGAGGATTTGAACAGTGAGTGGTAGACTATGGTGCATTTAGACTAGGGGCATGGCATGGCTTCTCCAGATTTTGCACAATTTTCGGCGTTGGTGCAGCAAGGAAACTTTGTTCCGGTTTACCAAGAGTGGGTTGCCGATTTGGATACCCCTGTTTCTGCGTGGTACAAGGTGTGTGCTGGGCAGCCGTATAGTTTTTTGTTGGAGTCCATTGAAGGGGGGGGAAAAGCTGGGACGCTATAGCTTTTTGGGCTGCGATCCGGTCTGGGTTTTAGAAGCGCGGGGCAATCAAACCACGCAAACGCATCGAGACGGCTCAGCCCAAGTTTTTGAAGGCGATCCGTTTGTGGCATTAACCACTTGTCTCCAGTCTTACCAACCCGTGACCCTGCCCCAGTTGCCGCCTGGAATTGGAGGACTGTTTGGTTTTTGGGGCTATGAGTTGATTCGCTGGATCGAACCCCGGGTGCCCGTGTATGCGACCCATGAGCAAGATTTGCCAGATGGCTTGTGGATGCAAATTGACCATTTGCTAATTTTTGACCAAGTTCAACGCAAGATCTGGGCGATCGCCTATGCCGATCTTCGTGATCCTGAAACCCATTTAGAGCAGGCTTATCAGCAAGCGTGTCAACAGGTCACGCAGATGCTAGAGAAGTTGCAGTTGCCCCTCTCTGGGCAAGATACAAAGCTGAAGTGGACACCCCCAGGCGGAAAACCTGATCAGAATCGAACTTTGTATACCAGTAACTTTACGAAGCAGGAATTTTGCACCAATGTAGAGCGGGCAAAAGATCATATTCGGGCAGGAGATATTTTTCAGGTGGTTGCTTCTCAGCAGCTCTCAGCGGAATATAGCGGCGATCCATTTGCCTTGTATCGATCTTTGCGATTGATTAATCCTTCGCCTTACATGGCATATTTCAATTTTCAAGATTGGCAGATCATTGGCTCTAGCCCGGAAGTGATGGTGAAGGCTGATCGTCCTCTAGAACCCGACATGCCCCTAGTTGCCACGGTTCGCCCGATCGCGGGAACACGTCCACGGGGCAAAACCTCTAGCGAAGATACCGCCTATGCCAAAGAATTGCTGCAAGATCCGAAGGAAATTGCTGAGCACGTCATGCTAGTTGACCTAGGTCGCAATGACCTGGGACGAGTCTGCATCAAGGGTAGCGTCATGGTAGATGAGCTGATGTCGATCGAGCGTTATTCCCATGTCATGCATATTGTTAGCAACGTTGTGGGTCAACTCGATCCGAACCAGACCGCTTGGGAACTCCTGAAAGCTTGCTTTCCGGCGGGAACCGTCAGTGGTGCGCCGAAGATTCGGGCAATGGAAATTATTCACGATTTAGAACCCTGTCGGCGCGGCGTATATTCTGGAGCTTACGGCTACTATGATTTTGAAGGACAGCTAAACACGGCGATCGCCATTCGCACCATGGTCGTCCGCAGCCAGCCTAACGGCAAACACACCGTCATTGTCCAAGCTGGAGCCGGACTCGTTGCCGATTCTGAACCCGAGCGTGAATACGAAGAAACCCTAAATAAGGCAAAAGGAATGCTCGAAGCCATCCATTGTCTAAACTATCCTTTAGACTAAATCGAGCCAAAATTATGTATGCCTTCATACCTTAATCTCTTCTAAACCGATTCATTACTCTTCCGTAACCGTTTAATTACCTTCTCTTGAGGTCAGGCGTTTAAGCTATTCGACAACAGCCCAGAGCATCCGAAATCACCATGACCTACGCTTACGCCCTCGAATCTGCTCCCACCCCTGATTTGCGTCAACTTTTAGAAAGACTTTATCAAGGTCGGACCTTACAACATTTTCGCAGCGGTCAAACTATTCGCCTCTTACCCGATGAAATTTGGGTCGTTTGTCGAGGCGTTGTCCAGCTAGGCACACTTTACGACAATGGTGATGAAGCGTTACTTGGACTAATGTGCCCTTCCATGCCGTTTGGGTTGCCCCTCACGCTGGTGTACCCTTACCAGGCAAGCGCATTAACCGATGTTGATTTAATGCGGCTCCGTCTGTCAGAAGTTGTCCAGTCTCCCATGTTGGCACAAGGAATTTTTCGTCATTTGGTGCGTCGATTGCAGCAAGCCGAGGCGATTTTGACGGTGACGGGCTATCGTCGAGTAGAAGATCGGTTGCGCCATTTGCTATTGCTTCTGGGTCAAGAATTGGGACAGCCTGTTGCAGATGGGACTCGGCTTAACGTTCGCTTAACCCATCAACAAATTGCTAGCACTATTGGCACGACTCGGGTGACAGTAACTCGGCTGTTGAGTCAACTTCAAGAGGCGGGCTGGCTGAAAATGGACAGTAATCGGCATATTATCCTCATTGCTCAGACTGTATAGGAGGCATAGAAGGTATGGAAGGCGGCTGGAGCAGCCACGCTACTGTCTGACCTGCCAGTCTTTGAGCCATCACTTTTTGCCCTGTGCGCTGTCCTTGAGGGAGAGAAGCCATGTTTTTTAAGGTATGAGTCGGTTGCATAACGATCGCTTCATACGGCACAACTCCTTTCGCTTCGCTGTTTAGACAAAGGGCGGCTTGTCTGGAAAGGTCGAGCGAGCGATCGCCCCAGTAAGGTCCTCGGTCATTAATCCGCACAACGACCTGTTGACCCGATAGCAAGTTTGTGACCTTTAGAAAGGTGCCAAAGGGCAACGAGGGATGAGCCGCCGTCAGCTTGTTTTGGTCAAAAATTTCGCCAGTGGCAGTTTGGCGACCATGGAAATAAGGGCCATACCAAGAAGCTGTTCCCTTCAGGCGCTGGTCTGTAGGAACCAGGTCGTGCATCTGACTTTGAGCTTCTGCCAACGACAACCTAGAGACATTGAGGGCAGCGCGGAGATTATTGACCCAGGCGATCGCCGTTAGTTCAGTATTTTCCTGTATCTGAGGCGTTAGACGGCGATCGATCCAAAACAAAACTTCATTCTCAATTTTGCCTACCGGAATGGGGTCAGGCAGTCCAGGACGCAAGCTTAGCCCTGGGTATAGGCTCTTAGGATCAAAGTCTGAATCTAGAGTCATTTGTTGCAACTGCCAAACCATCAGAGCCGCTTGGTCTTGAGAAGTCACCTCTGCCACAATCTGACTTTTAAGCTGTACCTGAAATTTTTGATCGACCCACTGAACTGCAAATTGGGGACGGGTAAACTCTTCTAGCAAGGTTTGCCAACCGTCTCGTGGCGTAAACCCTACTGGAGAACTGTTAGCCAGAACATAGCGCTGGTCTGCTGAGTGGGGAAGCTGGGTCAGGGTGGGGAATTTAGCTGAAGACAGAGGAGGGGAGGGAGATGCTGAAGCAGCCGTCTCAAAAGCAGAGCCGTGTTCAGAGAAGGGTGGGAGCAAGTTCTCCTCTTCAACAGGAGAGGAACTTGCAAGGAAAAGAAAATTACTAGCGGATGCAAGCATCCCTAAAAAGACTGGAGAATTCATGAGTTAAAGTGTGACCCACAGGCGTCATTTTTGTAACAATTTTCTTGTAACAATTTTTTTGTAAAAATTTTTAATGTGTAGTTAATTTTAAGCACAAAAAATAATCTTAATGAAAGAGTGTAAATTTGTACAGGCTACTTCAGTAGAGATTTTGCTGCAATTGAGCAAAATCAGCGGCTTTAAGAATCGCTTTTGGCTGGTTATAAGACGAGCCGTTTTTGGCGATCGCCCCCATTCGGAAAAGCGAAGTGATAAAAGCTACATAGATTTTTGCTTTAAGGCAGTATTGTTACAGAGAAGAGAGTCGTTTACCCTAAACTTAAAGGGTAGATTGTAAAAAACTGAGCAAACCTCCAGACTCATAAATTTGTCCGATACTGAAGGGGTTGCAACAAAATCTAGCTTTACAGATGAAACAATCTGGCTTAACTTCTCAATGGGATAACCTGCTCTGCAATGTAGGGGCTTGGGAAGGGTCTTTTACCAGCCTTTCTAGCCGGGGCGAAATTCAGGCAGATACTCCAACTTTGGTCACTTTAGAAGGCTTGGATGACCGAAAACTGGTGCGACAAACGATCGACCAGTTTTCGGTGGATACAGGCGAGATGACGCAGCATCGGGTTTTGGAGTATCGATCGCTAGGTCGTGGCATTTTGTTGTTTGAGGGAGGCGCATTTTCCCAAGGCTCGATTCAGCTTGCGCCCTCTACAGAATTTGGAGCCGAACTTGGGTTTCTTTGGGGCGAACATCGGCTCCGCTTGGTTCAAGTTTTCAATGAAGCACACCAGCTTTCAGGATTAACCCTAATTCGAGAGCATCTTCAAGGCAAACCCTCTGCCGATCGCCCAGCCCTGACGGTCGAGCAATTAATCGGTCAATGGCAAGGAGAATCGATAACAATTGACCTGAACTGGCGATCGACCCAAGGCTCCACGGCGCTTTCAGTTAAACAGGAGGGCGATCGGCTCCATCAGCATCTAACCTTGCCCCATCTAGAATTTTCTTCTAGCGCCCAAATTATTGGATCAACGCTTTTATTTGACCAAGGCAAATTTCCCATTCAAGTCCTGCTGCTTGCCGATGGTGCCTCTTCTAACACACCCCTCCTTCTTCCTAAGGGTCAGCCATTTTTTCTAGAAGCAGGTTGGTTAATTAACCCTAATTTGCGCCAGCGCATGATTCGCAGCTACGATGCCCAAGGCGGCTGGAGTAGCCTGACCCTGGTGACCGAAAAACGAATCGCTTGAGCTAGCTTCAGTAAAAATCCTAAGGAAGAGAATTCTAATTTAATTTCGTCCTGATGGGGTAGAAAAAGGTAGGGATAATGCAGTGGTAGATGCACCCTATTTCATCCTTGGCTTTCCGCCAAGGATTTTTTATGACTCTGCCCTCGCTCGAAACTGCTCTACGACCTGATCTAAGCCCACAGCACGGGATGCTTTGAACAATAGGCGATCGCCCGCTTGCACCAGTTGCAATAATCTTTCCACAACAGCCGCCTGGCTAGCAAACCGCTCACACACCACAGATGGCGCTGCACCTGCTGTTAAAGCCATACTCTCAGCCTCATCCGCCAAAATCAACAATCGATCAATATTGAGTTGACGAGCCACCGTCCCGACCTGCTCATGAAACTCTGGCGATCGCTCTCCTAACTCTTTCATGGTGCCAAGCACTGCAATGTGCCGAGTTCCTGGCGTTTCCGCCAACAGGTGCAGTGCCGCAAGCATCGACTCTAAGCCCGCGTTATAAGTCTCATCAAGCAACACCACGTCATTGGGTAATTCGTACCGATGGGCTCGTCCTTGAGGCAACCTCACCTCCACACCCGCAGCCAAGACAGCCCAGTCGATGCCTAAAACGTTGGCAACTGCGATCGCCGCTAAGTAGTTCAAAGCATTGTGCCGACCTGGCAACGGCAAGGGTAGAACTTTCCCTTCAACCTTTAAGGTCGTGGCATCTAAAAGCTCGCCGTGCAAATCACCGCCTTCCAAGCCATAAGTTATCACTTTACCTTGCCAAACCTTCGCCGCTGTTGCAATTAACCGCAAATTGTCGTGGTTGAGAATGGCAATTCCTGTTTCTGAAAGTTCTTCCAGCAATTCGCACTTGGCATTGGCGATCGCCTGTTCAGAGCCTAATCGTCCAATGTGCGCCGTCCCCACGTTGGTAATAACCGCGATATCTGGACGCGCAATTCGAGTCAACAAGGCAATTTCGCCCGCTGCCCTCATGCCCATTTCCACCACCGCATAGTCTTGATCAGCAAGGTCTAGCAGCGTTTTAGGCACCCCAATCTCATTGTTGTCATTTGCCTGAGTTTTCAATACTTTGCCCTGAGTTGCCAAAACCGAGGCAATTAGCTCTTTGGTGGTGGTCTTGCCCACCGAGCCTGTCACGGCAATGACCGGGTGCTTAAACTGATTGCGCCACCAATGGGCGATCGTTTGATACG
Organism: Leptolyngbyaceae cyanobacterium CSU_1_4; assembly: GCA_012034615.1. GTDB lineage: Bacteria > Cyanobacteriota > Cyanobacteriia > Elainellales > Elainellaceae > Timaviella. Next base: position 5,862 of record JAAUPA010000093.1, on the reverse strand, counting down.
CCTCTAAGGTATCCGTAACGACCAGCATAGGAAGTTTAACATTTGCCACAGGATAGTCTGTGATTGCCGCGATCGCCCCTTGTTTCATAGCTTGCGCCACAAATCCATGCCCATCAAACTTCTCTCCTCGCAACGCAATGAATAAATCACCGATTTGCAAACTGCGGCTGTCCGTCGTGATTTTAGTAATGGGCGATCGCAGCTCGGGGTCAGAGAGATGAAGAGGGGTCGCTGCCAAAAGTTCGATCAACTGACCCAGAGAAACCTGAAAAGCCATGCAAATTTAAAGAGAGGAAAGGAACAGATGTAATCATACTCCCTGTTAAAACCTGATTCGTACCAAACGGGTTAAGATATGCTTGGTAATTGTTGGTTTTTTGGAAATAAAACGAAGGAGTGGTACGCATGACCCAGGTGGTCTTAGGTGAAAACGAAGGAATTGAATCCGCATTACGCCGATTCAAGCGCCAAGTTTCAAAAGCAGGTATCTTAGCCGACGTGAAAAGTCATCGTCATTTTGAAACCCCGCTAGAAAAGCGCAAGCGCAAAGCAATTATGGCAAGACGTAAGCGTCGGTTCCGTTAAATCGTCAGTTATCACCTCTGGTTGCGAACTTCTGCTCTACCTTTCAGTGGGCAGATTTTGTAGTGAGAGCATAGCTTCAACCCTGTAACAACAAGGGGGCACAGCCACACTGTGCCCCCTTATTCATGTGTCTATAGGCTCTCGGCGTAGTTTTTTGACTTAGACCACTCGTGTCGAGACTCCGACAATATTCACTGCTGTACCGTTCACAGTCACGGTTCCCAGATTTCTAGCTGCTCCTGTAGAAAGATTGATGCCGTACAAAGCGGAACCTGAAGTGGCGATCGCCGTATCTGTCAGATTGCCATCCGTCGAAATGTCAAAAGCAGCATTATTCCCAAAATCGAATCCGAGGGCTCCAATCGTGGTCAACAACCCCCCATTCGGCGAGCCTCCAAACGGAGAAGCGGCATTGCCCCCTGGGCTGCCCTGCCGGACTAAAACATCCAAGTCGGCATCAATAACAAACTGCGTTGTTCTGCCTCCAGCCCGGTTATTGGCATAGGCAGTTGCCACAATGTTCGGGTCACGTCCAGCATTCACATCGCCTGTGATGTAGGCTAGGGTCGTGTCAGGTTGGATACCCGCAACACCAGCGTTACCATCCGCCACGGTTCCAGCCGGGGCCGTTGTGCCATCGGGGACTAAGCGTAGATTTTGGTCGTTGTTACTCACGGCTCGGATGCGATCGGGCGCAGGATTAAAGTCAAAGCCAAAAGAAGTTCCCGCCAGTCCAGGACTAAAAGGCGTAGAACTCAAGGCAGTGGCTTGTCCTGTCGCAGTGCTGATACTGTAGAGCCGATTGGCGCTACCTAAGCCATATAACCCGCCATTGAGGCTTTGTCCATTTGCGGCAGTGGCTGTGGTAGCCCGAAAATCAATGCCTACTAACGTTTCTCCGGGGGCAAGTCCGGTGATGCTGCCCACGTTTACGGCGCTCAGGTTGTCGGGATTAAAAGCAATGAGGTTATTTTGCTCTGTTAAGCCAAATAGCTTCAGCGGCGTAAGGGATGCATTGAGGCTGTATGGGGTGCCCTGACTAGGCGCATTTGGGAACACCCGCACAAAAAAGCTGCCTGTCCCTAGGTTAAGGTTTAATGACTCAGAGGCATTTCCAACATTGGCAGACGAACCAACCACAGTGCCATTGAGATTAAGCACTTGCACATCGGCATTGGCACTCAGCCCGTTTAGGTTGAGACTAAGATTACCAGGAGTGGTGACATCAAACCGATAATAGTCGTTAGCATCTGAACGGCTGATTGAATCGACAAAGCTAGTCGAGGTCGTGCTCAGGGCAATTTGCTTCGCTAAGTCTTGCCGATTCCCAATGGTGTCAGGCAAAACAAAGGCGTCGCTGGAGAGACTCAGGCGATAGCTAACGTCATTGCCGCTCCGTTGTTTGACTCGGAGGAAATAAACGCCTGCTTCAAGAGTTTCACTAATCGAATCGCCACCGGGTGTGGTGGACTGGGCAATGCGCTGGCGATCGCGGTTGAACAGCTCTAAATCAGCATTGCCACCTCTCAAATTTCCCAATGTTCCGTTGAAGCCACTGCGATCGTTCAACCGAAACTGATAAGTATCAAAGCGATCGTCCCGGCGCACCGAGCCCGTCACCCGCTTCGTGTCATTCAAACGCCCCAAATTGCTATTTGCCATTGTAAAATCCTTGTATTTTCCGGGTCAGGATCAGTACGAATAGAAAGGGCGATCGGATTAATTCATCCGCCTTAAACTCGCGCAGAAGAGCCCTGACCCCACGTAGAACAGTGTTCAAAATCCTCTAAGCTTCAAGAATAGGTTTTGAGCAAAAGTGCGATGGAGAGTAGTGACTGGCTCGACTGGCTGGGAAATACATTGGCATTTGGGTTATTGATCAGCAGTTTCCTTCTGATGTTCTTCAGCATTTGGTTTAGTCAATGCAAAAACATTAGGCGTTTGTTGAAAGAGCCAGGATTTAGAACCCCTAAAGGCAGACTTTTTTGTGGAAAAACCATGACTTTTCAGCAACGCTACAACAGGAGAGTAAGTAGACCGGTCTAATTAAATGTCAGACGTGGGCATCTTACCCGCAAGCGAGACACTTGCCCTACGCCTATCTGTAAATTAATCACGCCCACTTACTTAGTAGTCAATCCGCATTCAGTTACAAAACATCTTGCCGATGCAACTGAAACTCCTCTTCCAGAGAGGGAGGCTGAATCTCGCCTACGCCTAAATGCTCTAACTCAGAAATTTTTTCTTGAAAAGACTGAATCTGGTCTTGTAACTTTTGCCGAATTCCTGCTGCACCTGATGCCACACAATCTCGACAAGCTTCACCACAGGCAGTTCCCCGATAATCGTAGATCACGGCAAGCAAGAGTTGGTTTCTGCTGCCCCGAGTCGGATAGGCTCTGTGCCCACAGATAGCACAGAACACAGGGGCATTCCCAACATAGACGCTTTGTTCCCAAACGATCTTCACAGGATCTACCTCTTAACCTCTGCTAAGTACATTAGCTGAATTTTCCACAATTTTAGGTTCTACGCCAACAGTTTTTAGGTTGAGGCAGGTTCAGTCTTGCTAGGGAAATTCTGCTGTATAGTCTTGTTTAATCCATCAACCTAGTTTTAGTATGGGTATCTAGCAAGATATAATTTTTTAATTAAAATGTTCAAAAATTGCCCCACAGGGGTGTAGGGCAAGGACAGTTAAACGCTGTCTCCATTTTGCTAAAAATTCTGTTGAACGGCAAGCTTAGTTCACAAAATAAAAATTGCCCACGAGGTTGCAGGGCAAGGACAGTTAAACGCTATTAGTATTTTGCGAGAGCCCCTTCAACCTGCGCTGACCCTTGTGCCGATTTCCATAGCGGCTGTAGATTTAGCTGAAGGCGATCGAGGTTTTGAATAGGGATGCGGCGGCAAAGAATCGGCGGGATGTGGACGTTTAGTCAGCTATTGATAACCATTGCCAATCATTACGTTGATCAATTTGTAAGGTTTATAACTCTATGCTGTTTGCCGAAATGTTAACATTCTGTTACAACAAGACACAGTGCCCTTAAAAACGAGCAACCGCATGTTTGGTGGTTTTACAAGTTCAAAGAGTAGTCCTAATGCCGATTTTGGGGAGCGGATGCTCAATGCTGCCGCCACTCAGTCAATTCGCCATCTGTTTAGTCAGTGTGAATCGGTGGAAGTTTCTGTGCGGTGTAATCCTGCCAGCAAGATTTTGCAGGGCAGTATCGACAGTTTTAAAATGAGTGGACGTGGGCTGGTCATCAAGCGGCAGTTTGAGGTAGAGGAAATGTCGTTTGAAACCGATGCAGTTACCATTGATTTTGGTTCTGTGCTCGGTGGACAGTTGCGCTTGAAGCAGCCAACTCAGGCGATCGCTCAAATTATCCTTTCTGAAGATTCTATCAATCGAGCCTTCGAGGCAGATTTAGTTCAAAAACGCCTTCAAAATTTAGATACCGAATCATTGACCAATCTTTCAGGGGGTGAACCCATCTCCTTTCGGGATGTGGATTTGAAGCTCCTTCCTAGCAACCAAATCAGCATTTCTGCTAAAACTGACTTGCCAAACCGGAGCAATGTCCCCATTGAGCTAACTGCAACCCTAGCGGTCGAAAAACGCCGCCGGGTTGCCTTCAAAGACCCTCAGTTCAATTCCCAAGCTGTTCCAGAAGATATCAGAGGCTTGGCAGAAGTGCTGACTGAGGCATTTGCCGAAATTTTGGACAATATGGTGGATCTCGATCGCTTTGATCTCGACGGTGTAATGTTGAGAATTAATCGCCTAGAAACCCAAGGGCAGCAGCTTATCTTTAGCGGATATGCCCAGATTGAACACTTTCCGGGTACGGGCTGAGCACCCTGAAAAGGGCTTGCTTAGAGACAAAAGAAAATTAAGGACAAAAATCAGCAGTATGCTATTAGCGGGTTACTGCTGATTTTTGTGAAAAATTGCTGTTGAAAGCAGCGCAGGCAGCCCAAATCTGTTCTAACGAGGTGAGGATACCCTATGCCAATCGGTAACCTTTTTTCGCAGGGTGGGGTAGTCATGTACCCCTTGCTGGGGTTGTCCATTCTGGCTCTGGCTCTGGTTTTAGAGCGAGTTCTGTTTTGGAGCCAAATTGTCAAGCGCCAAGACAAAGTAGTGCGGGATGTTTTGAACTTGTACCGTCGCAGCAGTAAGGCAGCGTTGCAAAAGCTAGAACAGAATGTCAATTTGCCGATCGCCCGGATTTTTCTTGCCGCTTTAGAGTTAGAGCAAGCCACACCTGAAGAGTTTCGGCTGGCGCTAGAAAGTGCGGCTCAAGCTGAGCTGCCCCTACTCAAACGCTTCAACACGGTGTTTGACACAGTCATTAGCATTTCGCCGCTGCTGGGTTTGCTGGGAACAATTTTAGGACTGATGGCTTCCTTTGGATCGTTGCAAATTGGCAATGTGGGCGGCACCTCTAGCGCTAATGTGACTGCTGGAATTAGTGAGGCATTAGTTTCCACAGCATCGGGACTCGTGGTGGCAATTTCTACGCTGCTGTTTGCCAATTTGTTCCGAGGGCTATACCTCCGGCAAACCGCGCTCATTCAGGAATATGGAGGACAGCTAGAATTGATCCATCGCCGTCGCCAAGGGCGCAGCGTCTCCTATCCCACTGCTCAATAATTCATTGCCCGATCGCCCTGGTTTATCTCATGCGCCTCCCCCAAGAGCCTGAATCGCCTTCCCAAATCAACATTGTGCCGATGATCGATGTGATCTTCGCCATTTTGGCTTTCTTTATCATGTCAACGCTGTATCTCTCTCGGTCTGAGGGCTTGCCTGTCAACTTGCCAGGAGCCACGACTGCTCAGAGCCAACCCCAAAGCCAAACAGTGGTAACGATCGATCGCTCAGGCAATTTAGCGCTTAATCGGCAGCCGCTGGAGTTGGCGGTGCTGGAAGCCCAGATGAGAGGATTGGCAGCGAATGGACAGCAGCCTTTTGTGGTGATTAATGCCGATCAATCGGTTTCCCACGGGCGCGTGGTGGAGGTGATGGATCGATTACGAAAAATTGAGGGTGTGCGAATGGCGATCGCAACGCAGCGTCCGTAGCCCCCTTTTTAATCCTTGAAACTTAATCCTTAAAAACTGTGACATACTCCTACACTGGTGCTACGCATACAGAGTAGGCTTCTCCCACCGGAAAGTCGTTCTCAGATGAACCGGACTGGAGCGTTTTATCGTGACGCGATGCCCAACGCCACTTGAATATTCAAATGTTTTTTCGTTCTATTC
>JAAUPA010000092.1 GCA_012034615.1 Leptolyngbyaceae cyanobacterium CSU_1_4 | reverse complement strand
CACGGCAACGACGTTTGTCTTAGGTGATGAACAAGTTGGTGAGCAAGTACGGGTCAATGTCTCCTACATCGATGATGAAGGGACACCGGAATCGATTAATAGTGTTGCAATAACAGCGATCGCCAACGTCAACGATGTGCCCACTGGATTCCCCACCATTACAGGCACCGCCACAGAAGACCAAACCCTGACAGCGGATGCATCAGGCATTGCTGATGATGATGGACTAGGAACCTTCAGCTATCAATGGCAATCCTCGTCCGACGGCACAACCTGGACAGATATCACAGGCGCAACGGCAACCACGTTCGTTCTAGATGATGAACAAGTGGGTGAACAAGTACGGGTCAAGGTCTCCTACGTTGATGATGAAGGGACAGCGGAATCCATTAATAGTGTTGCAACAGCAGCGATCGCCAACGTCAACGACACTCCAACAGGGCTACCAGTTATCAGCGGCACCGCCACAGAAGACCAAACCCTGACAGCGGATGCAAGTGCGATCGCCGATGATGATGGACTAGGAACTTTCAGCTATCAATGGCAATCGTCGTCCGACGGCACAACTTGGACAGACATCCCAGGTGCCACGGCAACGACGTTTGTCTTAGGTGATGAACAAGTTGGTGAGCAAGTACGGGTCAATGTCTCCTACATCGATGATGAAGGGACACCGGAATCGATTAATAGTGTTGCAATAACAGCGATCGCCAACATTAACGATGCGCCCACCCTAGCCACTGCAATTTTCGATCAATCCGCCACCGAAGATACTCCTTTCACCTTCGCAGTTCCCGCCAATTCCTTTACCGATATCGATCCAGGCGACACCCTCACCTACACCGCCACCCTCGCCAACAGTTCCCCGCTCCCAACCTGGCTCACCTTCAACTCCACCACCCGCACCTTCAGCGGCACCCCCCGCAACGCCAACGTCGGCAACCTCGACCTCAAAGTAAAAGCCACAGACCAAACCGGTGCAATAGTTGAAGATAGCTTCACCGTTAAAGTCGTCAATATCAATCAACCCCCCCTGATTACGGCTCCCATCCCTCCTACCCCCCAAGAGGTAACCGCCACCCAACCCTTCACCCTCAAAATTCCGGTCGGTGCCTTTACCGACCCCGATGTCGGCGATACCCTCACCTTCTCTGCCACCCTAGAGAGCGGCGCGCCCCTTCCCCCATGGCTCCTACTGGATGTCAAAACGGGAGTTTTCACAGGCGTTCCCGACTTCCTCTCCGTGGGTAACTTATCGCTGAAAGTCAATGCAACCGATGCCCAAGGCGCAAAAACAAGCCAGCTACTCAAATTAACGATCGCCAACCCCACAGGCATTACAGGCATTTCCACTGCCTTAATTGACTTCTCAGGCGGCAAAAAAGGCGTGACTCGCAGAGCCAGACCAGGAGTGCTTCTCCGCGGCACTCGTCAGAGCGACATCCTCCGAGGAACTAAGGGGAACGATCGCATCAAGAGCGGCAAGCGCAGTGACAGCCACGGCAAAGACAAGCTCTACGGCTTTGATGGCAACGATCGGCTGAAAGCAGGCGGCGGCAACGACTATATAGACGGCGGTCGCGGGGATGATTTCCTGGAAGGCGGAAGAGGGCGCGACCTGTTGCTAGGAGGCGAAGGCAATGACCGCATTTTGGGAGGCGATGGCGAGGATATTCTCATTGGCGGCAGCGGCACTGATACCCTGACGGGCGGGAACGGGCGAGACATGTTTGCTTTCTCCAATATCAGCGAAGGCAAAGATGCGATCGCCGACTTTAACCCCACTGAAGATGTCATCGACCTCCGCAGTCTCTTTGCCCAACCTCAATTTGCCGGAGCAACGCCTTTCGTCCGCTACCTGAAATATGTGCAAATGACCCAAGTAGGAGCCAGCACCGAAATTAAAATTGATGCCGACGGGAGCGGCATCGGTACTGCATTCACCACCCTAGCCACGTTAAATAACATGAGTGTGGGGGCGATCGGCTCTAGAAACTTTGTCATTGGCTAAGACCTTAGCTAACTTCTGCTAATCTCTCAAAATCCACGATGTTCAAACACATTCTGTAGAATGAATCATAGAATGAGTTCAGTTCATTCTTCATTCTACAGAGTGTCTCCAAAGGTTCATGAACAAGGTTGTTGTAGGTCTTTCAGGCGGGGTCGATAGCTCGGTGGCGGCGGCAACGCTTCACCGCCAAGGCTATGAAGTGGTAGGGCTAACTCTTTGGCTGATGAAGGGCAAGGGGCAATGCTGCTCTGATGGCATGATTGATGCGGCTCGCCTCTGCGAAGAACTAGCAATTCCTCATCATGTGGTCGATAGCCGCGAGGTGTTTCAAAAATATATTGTTGATTATTTAGTGGAAGGCTATGGCGCAGGCATTACGCCCTTGCCCTGTTCGCAGTGCAACAAAACCGTCAAGTTTGCGCCCATGCTGAGCTACGCCCGTAAAGAGCTAGGCATTGAGCAAATCGCCACCGGGCACTATGCGCGGGTGAACTATGACTCACAGACCGATCGCCATCAGTTGCTTCGGGCGATCGATCGCACCAAAGACCAATCTTACTTTCTCTACGACCTGAACCAAGACGTGTTGGCGCACGTTGTTTTTCCCCTAGGCGAGCAAACTAAAGTTGAAACCCGCCAAATGGCAACTGAGTTTGGGTTGCACACTGCCGAAAAACCCGAAAGCCAAGACTTGTGCCTCATCGAAGCCCACGGTTCGATGCAAACTTTCTTAGACAAATACTTGGCTCCCAAAACCGGAGACATCATCGATCCAGATGGCATCGTTTTGGGGCAGCACGAGGGCATTCACCATTACACGATCGGGCAACGGAAAGGAATTGGCATTGCCGCTGCCCATCCGCTGTATGTAATTGGGATTGATGCCATTAAAAATCAAGTCATTGTGGGCGATCGCCATCATGCCCAAAACCCAGATTGCATCGTTAAACAAATCAACTGGGTGTCCATCGCAGAACCGACTGCCCCCATTCATGCCGAAGTGCAAATTCGTTACCGATCGCCTGCCGTAGGTGCAACGATCGTACCGTTAGAGGGCGATCGGGCAAAGATTGTGTTCGATGAACCCCAACTTAGCGTTACGCCAGGGCAGGCAGCCGTTTGGTACAACGGCGACATTTTGCTAGGCGGCGGCGTGATTGAGTAGGGCGCAAAGTATGGAGTAGGGCGCAAAGTATGGAGGAGGACGCAAAGTATGGAGGAGGACGCAAAGTATTGATTTCGCGCCAAAGCAGCCTGAGCATTCATCCATCAAAACTTCATCAACCTGCATCTCGTACAGTAACGTTTGAGGATCTTTTCTATTAAAATAATCGGATTCCATTCATTAGCTTCACTCCCTATCCTCGTCCAGTAGAGGGATAAGGCATCTTGCGAACTTAGACAGAAGGTAGGTCTCTTTGAATTTTCAATCAGTTATTGCTACGCTGCATCAGTTTTGGGGCGATCGCAACTGCATCATTGTCCAACCCTATGACACAGAAAAGGGAGCAGGAACCATGAACCCCCATACTTTTCTTCGAGCCATTGGACCAGAGCCATGGGCTGTAGCCTATGTAGAACCCTGTCGTAGACCTACAGATGGGCGATACGGAGAAAATCCGAATCGCTACCAATATTATTATCAGTATCAAGTTTTAATTAAACCTTCACCCGAAAACATTCAGGAGATTTATCTAGACTCGCTACGAGCTTTAGGAATTCGTCCTGAAGATCACGATATTCGGTTTGTGGAGGATAACTGGGAGTCGCCTACCCTCGGAGCTTGGGGAGTCGGTTGGGAGGTCTGGTTAGATGGCATGGAGGTGACTCAGTTTACCTATTTTCAGCAGTGCGGTGGGATCGATTGTCGCCCTGTATCTATTGAAATTACCTATGGGCTAGAACGGTTAACCATGTACTTGCAGGAAGTTGATGCCTTCCCTAAGATTCGATGGAACAATCAAGTAACCTACGGAGATGTTCATCTGCAAGGAGAAATTGAGCAATCGACTTATAATTTTGAAGCATCAAACCCAGAGATGCTATTCAATTTGTTTGGATTATATGAACAGGAAGCAGGGCAGCTCATTGAGAAGAAATTAGTTTTGCCAGCGCAAGATTATGTGCTGAAGTGCTCTCATACTTTTAATTTGCTAGATGCCAGAGGTGTCATCTCTGTCACAGAACGAGCCCGTTACATTGGGCGTATTCGCTCTTTGGCACGACAAACCGCAGGACTGTACTTAAAGCAGCGAGAGGAATTGGGCTTTCCTCTGCTAAAAATAAAGAGGATGAAAAGGCTGCTTAGCATCTTGAGCCAATTGTTTAGGGAACAAAAAAGGAGGGTAGTTGCAATTAAGATAAACCTCTCAGTTTCTTAAGGGTACAACTATTCCTCCGCAGCATTCATTCACCTGTTCATTTAAGTTATCAGCAGAGTTTGTCAATTCTGTTGTGTCGGTGTGAAGTTTAGATGACAGGTTGAGTTTGCAGCTTAGAGAAAATTAGAGATAAATTCTAGGGAGGAATAGGGCGATCGCCCTGTTTCAAAAATTCATCTATCTGAAATCACCTCGACATCTAATTGCCATACGAAATAGGTACTCTAACTATTATTGAAACATATTCCACTTTGAATGATCTGGGTAACCAACCCGACTATGACAAACATCAATATCCGTAAGTTTTCGTTGCAACGTCCGCTCACTTACTTATCTCTCGTTTTGCTAGGGGCAGGCGGCGCGTTTGGGGGTAGCCAACTACTCGCTTCTACAACACAAGCTGAGCAAAACTCCATAACCCAGCCGTTGGTTAGCCAATTGCCTTCTACAAACCCGGGTAATTCAGGTGGCTCAGGGAGGCTGCTGAGTGCGGCAAACCCAAATTTTATTGCCGAAGCGGCTCAGAAAGTTGGCCCGGCGGTAGTGCGAATTGACTCGAAGCGGCAAGTGGTTAGCCGAGGGATACCCGACGAATTTTCCAATGATCCAACATTGCGTCGTTTCTTTGGAAATCGTGTTCCCCAACCGCCTTCTTCGGGGGTTGAAGAAGGCACCGGATCTGGATTCATTGTCGATGCGGGTGGGCTAATTTTGACGAATGCCCATGTGGTCGATGGCGCTGACCAAGTGAGTGTCCTGTTGAAAGATGGTCGAAGGCTTGAGGGTAAGGTCTTAGGTGCAGATCCGGTGACGGATGTGGCGGTAGTTAAGGTGGAGGCAAGCAACTTACCTGCTGTTACCTTGGGCAATTCTGAGTTGCTTCAACCCGGGGAATGGGCGATCGCCATTGGGAACCCTTTAGGATTAGACAATACCGTAACCGCCGGAATTATTAGTGCTACAGGTCGATCAAGCGCGGATATTGGGGTGGGCGATCGGCGGGTAGGCTTTATCCAAACTGATGCAGCAATTAATCCAGGAAATTCTGGAGGTCCACTCCTCAACGAAAAAGGAGAAGTAGTGGGCATGAATACAGCAATTATTAGCGGTGCCCAAGGCTTAGGATTTGCTGTTCCTGTCAATACGGCGAAACGAATCTCTGATCTGTTAATTGCTAATGGAAAAGTTGACCATCCTTACCTAGGAATTCAGATGGCAACGCTTACTCCAGAATTGAAGCAAGAGCTCAATAGCAGTCCCGACAGCCCGGTTACGGTTCAGGAGGACAAAGGGATTGTTATCCTTAAAGTCGTTCCAGATTCTCCTGCGGCAAAAGCAGGGCTGAGAGCAGGAGACGTGATTACCAAAATTGGAGGTCGGGAGGCAGCCAGCGCTGAGGTCATTCAACAGACTGTTGAGGAAAGCCAAGTGGGTGGAGATTTGGCAGTTGAGTTGCGTCGTCAAGGGCAAACTCTAGACCTATCCATTCAGCCAGGAATTCTTCCCACTCGAGAGGCAAGAGGATAATTTATTTAGAAGAAGACTAGAAAAAGGCATTTTAGAGAGTCAAAGTTATTGGCTAGTTCTAGAATGCCTTTTTTGAAAGATCGTAGCTTAGGAACAGCAAACTTAAGCGATCGCCGCTTCTGGATAAAGCGAACTCAGATCGGGCTCATGCCAAACCTTACCATCCAAAGCCATTTGTTCAATTAAGCTGGCTAACCGCAAAGCCTTAAGAGCTTGTTCACCCCCCACCGACGGTTGGTTGCCCCCCCGCACACAACTAACAAAATGCTCAAGTTCAGCATGGAGGGGCTCGATATTGCTGGTATAGACTTTTTCAATCAGTCCATCTTGGCGATAAAGCACTTGACCATGATCGGTTAGGCAGTTGTACGTGGTCTGACGATGAATGAGAATTTCGTTGTTGAGAAAGTTTGCTTCAGTCAAAGAGTTTTTGCAATGGGCTGAAATCCGACGGATCTTGCGATGGGTGACTTTGCTGGCAGTCAGTGTGGCTACAATGCCGTTGGCAAATCCTAGAATAGCGGTGACATAATCTAAATATCCTGAATCTGAGGCACGGCTACCACTGGCGGTCAGTTTAATGACGGGTGATCCTGCAAGTTCCATCATTAAATCAATATCATGAATCATTAAGTCCAAAACGACTGAGACATCGTTTGCCCGGTCAGAGTAAGGACTCATGCGATGAGCCTCTAAAGCTAGCAGCTCCTCATTTTTCAGAACTTTGTGGAGTTCTTGAAAAGCTGGGTTGAAGCGCTCAATGTGACCGACTTGCAGAATACAGTGGAACTCGGCTGCCGCGTTGACTAAAGACTCGGCTTCGATGATGTTGGCGGCGATCGGCTTTTCGATGAGGACATGAACGCCCGCTTGGAGGCAGGTCATGCCCACCGGATGATGCAGACGAGTTGGAACGGCGATACACACTGCGTCTACGTGGTTGAGTAGGTCTCGATAATCTTCAAAAAAACGAACTCGGTACTTGCTAGCCGTATCGAGTCCTCGCTCCACATTAATATCCGATATGCCGACTAACTCTACATCTTTAAGCAAACTCAGAATTCGTGTATGGTGCTGTCCCATATTGCCTACGCCAATGACACCGATGCGGATAGGCTCCAAATGATAACGTTGTCCATGGGCAGTTGCTTGCCCCTCTGATAAATTTTCCACTCCTGATCTCCCCTACACCACACATCCACAGTAAAGATAACTTGAATCTATATAAAGAATTCTAAAGTTATGTTCAAGCCCATGCTACCAGCCGATCGTATTTTCTGAGCTTAGCGATCTTGCCATAGGAAGCCATGTGTCAGTTCTTGTCCTGTCCATTGTGGTTCTCCTTAGAGCGCTCGATCGCAGCAGCTCAAAAAGTAGGGGGTTAGATTTACCCACGAAAACACTCTGGTTACTGATACGCTAATAGCTAATTCTCTACGGTTCCTCAGCTCTCTGGTGGTCTGTGCCCGATGCCTTTGACTATATTGATTGTCGATGATGACCTGGGAATCCGTTTGTCGGTCAGCGATTACCTGGAACTGGCGGGTTATTCGGTGGTCATGTCCGAGAACGGTCAAAGTGCGCTGGAGATGGTGAGCCAACATCAGCCGCACTTGATTGTGACCGATGTGACGATGCCCCAAATGGATGGGTATGAGTTAATTCGTCAGGTGCGTCGTCAGCCTGCTTTTCGGCTGCTGCCAGTCATTTTTTTAACGGCACGAACGAATACCCACGAGCGGATTAAGGGGTATCAGTTGGGCTGTGATGCTTATTTGCCTAAGCCGTTTGAGCTCAATGAATTAGTGGCAGTTGTGCGGAATTTATTAGACCGATCGCAAATGATGGAGTCGGAGTGGCGGTTGCGGTTGCGATCGGTTGAGGCAGAGGAGGAACCTTTGTTCAACAAGAACGACACGATGCTGGCGCTGGAGCTGACTCAAAGAGAACAAGAGGTCTTGGCAGAATTGGTTGAGGGTTTGTCGAATGGACAAATTGGCGATCGCTCCATCTTAGCCCTCGCACCATTGAGAAGCATGTCAGTAGCCTGCTACGCAAAACCGAAACCAGCAACCGAGCAGAGCTGGTTCGGTTTGCAATGGATCATGGCTTAGTCGATTAGATCACAGAATTTTAGATCACAGAATTTTCTGGATTAATCAGGCGGCTCAAATCAACAGAGCCCAGGGGATTTAACTGCGTGGAGGTCATGCAACTTAGGCACCCACAGCGCCCATAGGTGATAGCCGCAGCAGTCCGAGCATTGCTAGATTGGTTGCGATACACCGCATTGTACTTAATGGTGTAGCCCACATCATCTAAGATCGCTGCGTCTAAAAGGGTCGGCAGTTGCCGCCCCCCTGAGCTACTGGTTGGATCCATCAAAACTTCACCCGATCCGCCAAATTCATAACCATCTCGAATATGTGCGCCGCCGGGTTGAAGTGGCAGAGGATTGCCCCCGTTGGCGGTTAGGGTATTAGCGCCTGTAAAGGAATCGTTAACAACCAAACTGTTAAAGGCATTGGCAGAGCGGTTAAAGCCCAAAATATGCCCTACTTCATGGACGGCTGTAGAAATAAAGTCAGTTTGGCTTAAGGGAATATCGGTTGCGGTATTGGGCGTGGGATCAAAGAACCAGTTGGTGCTGTCGTTGAAGGAAATTGACCCCAACCAAGGCTCGAAATCGCTGCCATTATAGCGAGGCTCATTGGTGTAGTTGCCGGACGGTGCCCCTACTGCTAGAGTTGCCCCGCCTAAAGTTCTGGCTCCGACAAAGATGGTGACATCATCAATGGGAGTGTCGGTGGTGAAGACGTTGTTAGTGCCCACGTAGTCGTTTGTTTGAGGGTTGAGGACAAACGGTGTGGCTGTACCGACGGGAGTATCGGGGAATTCGTCGGCAATGATACTTTCCCAAATCCGGGCGGCGGCTTCCAGGGAGGCTCTACGGGCAGGCGTAAACCAGCCTTGAGTGTCAAAGCGGTAGTCGAACTGGATATTGAAAGAGCCCGCAGGATTGAGCGCGATCGCCGTTGGAACGGGTTCAGGTGGGCTGGATGCAGGGGGTAGGGCGGGTTCAGCCGTGGTTTGGAGCCGATAGCGAGTGGGAATATTTTGTCCACTTCTGCCTCGTCCGGCTGAAAAGACCCGGATGTGGTAAGTTCCTTCCTCTAAAACAGTGCTAATCGTTTTGTTGTTGGTGTCGCTTTTAGATGAAGCCCGTAGAATCACCTGTCCACGATCGCCTAAAAGTTGGATATTAGCATTGGCTTTTAATTTGCTCAGAGATAGGCTGATGCTGCTACGGCTACCTAGAACAAAGCGAAAGAAGTCGTTTTTATTATTACCGCTAAGTCGATCGCTAATATTTTGTTTGCCCTTGGCTAAATTAATGACTGTGGCTTGACTAAACGTTTTTCCCACGCGATCGCCAGACATGTTCTACCTCAGTATCAAAAAACACTAAAAGTAGAGTGCCCAATACGGATGAGGGGCGCGACATCTCACCGGTTGGCGAAACAGGTAAAACTTTTTAGATATGCAGATAAAAATACAGGGATCAATCCCTCCGGTGCAAATTATCGTAGAGATTTAAATCTTCAGGAATAATTTTTTATACTGAAACTCTGCTCTCTTACTGAGGCTTCTAGTCTAGGGGCGATCGAAGGTTAATCCCAGCTTTGTTAAAAATAGTTTGGTCACTTTTGAAAGGGCATGCCCTCATCCCCAACCCTTCTTCTCCCAAAGCGGGAGAAGGGAGTCAGAATCAAAGCCCCTTCCCCGTTTTGGGCTACCGTGTACACACCAGTTGTTGAATCTAGCCCAGCCTCGGCAAACCGCCCCCTAAATCCCGCATTCGGGGGGGATTTAGGGGGCGCAAAATCCTGCAACAAAGCCAGTTTCGACTGGTGTATATGCGGTAGCCCGTTGTGGGAGAGGGACTTTGGGAGAGGGTGCAAAACGGGGATGCACCCAACCGTTCAAGCTCACTTCAACTAATGGTCTTTCTTGGTGAGTAGGGTTTATATCGAAAAATTGATGAAACAGCCTTCTACGGGGCATGAAGCAGAACGCACCGCCGCTCAAGTTTGGTGTATGCCGCTCCGCTCCCTATGCCCTACAGATTTGCCTGGTGTGGATCGCTCTGATGATGATTTTTAGACATAGTTAACTTTTCTCAAACTGTCGGATAGTGTTTTTCATAAGAGACTAAGCTGTAATTAAATAACCAAATCGCTGGGGTAACAGTATGGATATGCAAAAGTATCGTGTGGCTTGCACTCTAACTTTTGGTGATATTTACGGTCAAATTATGGTTTGGCTGATTGTCATTTTTCTAAGTCTGGCATCGGCGTTGGGGCTAATGGGCGCTAGCCGACCTGTGTATGCGTTGGCAACTGTGGGCATTATTTTGGTGCTGTCTTTACCGTTTTTGCTGTTTTCGTTTGTAACAACATTGCTCAATCACATTGAATTTACCTCAGTTGATCAAGCTACCCAAGTTGCTCCATCTGAACCAGTGCCCACCCAAAAGCCCGCTCAAGCCGCAGGGTAGTGTCATAGATTGAGCTTCTAAGAAGAATTTTAGGTGCAGGATTTTAGGCGGGAATCTCAGGCGATATTAAACGGCGGCTTACTCCGCTGTTTTTTTGTAAGCTAAGGTGATAAGACTCTTGCCCTCTCTATTGCTGTATTAAATCGCTGTATTAAATCTATGAAAAAGCTGCTGCTGCTTGGATTGTTTCTGACGGGGCTATTTTGGGCGCTGCTGACTTTTCAAGGCTTGGCAGATCGGGGAGAATATCGGTCGATTGTGCTGGATTTTCGAGAAGATTTGGCGACGGGACAATTGGAGCAAGAGTTGGGAGCGATCGCCCAAACCTATGGCATTCAGCCCACGCCCAACAGTGTCTTTTCCCAGTCCGATCACCTCTACATTGTCGAGGGCGACGCGACGATGCTGAAGGCACTGCGCCGTTCTGCGTTGCGACAAGCGACGGAATCGATCGCCCCTAACTACATCTATCACGCCCTAGAAGTTCCCAACGACCCCGACTATCCGAAGCAGTGGAACTTTCGCAGCATTAACCTTGAGGGCGCTTGGGATCAGGCGAAGGGCAAGGGGGTAACGGTGGCGGTGATTGATACGGGCATTAGTCCAGTCACAGATTTGCAGGATACCCAGTTTGTCAAAGGGTACGACTTTGTTCACGATCGTCTCAATGCTGTGGATGATAATGGACACGGCACCCACGTTGCAGGAACGATCGCCCAATCGACCAACAATCTATACGGCGTGGCTGGAATTGCCTACGAAGCGAGCTTGATGCCGCTGAAAGTTCTGGATGCTGAAGGCGGCGGCACGATTACCGATATTGCCGAAGCCATCCGCTATGCCGCAGACCAAGGGGCAGGTGTGATTACGTTAGTTTGGGCGGCAGTGGCGATAGTCCGGTGTTGCGAGAGGCGATCGATTATGCCTATAGAAAAGGGGCAGTGGTCGTGGCGGCAGCAGGGAATTCCAACGGTAGCTCGGCGGCATATCCGTCTCGTTATCCCCATGTAATTGCGGTGGCGGCGCTAGATGCCACGGGTGCCAGAGCGCCCTACTCTAACTTTGGGGCGGGGGTTGATATTTCTGCACCCGGTGGCTGGACGCAAGACGGCAATCCGGCAGGGGGAATTTTACAAAACACGATCGATCCTGAAACCGGAGCCTCGATTTTCACTTCGCTTCAAGGCACGAGCATGGCGGCTCCCCATGTAGCAGGCGTGGCGGCGCTGGTTAAATCGGCAGGCATTGATGACCCGGATCAAATTGCTGAAGTGTTGAAAAAGTCGGCTCGAACCATGCCAGGGGATGAACTTAACCACTATGGCGCGGGGCAACTGGATGCGGCGGCGGCGGTGAAGCTGGCGCTCCAAGGGAACCTGAATGTGCGCCATTTCTTTGGGTGGCTGCGGGACAATGGTTACCTTAGCCTGAGGTTTTGGTTTGATGGCGGTGCGGTGGCATTGGTTCCCAAAATTGTGATGGTGCTGGGTTCTTATTTGCTGGCTTGGTTTTTGCGGGTTTACGTGCCGGTTAGTTTGCCGCTAGTGGGTGGGCTGGTGATGGGCAGCACGGGTCTATTTTTCTTTCAGGGATTTTATATGTTTGATTTGCCTCAATACCCGTTCCGAATTTTGGGGAGTTCTATTCCTGAGTGGGGCAGTGCGGTTCAGGGGAGTTCTGCCCTGAACCCAGTTTTTGCCAGTGTGCTGGTTCCTTTTGTGTTGGTGGCGTTGTTGCTGAGTTATGAGGGATGGAAATGGTTTGCTGTGGGTGCGGCGTTGGGGGTTGCTGCGTGTTTGGCAGTCAGTGCGATCGCCGCTCCTGAAATGATGGGGTTGGGCAGTGGGGCGATCGCCCGTCTCTTCCTTGTCATCAATGCTTTGCTCTGTTTTGGGCTAGCCTCTCTCTCTGCTAAAGCCGTTCATACCAGGAGCGCATCATGAGCCTCGTTGTCGAAGGAACTATTCAGCGATCGCCAATGGGGACGGGCACTTGGGCACTGGTCAGCCGCGACGGCAGCACCTACGAGATTTTGAAGGGTGCGCCCAAAGAGTTGTTGCAAGCGGGCTTACGGGTCAAGGTCAAGGGGCAAGTGCGAGAAGATGTTATGACCCTAGCAATGATTGGTTCGGTGTTAGAGGTCAAAAGCTTCGAGGTTATCGATCCTTAAAATAAACACAAAATAAACGCAAAAATCCCCCGACTTGTAGGAGCCGGGGATCTAAAGGCATTTTAAGGCTCAGTTACGCATCGTTTAGCGCTGCGATACCGGGGAGCACTTTGCCTTCTAACAGTTCTAGGCTGGCACCGCCCCCGGTGGAAATGTGGCTCATTTGATCGGCAAGACCGACTTTTTCAACCGCAGCCACTGAGTCGCCACCCCCAATGATGGTGCAGGTGCCTGTCTGGGTTAAGCCTGCCAGGGTGCGGGCGATCGCCTCAGTTCCGGCTGCAAATTTCTCCATTTCAAACACGCCCATGGGACCATTCCAAATGACGCTCTTGCAATCTGCTAGGGCTTCTTGAAACACCTTGACTGAGTCAGGTCCAATATCCAAACCCATCCAGCCCTCGGGAATATTTTCGACGCTGACGGTTTGAGTATTGGCATCGGCGGCAAACTTATCAGCAACGACAACATCGGTGGGCAACAGCAGCGCCACGCCCTTCGCTTTGGCTTTGGCTTCCAAAGACGTTGCTAATTCTAAAAACTCATCTTCCACTAACGACTTCCCTACGCTTAAGCCACGGGCTTTGTAAAACGTGAAAATCATGCCGCCGCCAATGATGAGCTTATCGACTTTATCGAGCAAGGTTTCAACGACCGTGATTTTGCTAGAAACCTTGGAACCGCCGACGATCGCCGCTAAAGGACGCTGTGGATTTTCGATCGCATTTTGGAGATATTCCAATTCTTTTTCAATCAGCAACCCCGCCACCGAAGGCGTGAGATAGTGAGTCACGCCTTCGGTGGAAGCATGGGCACGATGAGCCGTACCAAAGGCATCGTTTACATATAAATCTGCGACGGAGGCTAGTTTTTTAGAAAATTCTGGGTCGTTTGCTTCTTCTTCTGCATAGAACCGAACGTTTTCTAGCATTGCCACTTGTCCATTCTGCATTCCTGCCACAGCCGCAGCAACAGCATCCCCAATACAATCATCGCACTTGATAACCTCTTGACCTAGCAGTTCGGATAACCGCGTTGCAACAGGAGTTAGGCGCATTGCCTCGTTTACTTTGCCTTTAGGACGACCAAAGTGGCTTGCCAAAATGACCCTAGCGCCCTGATTGGTGAGATGTTGAATAGTTGGCAACGCTGCCCGGATGCGGGTATCATCGGTGATTTTGCCCTGTTCGTCTAACGGTACATTAAAGTCAACCCGCACTAAAACGCGCTTTCCTGAGAGTTCGGCAGCGGATAAACTGGCTAAAGCTTTCTTCGACATTTAAAATCTCCTAAATAAGTCTTTCTACCTATCAGACGCTATTTAGTATTGTAAATTGTCAGGGATCATTATTTGAAGCAAGCTTAAAAAATTACGCAACTTTTTGAAAATTTCTGTAGCGCCGATCGCCAGAATTGAGAAAATGAGAGAGGCGGACTCTTTAAAAAGACTGATTTTTTGGTCATAGGCTCCGCCCATACCTGAAAATAACGAAAGGAAGACTCCATCTGTTTGAGGAAGAGATTCATGTTTAAGACAGTCCTGTTTCCCATTGATCAGAGCCGCGAATCTCGTGAGGCAGTCGAAACGGTCGCGGGGGTGGTTAAAACCTATAGGAGCCGATTGATTATTTTGTCAGTGGTCGAAACGCCCGAAGAACCTCCGACCTCAGCCGCCGACCGGGAGATGACTTCGGTAAAAGCGATCGCCAAACTCTTGGCAGAAGCTAAAGCGCTCTTTTCGTCTCAAGGCATCGAAGCCGAAATTGTTGAGCGGGAAGGCAAACCTGCCTTTACTATTTGCGATGTTGCCGATGAGCTCAACGCCGAGCTAATTATTATGGGCTGTCGGGGTTTGGGCTTAACTGAGGAAGGCGCGGCAGAAAGCGTCACTAATCGTGTGATTAATTTATCGCCTTGCCCTGTGCTGATTGTGCCGTAAGTATGTGCCGTAAGTATGGACCATAGGTATGTATTAATTAACCGTGTGCTCGATCGCCCCTTTCACATCCGCCACCAGTTCATCAATCCGTTCTTGAGTCGTATTCCAAGAACACATAAATCGCGCCCCGCCCACCCCAATAAAGGTGTAAAACTGCCAGCCTTTTTGTTGCAAATGCTGAAGCGTCGCCTCAGGCAATTTGATAAATACTGCATTTGCCTGCCGAGGGAAGAGAAGTTCAACATGGGCGATCGCCAGTAGCCGTTCCTCCAGATAAGTGGCGCAGCGATTGGCGTGGCGGGCATTGTTGAGCCAAGCCCCTGTTTCTAATAAACCCAACCAAGGCGCAGAAATAAATCTCATTTTCGATGCCAGTTGCCCTGCTTGCTTACAGCGATAGGAAAAATCTTCTGCCAAAGTTTTGTCAAAAAACAAAATCGCCTCTCCCATTGCCATGCCGTTTTTGGTACCACAAAAGCACAGGACATCTACTCCACTTTTCCAAGTAATTTCCGCCGGACTTCGCTCCATGGCTGCCACCGCATTGGCAAACCGCGCCCCATCCATGTGAACCTTAAATTGATGCTGCTTTGCAACTTCATGAATCGCCACCAGTTCATCAATGGAGTAGAGGGTTCCTACCTCTGTGGTTTGCGTCAGGCTAATAACCTTGGGCTTGGGATAGTGAATGTCGTTGCGTTTATGGACGATCGCCTCGATCGAGGCTGGCGTTAATTTTCCATTTTCTCCTTTGGCAATGAGCAGCTTCGAGCCATTAGAAAAGAACTCTGGCGCACCACACTCATCCGTTTCAACATGGGCAGTTTCATGGCAAACTACACTGTGATAAGACTGACACAGGGAAGCTAACGCCAAGGAATTGGCGGCAGTGCCATTAAACACAAAAAACACTTCACAATCGATTTCAAACAGATCTCGAAAGTAATCGGTCGCCCGTTGTGTCCATTCGTCATTGCCGTAGGCAGGCACGCTGCCAGAGTTTGCCTGCAAGGTGTATTCTAGGGCTTCGGGACAAATGCCGGAGTAGTTATCGCTAGCGAACTGTTCTGGATTGTTGCTAATCATCATGGCAGAGAGTAGGGATACGTTTGGCTATATAGTCATCGAGTATCGCAAATACGCTAGGCTATGGCTAAGTTTGTCATTAGTTTTATCTAAATTTCCCATGGCTCCTCCCATTCAGTGGTATCCCGGTCACATCGCTAAAGCCGAAAGAGCGTTAGTCGAACAGCTCAAAAAGGTGGATGTCGTCCTCGAAGTTCGGGATGCCCGGATTCCTTTGGCGACTCGTCATCCCCAAATGGAGCAGTGGCTTAATCACAAAGAACGGGTGCTGGTGTTGAATCGGGTGGATATGATTCCGCATCAAGCCCAGCAAGATTGGACTGCGTGGTTTAAAGAACGCGGTGAACAGCCCTATTTTGCTAATGCCAGTCAAGGGAAGGGCGTTTCTAATCTATCGCAGGCAACCCAAAACGCTGGGGCAAAAATGAACCAACGGCGGCACGATCGCGGCATGTTGTCTCGTCCGGTGCGGGCTGTGGTCATTGGCTTCCCCAATGTGGGCAAGTCGGCATTGATTAACCGTCTGCTCAATCGTCGGGTGGTCGATAGCGCGCGGCGCGCCGGGATCACGCGCCAACTCCGCTGGGTAAGAATTTCTGATGAGCTGGAATTGTTGGATGCTCCGGGGGTGTTGCCGTCTAAGCTGATGGATCAGGCGGCGGCGGTGAAATTGGCAATTTGCGATGATATTGGCGAGGCATCTTACGATAATCAGCGGGTGGCGGGCGCTTTAATCGATCGCATTCAACAGCTTTATCTCGCAGTGCCGCACATGATTGCCCAAAGAGCCATTTTCACCTCGCTACAAAGTTGCTCTCGAAACCATGACTGGAGAAAGTTATCTAGAAGCGGTGGCAGAACGCAAGTATCAGGGCGATCGGGAGAAAACGGCTCGTCAATTTTTGAACGATTTTCGGAAGGGGGTGTGGGGTGCAATTCCGTTGGAATTACCCAATTTTTGAAGAGGGTGTTCTTTGCGTTATTTGCATTACTTAAAGCTGAATGCTGCGATCGCCAAGCAGCCCCAGCCCACGATAAACGCCACGCCACCCCATCGGCGTAATTGCTCCCAAGACCTTAACCCCGGAAAAGC
>JAAUPA010000091.1 GCA_012034615.1 Leptolyngbyaceae cyanobacterium CSU_1_4 | reverse complement strand
CTTCTATAGAGCGAAAAGCGATCGCATGTTCGGCAACGCCAGGGATGCTATCGGCAGGAGTTTCACAGCCTAGCGATAATACCAATCGATCGTAAGCAATCTCAGTGTCATCTTCTAATTTGACAGTTTTTTGCTGTTTATCGATTTGCTTGACTGAGCCTTGGACGAAGCGCATATCCGTCCCTTTCAACAGTTCGGCAAATGGCGGCGCGATCTCCCACCCTTGCATTTCTCCGGTAATTAGTTCGTAGAGCAGAGGCGTAAATACAAAGTTAGGATGACGATCGATCAGGGTAATTTCTGGCTTTTGTCCGGGTTCCCAAGCCAGTTGGTTCAATCTCAGGGCAGTATACAAACCACCAAATCCCCCACCAAGGATACAGATACGCGGTACAGAAGTCATAAGTTAAGGGTAATTAGCGATCGACATGGAGCTTCTTCATTTACTGTAACAATTTTGCGGTTGTTCGGTTGGGAGCGAGTTTGGCGGGAGTGGCTCCGATCGGAAATTAAGATAACAATTTCAACAGCACGAGCGTATCTTGGTACTCTTTGCCACGATTGCCACGTTTTTCATAAAGTTGGGCTGCTTTTTGCAACGCAATTTTAGCTCGATCGCGGTTGCCCAGTCCGACATGCGATACACCTTGAAGCAAGTAAGACTCTGGAGCTGCGCCATTAATTTGGCTGGCGCGAGTAGCATCGGCAAGCGAGCGACGGAAATCTTTTCGATTGATATAATAGATTGCCCGTCCTTGATAGGCAGTTTCGTTATTAGGATTGAGCTTGAGTGCTTTTTCGACATCTGCCAGACCCTGCTTAAAATTCTGTTGCTGCATATAGGTAATACCCCGATTGGCATAAGCACTGTCGTAGTTAGGTTTGACTTGCAGGGCGCGGTTGTATTCGGAGATCGCTCGTGCATAGTCGCCACCAATGGCGTAAGCTTGTCCACGCATACTATAACCGATGCCATTTTTGGGGCTGATGGCGATCGCTTTTTCCATATCGGCAAATCCAGCTTGTTTGTTACCAGCAACTACTTTGATAAAGCCGCGATAAATATAGGCGAGGAAGCTATTGGCATTGAGTCGGAGCGTGCGATCGAAATCGGCGTCCGAGGCTTGGCGTTCGCCCAGGAGATATTTAGCGACTGCTCGCACGGCATAAGCATCGCCGAGATTGGGATCGATCGCTAATGCTTTGTTTATCGATTGCAATGCTTCAGTGGGATCGCCATACTGCATCTGTCCGAAGCCGCGATAGAAATAGCGACGGGGATGCTGCGGATTGAGAGCGATGGCTCGATCTAGATCTGCTCAAGGCTCCTTGGCGTCGCCAATGCCAATTTTGCCACCCGCTCTGAGGGCATAAGCATCATCGGACTTAGGATTTAATTTCAGAGCGAGATTGGCATCGCGAATTACTTCCTCTTCATTGTCTAAATACAAATTAGCTTCGGCTCTGGCAATATAAGCCGCCGTATAATTGGGCTTGGACGCGATCGCCCGATCGAACCCCTGAATGGCTCCAGGATAGTCTCCTTGGCGAAATTTGGTGGCTGCGGTGACAAAGAAGTCATCTGCTGTGGTTGTGCGCGGTTGAGTGGCAATAACTGGTGCGGTTTGTCCGCTAATTCTGATGCCCATGCTCCCAGCGATTTAACGACTCGCCCAATTATTATTGGCACCGGACCTTGCGGACTCTTTGCCGGACTGATGTTAGCCAGAATGGGGTTTCGCCCGATCATTCTCGAACGCGGTAAATCTGTACGCGATCGCACCGCAGATACGTTCGGTTTTTGGAAGAAAAAAACAGACTTTAACCCCGAATCTAATGCCCAATTTGGCGAAGGCGGCGCGGGCACATTTTCCGATGGTAAGCTTTATAGCCAAGTCCGAGATTCTCACCATTACGGGCGCAAAGTTCTCACCGAGCTGGTTAATGCTGGAGCCAATCCTGAAATTCTCTATATTAATAAACCCCATATTGGCACCTTCAAGCTCGTCGGCGTTGTCGAAAAAATGCGCGCTACTATTCAATCATTGGGGGGTGAAATTCGCTTTCAGAGCCGGGTTGTTGATGTGGCGATCGAACATGGACAAGTGCGAGGAGTCACCCTTGCTAGTGGCGAGTTTATCAGCAGCGATCATGTGGTGCTTGCTGTGGGTCATAGCGCCAGAGATACGTTCCAAATGCTTTTAGAACGTGGTGTTTATATTGAAGCAAAGCCGTTCTCTATTGGCTTCCGAGTTGAGCATCCTCAGACGTTAATCGATCGCTGTCGTTTTGGTGAACAGGCAGGTCATCCGGTATTAGGTTCGGCTGATTATAAGTTGGTTCACCACTGTAAAAATGGGCGATCGGTCTATAGCTTTTGTATGTGTCCGGGTGGCTTAGTTGTTGCTGCTGCATCCGAGCCAGGACGATTGGTCACCAATGGTATGAGTCAATATTCGCGCAATGAACGCAATGCTAACAGCGCGATTGTCGTCGGCATCACGCCTGAAGATTATCCTGGCAGCCCTTTAGCCGGAATCGACTTTCAGCGGCGCTTAGAGGAGCAGGCTTTTGCATTGGGGGGCAGTAATTATGAAGCACCAGGACAGCTCGTCGGCGATTTTATTGCCGATCGCCCTTCCACATCATTAGGCAGCGTCAGACCGTCTTATCAACCGGGGGTAAAATTGGGCGATTTGAGCCAGAGCTTGCCCAATTATGCGATCGCTGCTATCTGCGAAGCATTACCCGCATTTGACAAACAAATCAAAGGATTCGCTATGGAAGATGCTATTTTAACCGGAGTAGAAACTCGCACGTCATCGCCCATTCGCATCAAAAGAAAAGAGGATGGTCAGAGTATCAACACATTGGGACTTTATCCGGCAGGAGAAGGAGCAGGATACGCAGGGGGAATTCTCTCAGCGGGAATTGATGGAGTTAAGGTGGCGGAAGTTGTTGCCTTAAGCTTGTTGCAAAATACAAGTATCAAGCATTAAACTCACAATCTTTTCAAAAAGATATATCTGTGTTGTCTCAAAATCTATCTTTAAGCATAATCCTTAAGTTGGTTTTCCCTTTATAACAAGGTGAGGTCGAACAAATATAGGTCTAAATGATTTCAGACAAGATGGATCAAAAACCAGATCAGGAAGATGTCTTTATCTTTCCAGCTTCGTTTGCCCAACAACGATTGTGGTTTATCGAACAACTATCTGAAGGCTCGTTGTATTCTGTTCCCCTTGTGTTTCGGCTCACGGGTTTACTAGAGCGATCGCATCTCGATCAAAGCGTTCAGGCGATCGTTCGTCGTCATGAAATTCTGCGAACCACGTTTAATGTGATGGAAGGACAATTGGTGCAGGCGATCGCGCCTGAGTTGCTTGTGCCAGTAAGATGGACTGACTTACAAACATTACCTGCTAGTTCCCGCGAAGACGTTGCACTTGAACAAATTTGGCAAGAGATTCAGCAGCCTTTTAACTTGAAAAAGGGGCTATTAGTTCGAGTTAAACTTTGGCAGTTACATAATACTGAACACCTGTTGCTGATGACCCTGCATCATATTATTTTTGATGAGTGGTCGAGCGGTGTTTTGATTCGAGAATTGGGCGAACTATATGCGGCGGCAATCGAAAATAGAGCGGCTAGGTTGCCAGAATTATCGATACAATATGCCGATTTTGCTCACTGGCAACGAGAATGGTTACAGGGAGAAGTATTAAATTCTCAGTTAAGCTATTGGAAGCAGCAGTTAAAGGACGTTCCTGTTTTAGAGTTGCCAGGTGTTGCATCTCGTTCCCTAGGGCATTCTTTAGGACAAGGGCATGAAGGTGCTAGTCAGTTATTAGAGTTGCCGCAACACTTACTAGATGCTCTAGAGCAATTGAGTCAGCAGTCGGGTGTGACGCTGTTTATGACTCTGCTGGCAGCATTTCAGACGTTACTGCATCGTTATACTGGACAGATCGACATGGCGATCGGTTCTCCCATTGCCAATCGTCATCGCAGTGAATTGGAGGGGTTAATTGGCTTTTTGGTCAATAGCTTGGTGTTGCGAACTAATTTAGAAAATGACCCTACTTTTTATGAATTGTTAGATCGGGTTCGGGATGTTACCTTGTCAGCGTATGCTCATCAAGATTTACCGTTTGAAAAGCTGGTGGAGGAGTTGCAACCGATTCGTAGCCTAGATCAAAATCCTCTATTTCAGGCTGTTTTCGCATTGCAAAATACGCCGATGGAGCAACTGGTATTGCCTGGATTAGTTCTAAGTTCAGTAGAGTTAAAAACAAAGACTGCGCGCTTTGCTCTGGAAGTATATTTGTGGAAATGCACAGACAACTTTAGGAATCTGTGGGGCAAGGGTTGGCAGCAGTCTGACGGGCTGCGGGGTGTCATAGTTTATAACACCCATGTCCTTGACTCAGCGACGATCGCCTCCCTCTGCCATCATTTTCAGAACCTGTTAGAGGGAATTGTTGCGAGTCCCAACACTCGTCTCTCTGCATTACCGTTGCTAACGACCGAAGAGCAACAAGCGTTACTTCAGCAGTGGCAGAGACGTTCATCTATTGATTCTACAAACTTTTGTATTCATGAACACTTTGAGGCACAAGTTAAGAAAAATCCTACGGCGATCGCGGTTAAGTTCGGTGCTCAAGAATTTACCTATCAGGCGTTAAACCAGGGTAGTAATCAACTAGCACGATATTTGCAACGGCTAGGAATTTGTTCCAATCAGCTTGTTGGGATTTGCCTAGAGCAAAGTGTAGAAGCGATCGCGGCGATGTTAGCGGTACTCAAAGCAGGCAGTGCTTATGTTTTTCTTGATTTTAGTTATCCTCCTGAACGCCTCCAATTCATGCTGGAAGATGCTGCAATTACGGTAGTATTAACTCAAGTAGATCGGATAGATTTACTTAAATCTGGAAAAGAAAAAGTTATTTGTTTGGAACAAGAATGGGATGCGATCGCTCAAGAGTCGGATGAAAATTTATCCACTGCTGGTACAGCCGAACGACTTGCCTATGTCATGTACACTTCCGGCTCGACTGGAACGCCCAAAGGAGTGATGGTGCCACACCGAGCTGTAACCCGCCTGGTATGTGAAACTAACTATGTGCAGATAGAACCTGGCGATCGGGTCGCACAGGTGGCAAATCTGGCTTTTGATGCGGCAACTTTTGAGGTTTGGGGGGCGTTACTCAATGGTGCACAGTTAGTTGGAATGGATCGAGAAACGACGCTTTCACCTTCTGATTTTGTCGCAGAGTTGCAGCAGCAGAAAATTAGTATATTGTTTCTGACAACGGCATTATTTAATCAAATAGTCAGTCAAATTCCCACTGCTTTCCGCTTGCTTAAATATCTTCTGTTTGGGGGAGAAATGGTGAATGTTGATCGGGTGCGATCGGTACTCCATCATGGCAAACCCCAACACCTAATTCATGTGTATGGTCCTACTGAGAATACGACATTTTCTACCTGGTATGAAGTCCAAGATGTTCCAGAGAACGCGACAACGATTCCTATTGGTCAAGCAATTTCCAATACTCAGGTTTATCTATTGGATGCAAATTTACATCCGGTTCCCGAAGGCGTTAGGGGCGAAATTTATTTGGGTGGGGCTGGGTTAGCCCAAGGATATTTAAATCGCCCACAGTTGACAGCAGAAAGATTTGTTGGCACTGAGTTCTCATCACTCCATAAAACCCTACTCTACAAAACGGGCGATCGCGCTCTTTACCGTTCTGATCAAAACCTTGAGTTTTTAGGACGAACAGACCATCAACTCAAAATCCGGGGGTTCCGGGTAGAACTGGGCGAGATTGAGATGGTTCTGGCTCAACATCCCCAGATACAAACAGCAGTGGTAACTGTGCAGGAGATTGAAGGCGATCGCCAGTTAATTGCTTACGTTGTACCCAAAGCGTCAGAAATTTTGGTAGAGCGTGATCTGAAGTCATTTCTAAAAGCAAAATTACCTGCATATATGGTGCCTGTGGCATTTGTTGGGTTAGAAACTCTTCCGCTAACTGTAAACGGCAAAATAGACCAAAAAGCACTGCCGCCGCCTCACCTAATTGCAGCGAGAGAAACAGTTTTAGCTGCACCTGCCACCTCTCTAGAGGTATCGTTAATCGAACTCTGGACTCAACTTTTAGGACGAAAACAAGTGGGCATTCACGATAATTTCTTTGACCTCGGTGGGCATTCCCTACTAGCAACTCAGATGATCTCTCGTATCCGCGATCGCTTTCAGGTAGAATTGCCGCTACGCAGTCTGTTTGAAGCTCCTACGATCGCCCAGCTAGCACAAAAGATTGCAGCGTTAAAAGCGGCGACTCAGGCAGATTCTACAAACCTCCAGCAAAAAATAGGGTCGCAACGACGGGAGGAAATAGAGCTATGATAAACCAGACGATCGCCGAATTCATTTCCTATCTTAACAGCCTGGATATACAAGTATTTATCGAAAGCAATTCCGATCTTCCCTTAGACGAAACACGGTTGCGCTGTACTGCTCCAGAAGAAACCTTAACTCCTGCGCTGCGTCAAGAATTAACCGAGCGTAAAGCTGAGATTATCTTTCATCTTAACCAACTGCGATCGCGGTCAATTCAACCTTCTGCAACTATCCAACCTGCTGCTCAGGGAATAGTATTTCCCCTTTCTTTTGCTCAACAAAGATTATGGTTTTTGTATCAACTTACGCCCAATAATTCATTCTACAATATACCCGCTGCCATTCGCCTGATAGGCACAATCGATCAATCTGCGTTGGAGCGATCGTTTGATGAAATTGTGCATCGTCATGCTGCCCTTCGTACCACATTCACAACTCTGGAGGGGCAGCCTGTTCAGGTCGTTTCCTCCAACGTTGAAGTTGGTGTATCAGTCGTGAACCTACGAACGGTTGCCATCAGCGATCGGGAACGCATCAGCCAACAGCTAGCAACTGCTGAAGCACGGCATCCATTCAACTTGGAAACCGACCCTTTATTACGGGTAACATTACTGAAATTTACCGAAACTGAGGCAGTTTTGCTACTCACGCTCCATCATATTGTTGCGGATGGTTGGTCGCTGGGGATATTAATTCGGGAACTGTCTTTTTTCTACACAGCGTTTGTTGAAGGACGTGTCCCTGTGCTGCCATCCTTACCGATTCAATATCCTGATTTTGCCTGCTGGCAGCGCAATGGTTTACAAAAAAATGTTTTAGAAGAACAACTGATTTATTGGCGCAAACAACTACAAGATTTACCAGCGCTGCATCTGCCTAGCGATCGCCCCCACCCAGCAGTTCAGACCTATCGAGGTGCAACCTATCCATTGCAATTTTCTCCTAAGTTGACTCGGGCGTTAGAAGACTTTAGTCAGCAGTCAGGGGTCTCTTTATTTATGACTTTATTGGCAGCCTTTCAAACGTTGCTATATCGCTATACAGGACAGGAAGATGTAGCGATCGGTTCTCCCATTGCCAACCGTCATCGCAGTGAGTTGGAAGGGCTAATTGGCTTTTTTGTGAATAGCTTAGTGATGCGATCGAACTTATCGGGTAACCCTAGCTTTTGTACATTGCTGGAGCGAGTTCGAGATGTCGCCTTAGAAGCCTACGAACACCAAGACTTACCGTTTGAGAGATTGGTAGAAGAATTAGATCCCGATCGAGATCTCAGCCGCAATCCTTTATTCCAAGTTGCCTTTGCCCTACAAAATGCTCCTATGCAGTCATTAGAACTGCCTGGATTAATATTAGAACCAGCACCTTTAGAATTAGGCAGCGTCCGGTTTGATCTAGAGGTTCACCTTTGGGAATCGGCTCATGGACTGCGGAGTTTATGGCAATCTCAGGACGAGCAATCTCAGGAAGGGCTGAGCGGCTTTATTTCGTACAGTACAGACTTATTTGATCAGGACAGAATTAGCCGCCTGGTCGGACATTTTCAAACTTTATTGGAAGGTATTGTTTCTCATCCCAATACTCGGATCTCAGACTTACCTTTGCTCACAGCTACCGAGCATCAACAGCTTTTTGTGGAATGGAATCAGACTGATAAAGAACCTATCAATGAACGTTGTTTCCATCATATCTTCGAGGCACAGGTACAACATCATCCAGAGGCGATCGCCATCATCTCGGAACAAGGATCGCTGACCTATGGAGAACTGAATCGGCAAGCTAATGAACTGGCAGGAATTCTTGCCCAGAGGGGCGTTCGGGCAGATACTCTTGTGGGATTGTGTGTCGATCGCTCTGCGGATATGGTCGTGGGAATTCTAGGAATTCTCAAAGCCGGAGGAGCTTATGTACCGCTCGATCCCAATTATCCAAGCGATCGGCTTCACTTTATGCTGACTGATACGCAGGTTTCGATTCTGCTGACACAATCGTGGTTAGTCAAATCTTTACCTGTATCGCAAGCAAAAATATTTTGTTTAGATCAGCCTTTACCCACCAATCTCGAACCTAGTGAAATAGTCTCTCCAACTCCCGATCATCTCGCTTATGTGATCTACACCTCCGGTTCTACGGGTATGCCTAAAGGAGTTCTTTTACAGCACAAAGGTTTATGTAATGTCGTTGAAGCACAGCAGCATCTCTTTAATTTGTCCAGCCACAGCCGCATTCTTCAATTTAGTTCTCTAGGTTTTGATGCCTCGATTTTCGAGATTGCCCTGGCATTTGGCTCTGGGGGCACGTTGTATATTCCGCCCAAGTCTGCTCAATTACCTGGAATGGCATTAGTGCAATTTCTAGAAAAGAACGCAATGACTCACGCTTTAATTACCCCGGCTGTACTGGCTGTCTTACCGCCTGCGGATCTGCCCGCGCTCCAAGTATTGATTACAGGGGGAGAAGCCTGTTCTAGTCAAGTGCTCGATCGCTGGGCATTAAACCGTCGCTTTTTTAACGCCTATGGTCCAACAGAAACCACCATTTGGGCAACGGTTGCCAAACTTGATCCAGGCGATCGCCCCCTTAAAATTGGTCGTCCTATTCTCAACACTCAGGCGTATATTTTAGATACCCACTTAAATCCTGTTCCGATTGGCATTCCAGGGGAGTTATACATCGGTGGCGCAGGGCTGGCTCGTGGCTATCTCAATCGTCCAGATCTGACAGCGGAGCGGTTTATCACGACTAGCCAATTATCGCTTTACAAGACTGGCGATCGCGCTCTGTTTCACTCAGATGGAGCGATCGAGTTTTTGGGTCGTGCCGATAATCAAATTAAAATCCGGGGCTTTCGGGTTGAATTAGGCGAAATTGAAGCAACGTTACAAGATCATGCTGCCATTCAAGATGCAATAGTGGTTGTTTCTGAAGAAGCTAGCGAGATCCGCCTAAGTGCTTATTTCAGCCTAGACCGTCAGCATTTTCAACAAACCCAATTGCGATCGCTGCAAACTCAACACATTCAACACTGGCAAACTCTCTATAACCAAACCTATCAAACCCTTATTCCTAATCCCCAATTCAACCTCACAGGCTGGAACAGCAGCTATACAGGCGAACCGATTCCTCTTAAGCAAATGCAAGAGTGGGTGGGCGATCGGGTTCAGCAAATTCTGGCTCTTAAACCTAAACGGGTGCTAGAAATTGGCTGCGGCTCCGGATTGCTGCTATTTCAAATTGCACCTCACTGTCAGGAATATTGGGGCACAGATTTTTCCGCAGTTTCTCTAGAGGCTATTCAACATCAGTTAGAGTCGCTTAATCTCCCTCAAGTTAAACTGTTGCACCGGATGGCGACTGATTTTAGGGGAATAGTTTCTGAGGATACGGTTTCAGAAGATCGTTATGCCGCAGCGTTTGATGTGGTAATTTTGAATTCGATCGTGCAGTATTTTCCAAGTCAAGATTACTTGATACAGGTGCTTGAAGGAGCGATGCAGACTGTGGCTCCCGGTGGTATTTTATTTATCGGCGATGTGCGAAGTTTACCGTTGCTAACGGCGTTCCATACTTGGGTAAAATTCTGCCAATCAGATGCTAGTGTTGAACGAACTCAACTGCGGCAACAGATAGAAAGATCGCAGTTTGAAGAATCGGAACTGGCGATCGCTCCAGATTTTTTTCATGCTTTGCGCCACAAATTTCCCCAAATTCGGCAGGTGCAGATCCGCCTTTCACGCGGTCGTAGCCAAAATGAAATGACACAGTTCCGCTACAACGTTTTGCTGCACGTAGAAGGTAAGCCGACAAGTGCTAATCAACCTGAATCACATCAATCTCATTCAATTCAAAAACATAGCTGGAAACTCAATCCAATTACAGTCGAAGCAGTTAAAAAGAGTCTGCTCTCCACTGAGCCAGAAATACTTATGATTACAGGTGTTGTGAACGATCGAGTGAATGATGCTGGAAAAGCTGCGAATTGGGTATTTAATGGCGAGGCTCCAAAAACCGTGGGGCGGATGCGAGATAGATTAGAAAATGATGCTGATAATGATGCTGAGATGGCGATCGCTCCTCAAGATTGGTGGGATCTAGAAACAGTGCTGCCCTACAGCGTAGAAATTACTTGGTCATCTCAAACCCACACAGGTGACTATGATGTGCTGTTGATTCGACATGGCGTTGATGCATCTGTTGCTTTGTCAATTGTTCAGCAGCCTATTGTTCAGCAGCCTATTGCTCAGCAGTTCTGTTTGCCTGGAAGCCATTATACCAATGAGCCGTTGCTGTCTCAATTTGCTCATCAACTTATTCCTTCACTGCGCCAATATCTCCGACAAACCTTGCCTGACTATATGATACCTATGGCTTTTGTGCCGTTAGAAAAACTTCCTCTAACCGCCAACGGCAAGGTCGATCGCCGCGCCCTGCCAGCGTTTAATGAAGCATTTACGAAAGACTTAACTCACTCATCGAGTACAGCGATCGCATCTTTAACGCCAACAGAACTAACGCTGGTTGATATTTGGAAAGAACTCTTGCGACTCAAACAAGTTAATACAGATGACAACTTTTTTGAGCTGGGTGGACATTCCTTACTCGCCACACAAATGACCTCCCGTATACGAGATATTTTTGGGATAGAGCTACCCTTGAAGAATGTGTTTGAAGCTCCTACGATCGCCCAATTAGCACCTATTTTGGAAACTCTGCGCGACATCCCCTTAACGTTACAAGCGCCCCCTCTGGTGCAGCTCGATCGTTCTATTTACCGTCGTAAGCGATCGACATTACTCAACGATAATTCTCAGGTTTCTCACCATCTATCTACTTCAGAAGCACCTGCTAACGATCAAATTACTGCTTCTAAGGAATGGAGCGCAGAATCTAAGTCGCCTTTAGTTCCCTTAACTTTAGGTGGAAAGAAGCAGCCTTTCTTCTGTGTCCACCCCATGTTTGGCGTTGTGTTTCCTTACTTAGAATTAGCGCATCATTTGGGCAGCGATCGCAGCTTCTATGGACTCCAACCTTTAGGATTAGATGGAAAATCTACGCCTTTAAACCGAATTGAAGCGATCGCCGCTTACTATATTCGGGCAATTCAAACCCTCCAGCCCCAAGGACCCTATTTCCTAGGCGGCTGGTCGTTTGGTGGATTGGTTGCCTTCGAGATGGCACAACAACTGACTCAGGCAGGACAGGAAATTGCACTCCTGGCAATTCTTGATACTCCAGCTCCCACCAACCGCCAACCGTCTTTTTATCAAGCTGTGAAGTATCTTCTAGGAACTGCCCTTTGGTCTACGCTGCCGTTTCTGCTGGACTATGGGCGATCGCCACAGATCGAGTTCGCGCGTGGAAACCTTGGCTGTCTCGCTGGCAGTGGTCGGCGATCGTGCGGCAACTTCCTGAAGAGTCCCGCTTGCAGCTATTGGATGAATCGGCGATCGCGCCCCTGCTGCAAATTGTGTACGCCAACAGTCAAGCTGCTTACCGCTATGTCCCGCAGAATTACCCTAATCGCGTCACGCTGTTCAAGGCGACCGAAGCACCTGAGCTGACTGGACAAGACCCAACGCTAGGTTGGAATACCTTGGCAAGCGATATCCAACTGCATCCGGTGCCCGGTAATCATCTCTCCTTGTTGAAGCAGCCTCATGTTCAAAACTTAGCGCAGCAACTTCGACGTTACCTGTGATAGAAAAGTTCTTATTTCTATTTCTACTGTTTTGTTTTCTGTTCAGAAAGCAATTGAAAAGCCATCTCAAAATCATTACCTGTGATTTGAATTAGCTTAGGATCAGTTTGTTCTTGGGCACGATAACGACGAATAGATTCTAATGCGGCTTGATTGCTCAAAAGTGCTAAATCTGCCCCATTCCAGCCCTCAGTTTGCTCTGCCCATTCTGCCAAATTAACTTGGGCGATCGGGCGACCTTGGTTATGAACCTGCAAGATCGAAAGGCGGCTGTTGACATCTGGTAAATCGACTTTAAGCTGTAGGTCTAACCGTCCGGCTCGAAGCAAGGCTGGATCGAGAGCATTGGGGCGATTGGTGGCTCCCACCAGAAGGACATTGGTGCAGCCTTGCAGCCCATCCAGTTCGGTGAGTAGTTGTCCCACCACGCGATCGCTCACTCCCGAATCTCCTTGAGCGCTACCCCGTGCCGGAGCCAACGTATCAATTTCATCGATAAACACCACGCAAGGAGCCGCTTGTCTGGCTTTGGTAAATAATTCTCGCACTGCCTGTTCAGCAGCACCCACCCAACGACTCATTAATTCAGGACCATTGACTGCAATGAAGTTAGCCCGTGCCTGAGATGCAACGGCTTTTGCTAGCAGCGTTTTGCCTGTGCCCGGAGGACCCCAAAGCAGAATACCGCGCGGTGCTTTGGCTCCCGTTTGTTGGTAGAGTTCGGGATAGAGCAATGCACCTTCGACAGATTCTTGCAGGGTTTGCTTAATCGTTTCCAATCCGCCAATTTCCTCCCAAGTCACTTCGGTGATTCTATTCAACCGATCGCAACACTGAAGGTTTTACGTCTTTAACGGCTTGCAATAAATCTGCCTGAGTTAGCGTCATGTTTGTTGGAATGGGCGACCCTTGCGGTATCTGAGCAACAGCGCGCCAGTCGGGAACTTGGCGGCGAAGAGCTGAGTAGGCTGCTTTTTGACAGATGGCTTTGAGGTCAGCGCCCACGAGTCCGACTGCCAGATCAGCGATCGCGCCTAATTCTACCGATTCATCCAAGGGCATGGCGCGAGAAAGAATCTGGAGAATCTCTAATCGTCCGTGGCGATCGGGGACGCGGAACTGTACTTCTCGATCAAACCGACCAGGGCGGCGGAGAGCAGGATCGAGGTGATCGGGGCGATTGGTGGCGGCAAGGACAATTACGCCGTGGGTTTTGGCGAACCCATCCATCAGCCCTAGAAGCTGTGCTACCAGGCGCTTTTCAACCTCACCCTCCACTTTAGAGCGATCGGGCGCTAGGCTATCAATTTCGTCGATAAAGATGATGCAGGGAGCCGCCTTAGCTGCTTTCTCAAAAATACTGCGGAGGCGAGTTTCGGCTTCACCGTAATATTTGCCCATGACTTCAGGGCCAACAATGGCGATGTAATTAACGCCCAATTCTTCGGCAAGCGATCGCGCGGTTAACGTTTTGCCCGTTCCTGGTGGTCCAACCAACAAAACGCCGCAGGGTGCTTCTAGCCCAAATTGGGTTAATAACTCTGGACGCTTCAGCGGAATTTCGATCACTTCTCGAAGTTCTTTAAGCACTTCAGATAATCCGCCTACATCCTTAAGAAAGACAGATGGAGCGGTGTCCTGAGCAGCATCTTGAACAGTTGGATTGGCAGGTGGCGGCGTGATGATAACGTCATCATGGGATGAGGTGGAAGCAGGAGGATGAGGACGAACACGGCTCGTTGCCCATGCCTGAAGGCATTCCGCCAGAGCGAGGAATACTGCTCAAACGACGAGAATTAATTTGCACATCGGCTTTCAATTCTCCCTTCTCCATTTTTTCTTCTAAGGCTTTTGCAATCTCTAAAAGCTGCTCAAATCCTTTAAATATGTCGCTCATGTGTTCTACCTCGCCCAACACCTTATAGTCATCCCGATTTGGTGGGCATCCTAACGAGCAAAGGGTTTCCGTGGGATTTAATATGAACCAGTTTGATGATCTGCAATTAACTGAGTTACCACTGATTGATTTACAACTAATGATGTTTAGCGGTAAAGGGGGCGTGGGTAAAACAACGTGTTCCTGTGGATTTGCGCGGCACTGGGCGCAGAAGTTCCCCGATGAACAGATTTTGCTGATGTCTACTGATCCGGCGCATTCTTTGGGCGATGTGTTGCAAATGGTAGTGGAGGATACGCCGCGTCTGATGGCATTGCCGAATTTGCAGGTTCGGGCGCTAGATTCTCAAAGATTGTTGGAAGAATTTAAGATTCGCTACGGCAAGGTGCTAGAGCTTTTGGTGGAGCGGGGCAGTTTTGTGCAAGGCGAAGATCTTAGCCCCATTTGGGATTTGAGCTGGCCTGGGCTGGATGAATTGATGGGAATTTTAGAAATCCAGCGCATTTTGCGAGAACGGGAAGTCGATCGCGTTGTGGTCGATATGGCTCCGAGTGGGCACACGCTAAATTTGTTTGGATTAATGGACTTTTTGGATAGTTTCTTGAACGCATTAGATCTGTTTCAAGAAAAGCATCGAATCATGAGTCAAACTTTTGGTGGAACGTATCAAGCCGATGAAGCTGATACTTTTTTGTTGGAGATGAAGGCAGATTTGGCGGCAGGACGGGCATTATTGCAAAATGCAGAACGAGCCGCGTGTTGGGTAGTGGCGATCGCTGAACCCATGAGCTATCTCGAAAGCCGCCGCTTTATCGAATCTCTTAAGGAACTCAAAATTCCAGTGGGCGGCATCATTGTTAATCGGCTTACTGAACCGACAGAAATTTTAGAAAAGTTCTCCGCGCTCTCTGTTCCTCAAGCTTTTGGTTTACCTCAACAAATCAAAGAACCCATTGGCTCATTGGCGTTAGATGCGCTTTTTGCCCAACTCAAACCCCTTGCGTCTCTGGCGATCGCTCCTATTTCTCAACCTGTGAACTTCACCAAATTTTCTCCCAACTTTCAAGACTTTATTGCCGATCAGCGGCGATTGATTTTAGTGGGCGGTAAGGGCGGCGTGGGTAAAACTACCGTTGCAGGGGCGATCGCCTGGGGCATGGCAGAGCGTCATCCGATCGTAAAATTCGCGTTATTTCCATTGATCCGGCGCATTCATTAGGCGACGTTTTATCCATTCAGTTAGGACATGAACCGACTCAAATTACTGCTAATCTCAGCGCTCAAGAAATCAATGCAAAGCAAGTTTTAGAGCAGTTCCGCGAAGATTATTTGTGGGAGTTGGCGGAGATGATGAGCGGACAATCGGATGATGACTCGATGCAAATTGCCTATACTCCCCAGGCATGGCGACAAATTGTAGCGCAGGCATTGCCAGGAATTGATGAAATGTTGTCGTTAATTACCGTGATGAACTTGTTGGAAAAAGGCGAGCAAGATCTAATTATTTTAGATACGGCTCCGACGGGTCACTTGCTGCGGTTTTTAGAAATGCCGATCGCCCTGGGTGGGTGGCTGGCTTGGATTTTTAAGCTGTGGATCAAATATCAAGATGTGGTGGGACGGACGGAATTGATGGGAAGACTGCGATCGTTGCGGCAACAGGTAATGCAAGCTCAAAAGAAATTAAAAGATGCTCAGCACACTGAATTCATCGGCGTTCTTCAAGCTCAATCGGCAATTGTTGCTGAAGCTGAAAGATTAAACCAAACTTTGACAGAAATGGGCGTAAGCCAGCGTTATTTGGTGCATAACCGCTTTGAGCTTGGACAAGAAGATTTAAGCTCTCTCTTTAAGGCACAAACGATGGTGCAACTAACAGCATTGCCCCAAACGCTACTACCTTTAGACCAGGTTAAGGCGGCTGCGCAACTTGTCTTTTAAAAGATTGTCAGCAATCCATTTAACAGCGATAATAGCCACGTCCTCTCAGATGAAATCAACCATGAGCCTAACTCTGTATTTTCTACGGCACGGGGAAACAACCTATAGCCGTACCGGAGGATATTGTGGCGCTCTCGATCCTGAATTAACAGATGCAGGACTTCAGATGGCACAAGCGTTTGCAGATGCCTATCACACGCTGCCTTGGACGGATGTGTACGCCAGCCCCATGAAGCGAACGATCGCCACGGCTCAGCCGCTTTGTGACGCGCTAGGAATAGAGATGCAACTGCGAGATGGACTAAAAGAGATTGCCTATGGGGAATGGGAAGGAAAAACAAATGAGGACGTGAAGCAACACGATGGTGATACCTACATGCGCTGGATGACGGAACCGGCTTGGAATTCACCGCCGGGTGGCGAAACCGCTGTTGAAATTGCGAGTCGCGCTTCGTTGGTGATTGCAGAAGTTGAGAGTAAATATACGGAAGGCAATGTGCTGATCGTCTCGCACAAGGCAACAATTCGGATTATGTTGTGCAGTTTGCTAGGAATTGATTTAGGACGTTACCGCGATCGCCTGGATATGCCTGCGGCTTCGATCAGCACGGTCAAATTTACCCAATATGGTCCGATGCTGAAATCGTTGGGCGATCGGGCTTATATGGGCGATCGTTTGCGGAACTTGCCTGGAACTTAGGATCACGCTCTAACAATCTAGATAAAAATTTAGGCGTTGCTGAATGCAAGTATGAAAGCCCCCTAAATCCCCCAAAATGGGGCAGGGCTGATCTATTTGCTAGAGAAAAACCTTGTAACATGCATTCTTATGTTTGACCTTGGACAAATGCCTGCCCACACCGAACGAAAGAATAAGAATAGATGAAATT
>JAAUPA010000090.1 GCA_012034615.1 Leptolyngbyaceae cyanobacterium CSU_1_4 | reverse complement strand
TCGGCATCCTTAAACTTCACGCCCGCCCGCTCGTTCCGATCATCTAGCAAGGTTTCAATCCCCGCCTGATTCAGTTCGGTGTAAAGCTTTTCGGCGGCGGCAACTTGATCAGCATCGGTGACATTGGGGATAACCACGATCGTATGATAAGGGGCGATCGCCACAGGCCAAATAATGCCATCTTTGTCGTAAGACTGTTCTACGGCGGATTGTGCCAAACGAGAAACGCCAATTCCGTAGCAGCCCATGACTAGAGGAATCTCTTCGCCTTGTTCGTTGGTGTAGGTTGCGCCCATGGATTGCGAATATTTGGTGCCCAGTTGGAAAATGTGCCCAATCTCAATGCCTCTGGCGGTTTGGAGAGTTTGGCTGGGGTTGTGAAGCGCCCGATCGCCCGCGATCGCCTTTCTGACATCCACTATTTTCGGCAACTCAAACTCAGTTCCCCAATTCGCCCCAACCACGTGATGATCCGCTTCATTAGAACCCGTTACAAAGTTCTTGAGATCTACTACCGTGCGATCGGCTATGCGCAAAAACTTAGGTGCAATATTTTTCACCGATTGAATATAGTCGTCGCCCAAATCTGGAGCAATGTAGCCTAAGGGCAGCGCTTTTGTTGCCCATTTTTGTTGAGCCTCAGCATCTGGCACATCCAGCCCAATCACCCCTTTGCCGCCATATTGCTTTGCCAGTTTGCCCAACTCATTCTGCAACTTCACCTCATTGACATCTTGATCGCCCCGGATGTTGACCAGCAC
The DNA here is from genome assembly GCA_012034615.1 of Leptolyngbyaceae cyanobacterium CSU_1_4. Classification (GTDB taxonomy): domain Bacteria; phylum Cyanobacteriota; class Cyanobacteriia; order Elainellales; family Elainellaceae; genus Timaviella. The sequence continues at coordinate 16,127 of JAAUPA010000090.1, read as the reverse complement.
TAAAACTGTGGTGCCATTGTCGTAAACCACTTGGTAAAGGACGTTTTTGACAATTTGCGTGGGCGAACATTTGAGGAAATCGCAAAGCGTGGCGATCGTTGCAGTTCCAGGTGTTTCTAGTTTTTTGTAAGCGCGGGTAGAAGCGATCGCATCGGGCGGCAGCGACACCGCCTTTTCCACATTTGCCGCATATTCACCGTCTTCGGTGTAAAGCACTTCGTCTTCACCTGCCTCTGCCAACACCATAAATTCTTGGGAGCCAGAACCGCCGATCGCCCCAGAATCGGCATCAACTGCCCGAAATGCCAAGCCCGATCGCTGCAAAATTTTGTGATACGCATCGTGCATTTTTTGATACGTGACTTTCATGCCAGCTTCATCAGCATCGAACGAGTACGCATCTTTCATGATGAATTCTCGACCGCGCATTAAGCCAAAACGAGGACGAATTTCGTCGCGGAACTTGGTTTGGATTTGATAAAGATTTGGGGCAACTGGCGATAAGTGCGAATCATGTCACGGGCGATCGCCGTAATCACTTCTTCATGGGTAGGTCCTAAACCCACTTCCCGATTTTGGCGATCGGTGAGGGCAAACATAATCCCTTCAGCTTGGGTATAAGTGTCCCACCGTCCCGACTCTCGCCACAAATCAGCAGGCTGCAACTGAGGCAATAAGCATTCTTGCGCTCCAGCAGCGTTCATTTCTTCTCGGACAATTTGCGAAACTTTTTGTAACACCCGCCACATTAAGGGCATATAAGCGTACAGCCCACTGCCCACCCGCCGAATAAATCCTGCCCGCAGCAACAGCTTATGGCTAGGAATTTCTGCCTCTGCCGGATCTTCTCGTAACGTAACAAACAGCATTTGAGACAGGCGCATGATGGGGCTTCCTTTTGCAGACATCGATCTAACAGTCTAGTTTAAAGACGATCCACCGAGGCATCTCACTTATCTTTAAGCTGCGCCACGAAAATTTTTTGAACGAATTATCTAGATCTGAGGCGATCGCAGGCAGCATAATTATAATCTTGCCAATCCACCCTAGGATTTAACTGAAACTAAGAGAACCCTATGAGCATTGTGACGATTCTTTTTCTCATCGCCGGACTGGTGTTGCTAGTCGCAGGCGCAGAAGCCCTAGTCAAAGGTGCATCCCGTTTAGCGGTCATGGTGGGGCTTTCGCCGCTCATCATTGGCTTAACCATCGTGGCGTATGGCACCAGTGCCCCTGAAATGGCGGTCAGCGTCATGTCTAGTCTGGCTGGACAACCCGATATTGCTGTGGGCAACGTGGTCGGCAGCAACATTTTCAACGTCCTATTTATTTTAGGAATCTCTGCTCTAGTTGTTCCCTTGGTGGTCGCGCAGCAACTCATTCGGCTAGACGTGCCTATCATGATCATGGTGTCAGTTCTGGGCTGGCTGTTTGCGCGCGATGGGCTGATTAGCCGAGTGGAAGGGGCGGTTCTGTTTGCTGGGGCAATTAGCTACACACTGTTCTTAATCTTTCAAAGTTCCCAAGAACAAAATATTGAAGTGCAGGAAGAATACGCCAAATTTGGAGCAGGTTCTAAAAAGAAGTCGCTTAAAAGCCTCGTTAGCAGTTTGCTTTATATTGCCGGAGGTCTAGCGCTGTTGGTGGTTGGTTCGCGGTGGTTGGTCGATGGGGCGATCGCCATTGCTCGATCTTTTGGCATTAGCGAAGTGGTCATTGGCTTAACCATCGTTGCGGCTGGTACATCTCTTCCCGAACTCGCCACCTCTGTCGTTGCCAGCATTCGAGGCGAACGGGACATTGCGGTAGGAAACGTTGTGGGCAGCAATATTTTTAATATTTTGGCGGTTCTAGGTTTGTCTGGCTTGGCTGCGCCCAGTGGGTTGCCCGTTTCAGCCTCTGTTTTACGGTTTGATTTGCCCGTTATGACTGCGGTGGCGATCGCCTGTCTACCCATTTTCTTCACAGGCAATCTCATTTCTCGCCGCGAAGGAGTACTCTTTATTTTCTACTACATTGCCTACACCCTTTACCTCATCCTCTCGTCTACCCAACACGACAGCCTACCGTTATATAGCCAAGTCATGCTGTACTTTGTTCTTCCCCTCACTTTAGTAACGCTCATTACCATCACCTGGCGAGCTTTTCACGCCAAGCCCCGACCTAGAGAAGAGAACTAGATCAAAGCTGCCTGCCAATCTAAATCTGCCAATCTAAATCTGCCAATCTAAATCTGCCAATCTAAATCTGCCAATCTAAATCTGCCAATCTAAATCTGCCCTAAAAACTCCAAGTATCCTTGGCTCAACTCCTTCACCGCCAATCGTAAAATCGTTGACCGTGGGCTGGGGTTGCCAAGGCAGGATTCGATCCCATCCGTCCATCGGGGTAGCGATCGCGGAAATTGTTAGCTCCATAAATCGGATATCCGCGAGCCACATCTGGAGACAGCGGAGCTTGCTTAATAAAGTCTGGATAGAGATATTGAGTCAGCGCCACTTCGCTAGGAGTGGCATGAGAGCCTTCTTGATCGCCATAAAGCTCTCTGGCAAGTTTGTAAACTGACCCGCAGGTAAACCAGTTAGCCAGCCGACATTCCACGCGATCGGCATTGGGCAAATTTAAATCAGCAAGAGTTCCGTAGCTTTCAGAAAAAGCCGCCTTCAACGTTGCAATATTGCCGCCATGACCGTTAATAAAAAAGAACTTTGTGAAGCCTGCCCGCACCAGACTAGTCAAATAATCGCGGATCACTAAAATCAGGGTGCTAGGTCGTAGGCTGATGCTGCCTGGAAAAGCAGTATGATGCATTGCCATACCGACGTTGAGAGTAGGACAAACCAAGGCATGGGTAGCTTCTCCAACAGCATGGGCGATCGCTTCTGCACAAATTGCATCAGTGCCAATCAGTCCGGTTGGTCCATGCTGCTCCGTCGAGCCGATCGGCACAATTATTCCCTGAGAACGAGTTAAATAATCTTCCACCTCTAACCAAGTGCTCAAATGCAGCAGCATTGTTTTTTAGCTCCTCGCAGTACAGGGTTCCTACCAACCGATCCCCAAACTTCATAGGTCAGGGCTAGAATAGTAGGTACAATTGAGTATTCCAAATAATATCAGCAGACCCAATCTGCCAAAAAATGAGGAATACTTACCCCCGTGGAGACTGTTCATGACATCTGTGTTCTTTCCATGCACAATAGGAATACGTCAGAGTATAGGTTATCTCAATCTCAATCCCACCTCTGAGCAGCGTTCCCCAAAGTTTCTGAACTGAACTAAATGACAAAACCAACGGCTAACTGTAACTCTAGAAGACCTTTGAAGATAAGTGTCCCTCTTTTCCTACAATGCCGATACCTCGTTATTCTAGCCGAGTTTCGTTGAGGGCTGGAGGAAAGATATTTAAGCAGAAGGCTGTACTCAGTTATTCAGGTCGTTAAAGATTTCTAGAATTGTTTTCTCAGGAGAGGCAGTACATGCTACACCGCAAGATCTATCAGATCCATTGTGACGGTCGCGAGGTTTGGATCTTTCTGCGGGATCAACAACGATGGCTAGAGCGTGCCCGCATTTTAGACATTGAAGGTGATCTAGTGACAGTTCGCTACGAAACGGAGGAAGAAGACGAAGTTTGCTCTTGGGAAGAAATGATTCGTCTAGAAAGCATTGGCTCGGTCATGCAAAAGCTAGCAGCCGTTCCCCGAGGCAATGTTGAGCCTCTAGTTTCTGAAGATTGTCCTGACGCAGAACGCATCTGGAAGCATCAACCAGAATCTAACTCTGATTGATGAAGAATGAGTGAAAGGCTAAATGACGAACGAAAGGAGAATGTGGGAAACCATGTTCTCCTTATTGTTTAATTAAATTCACGACTGAAGCTATAGTCAGCTTGATTAAGACAAGGGCTTAAGGCTCTTGTTCATCACAGCGGCTAATTTGTCCTAATCAATGTGCTTACAGCCATACAACTAAAATCTTGTCAAACCAGACCCGCCGATATCGAATCTTAAGCTCCACCTTTGCCAAAGCCCAGGAAAGCACCTTAGCTCACTAACTCTTTATGAGGCAAGGTGGTTTGCAATACCAAGCAGTTGCGACCATTGACCTGAAGTCGGTACTCTACTCGATCCATTAGCCGATTCAAAATCAGCCAACCATATCCTCCCTCTTGCTGCGCCTCAGGCTCAGGAGCCAAATAGGTTGATAAATCGTAGCCTTTACCGTGATCCCAAATTTCCAGGTTCATTTCTCTGTCTTTCAGTTCTAAACGCACTAGAACAGATAAGTCGGGTTGCTCCCGATGGGCGTGCCGAACCACATTAGAGTAAGCTTCCACCAAAACCAACCGTAGCCGATTCGATTGTCTTGCCCAGTCTACTTGGTCTTCAAGTTCAATTTCGAGTGATCCTAGCAGCCAATCTTCAACCACCTTCAAAAACTTTAAATCACTCGGAACGTGGAGTTCAGTTTTCATGGGCTACAGAACCTCCAAAGAAAGAATCGTTTGATCATCTTCTTGAACCTGACTGTGGTTTTGAATATGAGCCAGTAAAGCACTCAAGTCCAATCGACCTTTTTCCTGCGTCAATAGTTTCCAAAGCCCCGATTGTTGCAGCATTGCTGTACTAGAGGGCGCTTCGTCCGCAGATTCAGAAATCGTGGCTTCGGTGATACCATCGCTGGTTAAAAGTAGGATTTCTCCAGAGTTTAGTGTGCTCCTTCCCGCTGAAGCTTGCCAGTTGGGCAAAATTCCTAGGGGCACCCCTCTGATGTGGAGGTAAGTCGGTTCAAGCGGATTTTCGCCCGGAGATTGCTCTAGTAGCTGTTGAGGCGACCAGACCAGCGGATAAATATGTCCTGCGTTGGCATAAACCAATTCGCGGCTAGTTGGGTTGTATCGCGCCAATACCATTGTGATGAAACAATTGCTGCCCACTAGGTCTTCTGATAGATTGGCGTTCATGTTGCGCATCACGATATTGGGTTCGGGTGGAACTTCTTGGGAAAGCTCTCGCCTCAGTAACGAAATTGCACTGGCCATAAAGAGAGCGGCTGGCACACCTTTCCCCGAAACATCGCCTACTGCGACCCAAACGTCTCCTTGTGGGTGAACATAGACTTCAAAGAAGTCTCCGCCGACTTCTCGGGCTGGATAGCAGTACGCCTGGATTTTGACGGTATCGAGTTGGGGCCAACTTTGACGCAGTAAGTTGGTTTGAATTTGGTGGGCGACTGCTAGCTCGGCTCGCATCTGCTCGGTTTGTTCTTGAATGCGCTGGTAGAGCTTGGCTTGGGAAATGGCTAAGGATGCTTGCTCGGCAACCCCTGCAATTAATTGAACTTCTTCTTCAACCCAGGGTTCTGAGGGACTTTCTTTGTATAGCACTAGTACGGCTAGAGCCTCCTGTTGGTAGGAGAGAGGCACGGCAAGATAGGTATAAAAGGTATCGTTTTCTTTGCTTTGAATTCGCTGAATTTGGCGGGTTTCCAGAACCCATTCCAATTTTGCGAGGTTGAGGTAGGGGACGTGGGGTGAACCGGTGTTATTTTGCTTTGAAGGTGGGGGATAGGAGAAAACCTGGGAGGAAAACTGGGAGGAAAAAGCGGTGTTGCTTTGAACGGGGCGCAACATGCAGGTGTCGGTTGCGAAGGTGTGACCAATGGTTTCAACGACGGTCTGAAGCATACTGCGATAGTCGAGGGATTCTCGGATGGCAGTGGTGACTGCGTTGAACAGGGATTCTCGGCGCAGGGCTCGGTGGAGTTCGTTGGTGCGTTGTTTGAGGACTCGGTAGGTTTCTGCGGCTTGCTGGACGACGATCGCCAGATCATCTGGGTTCCAGGGTTTCATGATGTATTTGAACACTTTGCCTGCGTTAATGGCTCCAACCAAGTCTTCAACATCGGTATAGCCCGTTAGCAGAATCCGCATGGTGTCGGGGAAGCGATCGACAGTCCGGCTCAGGAAATCGGTGCCGTTCATTTTCGGCATTCGTTGATCGGAGATAATTATCGCCATTTCTCCCTCTTGTTCTAAGATTTGCAGGGCTTTGAAACCGCTTTCTGCCAAGAACACTTTGAAGTCTCGTCGAAAGGTGCGCTGGAGCAGTTCTAGGTTATCTGCTTCATCGTCTACAACCATAAGTTTGAGTTTGCTTTCATCTGCTTCAGTCATGCTTGGCTCGACTTGCCTGAGCGTTTGCTTCAAATGGATTGCTTCCCATTGTCTATCCTGCTAGTTGTCGCACGTAGTCAAGATACCCGAAACGTGGGGCAGGAATAACAGGGAAACCGGAAGGCAGCAGAGGAGGAAGGCAGGAGGGCAGAGGGCGGAGGGCAAGTTGGGCTAGGACGGATAGTTTCAAAAGCGATGAAGGTGGATGGAGGCTAGGGGAAGTGTGTGATAATGGCGTTCTTACAGGAACGTTGCTGGGGAACAGCTATGCATAATTTTTGCCGATCGCCTATTTTGAAAATCAGTTTATCCCTTTTGAGGAGGCTAAGCTTTCGATCGCCACCCATGCTTTACACTATGGTACTGGGGCGTTTGGAGGGTTAAGAGGAATTCCTGATCCACAAAATCCTCATCAGGTTCTGTTGTTTCGATTGGATCGCCATTGCGATCGTCTGAGCACCAGCGCCCGTTTCCTCAACTACGACTTACCCGCCAGTAAAATTCAGTCTGTCATCGTTGACTTTGTTCAAAAAAACCAGCCCACCACTTCCTTCTACATCCGTCCTTTCGTTTACACCTCCGATCTAGGGATCGCCCCCCGTCTCCACAACATTGAACACAACTTCTTTGTGTATGGCTTAGAGCTAGGCGATTACCTCTCCCCTGAGGGGGTCAGTTGCCGACTGAGCTCCTGGTATCGCCAAGAAGACCGCAGCCTGCCGCTTCGGGGCAAAATTAGCGGTGCTTACATTACTTCTTCTCTCGCAAAAACCGAGGCAGTTCAGTCGGGGTTTGACGAAGCTATTTTAATGAACTCGCAGGGCAAAGTGAGTGAAGCTTCGGGAATGAATATTTTCATCGTGCGGCAAGGCAAATTAATTACGCCAGGATTTGAGCAAGACATTTTAGAAGGAATTACCCGAGACAGCATTTTAACCCTTGCCCGTAATTTAGGGATTCCGGTCATCGAACGTCCGGTTGATAAAACAGAATTGCTAATTGCCGACGAGGTATTTTTGAGCGGCACCGCGGCAAAAATTACTCCAGTCAGACAAATCGAGAATTATCAACTTTCTCCGAACCGACCCATCACCCATCAACTGAGGGAAAAACTTTCTGCCATTACCGAGAATCGTGACCCAGCGTACTCAGATTGGGTGTTCGCCGTTGCTATTTAAGCCAGAGTGAATCATCTGATACTTCTCCGGTTGACTGCATCTAATAAGCTGTAAGGCAATTAAGCTATAAGTCAATCAGCCCAATATCCCTAAACCCTGACATAAAATAGGCTCAATGGGATCGGCGAAAGCCAGAGGTATCACATGTTAGTGATCGTGATGGAAGACCAACTCCTCTCTCCGCACCAGGTCTGTCAGGCTTGTTTAATGGCAGATCAGAGCGGTCAGCCCCGCTGGAATCAGGGAAAGCTGCGGTGTGGTCGGGCGTTGGGCAAAGCTACTGAGCGGTTGCCTGAGCAGTTTGAGTGTCAAATGGGCTTTCGGGTTGTTCATATTGAGTAGAGGCTTCCGGCGAGGGTTGGAGGGGTGCGGTATCCTAGGCTTATTGCGAGCAATATCCAGACCTTTGACCTTGGAGATTTAAATTATGTCTTGGCGCGGTTCTACATCCCCTCAAGATCGGGCGTTTGCTTGTTTGCCCTATCTTTTGCCCCTGATTGAGTCTTTGGCATTTGCGAGTCCATTTTTGAGCCAGTTTCCCATCTTAGGGATTTTCTTTGTGCCGCTGATGCCGATTATTAGTCTGTATGGCGCGATTCCTTTTGCTGGACTCATTGTTTTCTTTGCGCTTTATATGGGCGTGGTTCGGAATGAGAATATTGCTCATTTCATTCGTTTTAATGCTATGCAAGCCATTTTGATCGATATTATTTTGGTGCTGTGTAGTTTGCTCTTTAGTGTGCTGGCTCCGGGCTTGGGTGGCGGATTGATTATTGAGACGCTGTATAATGTGGTGTTTTTAGGAGCGATCGCCGCCATTATTTACTCCCTTGTTCAGTCGGTGCTGGGGCGCTACGCCGAGATCCCGACTCTTTCCGATGCGGTTCATATGCAGGTGCGCTAGGGCTCGGCTGCAACGACTACAGGCTTCTTGGCAATGACTGAATTTTCCAAGGAGCCGATTCCCTCAATTTCGATCCGAATGCGATCGCCTACTTGCACTGCGCCTACGCCTTCGGGTGTTCCAGTCAGCACGACGTCTCCGGGTAGTAAGGTCATGGCTTGGCTAATGTAAGAGACCAAAATTTCGGGGGAGAACGCCATCTCATTAATTAATGCCGACTGTACGGGCTGGGGAGCATCGTTTAGGAAAGTTTGCAGCTTGGCGGCACTGCTCAGTTCTCTGACAATCCAAGGACCTAAAGGGCAGAAGGTATCAAACCCTTTTGCCCTTGTCCATTGCCCATCGCTTTTTGCAAATCCCGTGCTGTCACATCATTGCAATGGTGTAACCCCAAATTTTGGTGCGGGCTTGCTCTGGGGTGCAGTTGGAGCAGCGATCGCCTATGACTAGTGCGAGTTCGCCCTCATAATCGACTCGACGGGATTGCGGTGGATACTGGATGGCAGTTCCCGGGGCAATGACCGCCGTTGCAGGCTTCATGAACAGCAAGGGTTCTTTGGGAACTTCACCCCCCATTTCGGCTGCGTGCTTGAGGTAGTTTTTGCCGATCGCAATAATCTTCGTCGGCGCACAGGGAGCCAGCAACAGATACTCATGGGCTGCTAATACTTCCTCGGTGGGCAAACCATTGAGCCAGGGCGGTGCATCCAGGATTTGCACTTGGCGATCGAGCTGAAGTACGCCGTAGCAGAGGGTGCCAACCGTGGTTTGAACTCGGACGTAGCGTTGCGCCATAGGTGAATTGACTGTATTTGATATATGATTGTAAGTCCTTGCTTCTCAGAGCAGATGAATTTTCTGCCGGAAGCCTTATGCCCACAAGGAGAAAGCTACCATGCAACAGTATGAAACGATGTATATCTTACGTCCAGATTTGGGCGAAGAATTAACCGATCAGGCGATCGGCAAGTACCAAAATTTCTTAAAGGAACAAGGTGCCGAAAATGTGGAAACCCAGCACCGCGGCAAGCGCCGCCTAGCTTATGAAATTGGCAAGCACCGGGAAGGCGTTTATATTCAAATGAACTACGAAGCGCCCGGAACAGCGATCGCTGGGTTAGAGCGATCGATGCGCCTCAGCGATGAAGTGATTCGCTACTTGACCACGAAGCCTGAACCGATCGCCGTTGAAGAAGAAGTGGCGGTTGAGGCTTAAACAGTCTTTGATCAAGCTTTTTTAGCGAGTCCAGTCTTTTCTTAAAAGGCAGCCCAGGGGCAAACGATTCTGACCATTATTGTGGATGAATCGCTTGCCCTTTTTGCTTTTTTTGATCCTGCTGCCGCTCTTTCGGGCGAAATGTCACAATATTAGAGAGTGCGCTCTAGCAACAAATCTCAAACTTAGATTGATTAAAATCGTTCCACCATTATAATTTGAGGCACCTCAGGTCAACCCCATGAAACTTTCTAAAAAGACCCTGGATCAACGCCTAAATCAGCTCTACGACGTGATTATTGTCGGCGGCGGTGTCGGCGGGCTTTCTGCCGCTATTTACCTTCAGCGCTATCGTCTCTCTTGCCTGGTCATTGAGAAAGGGAAGGGGCGATCGTTTTGGATGCAAGATGTCACCAACTTTGTCGGCTTTCCTCCCCATACTCCCGGCAGAGAATTGCTACAACGCGGGCAAGACCACATGCTGGGGCTAGATGCCGACTACCTGCGGGGATTTGTGGAAGATGTTCAGGATGACGGAGAAACCTTTGCAGTCAAAGTCAAAATTGGCAAGAACGACAGCAGTTATCCCGTTTTTCGCTCTAAGTACCTGATTGCCGCCAGCGGAATAATCGATAACTTGCCCCAGCTAGAGAACATGCAAAATGTGTTTGACTACGCAGGGTTCAACCTCCATGTATGCCTAATTTGCGATGGCTACGAAATGGCAGACAAGCGGTGCGGGTTATTTGTCAATACTGAGAGCGCTATCAATACTGCCTTTGTTCTAAACTGGTTCACGCCTTACATCACCGTTTTTACCCAGGGGCTGTGTGAGGTGGGGGCAGAGATGCGTCAAAAGCTGCAAGATCATGGTTACCCCTTGGTGGAAACTCCGATTCGGCAATTTTTGGGGCATGACCACGAAATGACAGGGGTAGAATTAGTCGATGGTTCTCAAGTCGAGCTACAAACGGGTTTGGTGTCCATGGGTTCGCAGTACCATAATGGCTATCTCCAAGGGCTGGATTTGGAATGGAAAGGGGGTAGTCTTCCTACAGATTCAATGTGCCGGACTTCTCATCCTCGCGTGTTTGCGCTAGGAGATTTGAAAGAGGGGATTAATCAAGTGTCAATTGCTGCCGCAGATGGTACATTGGCGGCTACAGCAATTTGGCGAGAGATTCGTCGCGGTTCGCCCCCTCGTCGCTGGGAAGAAAATTTAATTGGAGCAGAAGTATCGTGATTCAAACTGATTCCCCATTCTCTGAGCTTCAGGCAGAGATTGCCCGACTACAAGACGATTTGCAAATGCGAGATCAACTGGTGCAACAGTTGTCGCAAGAGCTATTTCGGTTGGTGAAAACCAATACGAATCAAACCTATAGTGCTGAAGCGCCTGAGCAGTATGAGGGCGAGATTTTGGCGTTGCGGGAACAGCTTCAAGGCATTGAGCAGCAGGTGGCTTTTTATCAAGAGCAAATTGCTAGCCGGGATACCGAAATTTATCAACTGCGTCAATCGACTCAGGAGTTGAGCGATCGCTCTCGGATGTTAGAGCAAGTGGTGCAAGAACTGCCTCGCATTTATAAAGAGAAGTTTGAGCAACGGCTGACTCCGGTTAAAGAAAAGGTGACGCAGGTGCAGCAAGAGAACCGTCGGCTTCATGCTGAACTGCAAAGCGTTAGCTATCGCCTAGCAGTGCGGAACCGGAAAGCGACGGAGTTGGATTTGCCTAGTTTTCCTCAGATGGGTAGTTTGACAGAATCAAGCTCTTCTTTCAACAGCGTCCAAAACTAGTGTTAGGGCGGGAAGATTAGGCGGCGCGTGCTGATACCGCAAGAGTTGCTTGAAGAGGCTTGGTAAAGCCACGTGTCCCTTTTCTTTCTTGCGTACTAATTTCCTGCGTACTAAAATTTGCTTCCTGCCTATTAAAAATCAGGTTGCGCTCGTATTCTGCCATATTGTGATCGCTCACGATTCCACAAGCATTCAGAAAATCTGCCATGCCGCCTGTGACGCTATCTAAAAACTGCCGCCAAAACTCAATTTCTTCGTGCAGTCTGCCTTCTGCATCAAAATATAGGCACTTGCCCACATGGTCATAGCCTAAGCTGCGGAGTGCTACGCGCGTTACGACATCGTTGTGGTTAACGAAGCGAAAGGCGCGATTTTGAAAAGCTTGATTGAAAACAGAGGCAAATTCTGGGCAGCCGACCCGAGGAGAACCAAAGGTATATAGCCCTCGAACTGCCTGACCTAGGGCTGCGAACTTGGCGGCGGCGAGGGTGGCGAGGGCGGCTCCTAGGCTATGTCCTGTAATAAAAAGAGTTTGATTTTGAGTGCGGAGGCGCTGGAATTGGGTGAGAATGTCTTGCCAAACGGCTTCTAAGCCTGAACTAAATCCGCGATGGACTCGACCGCCACAGGCTTTAATCAGGGTAATGTCTGCATCGGTCATCCAATCTTTGAGACAACGGGCTTCGGTGCCTCGGAATGCCAAAATAATGACTTGATCATTGCTCATCATAAAGGCTTGGGTGGCGCGCTGTTCAAAAAAGTGGAAGTTGGTAAACTGCCAGGTGTGAACGGTGCTGGCAATGGCAAAGGGATTGAGGTATGCAAGGCGGGCGGCTTGGGCAAGCCCGATCGCATTAATGGGGCTATAGGCGATCGCGTTGGGTTCAAAGAAGAACATGGGAACTCCTGTGGGGCTGAAAATGACGTTGTTGCGGTGCGGGTTCGTGATGAGGACAGCTACGCTTTTGGGCGATCGGGTTCCGGATGATTTGGATACCCCTGGGGGTACTCTTTCGGGCGTTCATGCTATGAATACAGGCGCAAAAAATGAATGGATTTAAAGAGGTTTTTAAAGAATTTGTGGGGCGGCTGTTCAGAAAAGGCGGCTGTTCAGAAAAGGCGGCTGTTCAGAAAATATGGGGTTTTGCTTGAGCGATCGCCCATTCCATAAGAGGATGATCACTGGATACACGGTCAGCGAATACGCGGTCACTGAATATACAGGGGCGATCACATGCAGGTTCTACAGAAACATCCCCAATTGCGATGGGTCATTGTTGTCGCAGCCTTATTTTGGCTCATTTGCAGCGGGCTAGTTCTGCACCGATATCACAATTTTTTCCCAACTTTTGTTTCGTTTGATCAGGGCATTTTTAATCAGGTTTTTTGGAATACCCTGCATGGACAATGGTTTGAAAGCTCCCTTTCTTCGACCGAGGCAGTGGCGGTGATGCAGGGCGGTTTGCCAGAGGTTTTTTACCGTCGGTTGGGGCAGCACTTTACGCCCGCTTTGTTGCTGTGGCTGCCGTGGTATGCTGCGTTTCCTTCGGCGGCGGGTTTGTCGGTGCTGCAAGTCACGTTGATTACGGCGGCGGGTTTGGTGCTGTATCAGTTGGCGCGACATTACCATCCGCCTCAGTTGGCAATGATGATAACGCTGAGTTATTACGGGGCGATCGCTCTCATCAGCCCTACTCTTGCCAACTTTCATGATATTTGCCAGATTCCACTGTATGCCTTTGGGCTATTTCTGGCAGTAGAAAAACGATGCTGGTGGTGGGTTGGGGTGCTGGCTATTTTTATTTTGGCAGTCCGAGAAGACAGCGGGGTTGTGCTGTTTGGCATTGGGTTTTATGGGTTGGCAAGTCGGCGGTTTCCTCGGATTGGCGCAAGCTTTTGTGTCTTAAGTTTGGGGTATATGCTGGCGTTGACGAATTTGATTATGCCGCTGTTTTCAAATGACCTTTCGGGGCGATTTATGATTGAGCAGTTTGGTCAGTTTGTCGATGGAGAACCCGCCTCAACGCTGGATGTGATGGGGGCGATTTTGAGTAATCCGGTACGGCTGATGGTGCAACTGCTCACGCCGTCTGATACTACGGTGCGTTATTTATTAGGACAATGGGTTCCGCTTGCTTTTATTCCGATCATTTCTGTCGATGCTTGGTTACTAGCAGGATTTCCCATTCTCAAAACTCTTATTCAGAATGATCCAACGGCGCTTTCGCTGCATCTCCGCTATGCTCAAACTTGGATACCTGGACTGTTCTACGGGGTGATTCTGTGGTGGGCGAAACATCCGCATTTATTTAAGTTTCGGTTTCAAAAAATTTGGGTGGGCTGCATCATTATTTCTTTGTTCTTTACGGTGACTGCAAACCCGAACCGGGCTTTGTCTTTTGTCATTCCTGATTCTGTTCAGCCGTGGGTTTACTTTTCTTTGCCGCGCCAATGGCAACATGCTGATGCAGTGCGATCGCTCTTGGCTAAAATTCCTGATCATGCCAGTGTCACCGCGACTGATCATATCGTGGCTCATGTGTCAGGGCGGCGGCAGGCATTGCGCTTTCCTAGGGTGCAGTTTCGCAATGATGAACAGCAGGCGGCTTGGGTGGAATATGCGATCGCAGATTTGTGGTATATGCAGCAGTCTCAAATTGCGTTTGATGACTATCGCCAAACCTTGGCTGACCACGAAAAAGCCATCACTCGCTTAGTCCGAAAGCGGTTTGATGGACAGCGCTATGGCATGATTGGTTTTCAAGATGGCGTGGTGCTACTGCGGCGAGGGGTGAAATCGGAGCGGGAAGCCTGGGCGGGGGTGGAAGGCTTATCAGAACTCAAAATCAGAGCTTTAGAGCCAAGGTTAAACCATCGGCGATCGGCACCATGCTAATTTTGACCCGCTGATCACCATGCAGCTTTTGGTTAAACGCACGAATTTTTTGGGTTTGGTTATCCTGCACCTCTAAGTCTGCCACTTTCCCCGACCACAGAACGTTATCGATCGCCATTAAGCCGCCGGGGCGGACGAGTTGAAGCGATCGCTCGTAGTAGCCTTCGTAATTGCTCTTATCGGCATCAATAAACGCAAAGTCAAATGTTCCTAAGTGCCCCGTTTCGAGGAGATGGTCTAAAGTTTCTAGGGCGGGCGCAATGCGGAGATCGATCTTTTCGGCGACCCCTGCGGCTTGCCAATAGCGACGGGCGATCGCGGTATATTCTTCGCTAATATCACAGGCAACCATGCGCCCCTCGGGAGGCAGGGCAAGGGCGATCGCTAGGGAACTATATCCCGTAAAAACGCCCACCTCCAAAGTTTTCTTCGCGCCCATGAGCTGCACCAACAACGCCATAAACTGCCCTTGTTCGGGCGCAATTTGCATTTGTTTCATGGGCTGCTGGGCCGTTTCGTCGCGGAGCTGGATCAAGATTTCTGGCTCATGGAGGGAAACCGATCGCAGATAATTGGAAATTGAATCAGGTAACCCAAGAGTTTGGTTCGTCATATAAGAGCATCCAAAGCAGCATTTTCTCAGAAGTCTATCTTATGATGATTGCTACAGAGATGGAGTAGTGGCATGGATTGGTGGCAAAAGTTAAAGCGGAATTCTTTGGCGCGGTATGGTGGGCTGCTCCTGGTATTGTTCTATATCTTGGTGATTTTTGCCGAGTTTATTGCACCTTATAATCCTTACGCAGCGCAGGCAGATGGGTCTTTACTGCCACCAACGCAAATTTTTTGGCAAACCGAGCAGGGACAATTGATCGGACCGCATGTCTATCCCACTACGCAAGGTGCAGTCAGCTTAGAGACGGGCGATCGCCTTTTACAGCGCGATCGAACCCAGCCTTCGCCCCTCCATTTCTTGGTGCAAGGCTCGGAATATCAATTCCTTCAGTTTCGGCTGCCCTTGCCCACGCGGTTCTCCTTAACTGATCCCAAAATTGAAGTTATTGATATTTTTCCAGGATTTAAAAGCAATTTACATTTGTTTGGGGCGATCGGGTCGGGCAAAATTAACCTCTTAGGAACCGATGAACAAGCCCGCGATCAATTTAGTCGTCTCATCTACGGCGGACGCATTAGCCTCAGCGTCGGCTTACTGGGCACATTCATCGCCTTTCCGCTGGGAATGTTGATTGGCGGTATTTCGGGATACTTTGGCGGCTTTGTCGATGCAGTGCTCATGCGAGTTGCCGAAGTCTTACAAACAATTCCCAGTATCTATTTGCTCATTTCTTTGGCGGCAGTGTTGCCTCCAGGATTAAGCAGTGCTGAGCGGTTCATGTTAATTGTATTGATTACATCGTTCGTAAGTTGGGCAGGCTTGGCGCGCGTCATTCGGGGGCAAGTATTGTCCATTAAAGAACGAGAATTTGTGCAAGCCGCCAAAGTGATGGGCGCGCAGCCGCTCTATATTATCACTCGCCATATTCTGCCCCAAACTGCAACCTACATTATTATTTCAGCAACCCTTGCCATTCCTAGTTTTATCGTTGCCGAGGCAGTTCTAAGCTTCATTGGGCTGGGCATTCAGCAGCCTGATCCGTCGTGGGGAAATATGCTATCGCTGGCTATTAATGCTTCTATTTTGGTCTTGCAGCCCTGGCTGGTGTGGTCGCCTGCGTTGGTCATTGTGCTGACGGTGTTGGCGTTTAACTTGTTGGGCGATGGGTTACGAGATGCGCTTGATCCGCGCAATACACAGCGTTAACGATCGACGTTTTTAGAAAAAAGACAGGAGAGTACATTGTGAGAAGCTTAATTGAAAAAATGGCGTTGCTGAATCGAAGTATGAACTGATCTAAGTTGACCGTTCTCTCGCCCCCTAAATCCCCCATTTTTGGGGG
>JAAUPA010000089.1 GCA_012034615.1 Leptolyngbyaceae cyanobacterium CSU_1_4 | reverse complement strand
ATGCCGTGCTTCTGGGCGTGGGCCATCGCGTTGATGATTTTGCGCGTCGCGGCTTTAATTCGCCGAGTAGCCAGCATCTCTGGTAGAAAGCAAGATTCGACATAGCGTCCTTGGATTTGCTGCCCAGTTGCGCTTGTGACGGTAATCGTATCGACAATTTGCGGTGGCGCACTGCACCAAAAATCTAAGCCCTGATCGGCATATTCGGGATAACCTAACTCGCGTGCCACCGATTGGGCGTGTTCCAAACTTGTAAGATGACCAATTAGACCAAACATGGACAGGCTCTGGGTTGGCGTGGAGGGTGAAAAACCGCGAAATATTGAAAATAAAATCGAGGCGTTTCGATCCAGGATACTACATAAGTTTGGCGGTCAAAGATTAACCGCTGGTTGAAGATAAGCGGGAGAGAAGGGGCGCGGCTCTTAACAGGCTTTGGGTGTAAGGATGCTGAGGCTGGGCAAAAATTGTTTCGGTTTTCCCTAGCTCGACAATTTTGCCTGCATTCATCACGGCGATGCGATCGCACAAAAACCTTGCCACCCAAAGATCATGAGTAATAAACAAGTAAGTCAAATCAAATTCTTCCTTGAGTTCTAGCATCAGCTCTAGCACCTGCGCCTGAATGCTGGCATCTAACATGCTGACCGGTTCATCGCAAATGAGAAGTTTGGGGCGAGTGATCAGAGCCCGGGCGATCGCCACGCGCTGCTGCTGCCCCCCCGATAAATCTTTGGGATAGCGATCGTAAAACTCTGCGGGTGGGGTCAAGCCTACCCGCGCTAGCATTGCACAGGTCTGGGCTTTAGCGGCTGTCGCTGTTGCCAAACCATGGATCAGCAAAGGATCGGCAATGCTTTCTCCCACCGTCATTAGAGGATTCAGGCAGGCATGGGGATCTTGAAAGACCATTTGCATCTGTCGCCGCTGCTGCTGCAACCCTTGCCGAGACAGTGTGGTTAACTCTTGTCCCAGAAATTCGACTTTCCCTGCCGTCGGGCGAATCAGTTGCAGAATCGTGCGAGACAAGGTGCTTTTCCCGCAGCCCGATTCCCCCACTAAACCCAGAATCTCGCCAGGATACAGATCCAAATCTAGGTCATCGACGGCTTTAATCGTTCTGTCTTGGGGTTTGGAGAAGAAGCGGGAGAACAGGTTTTCCTCAAGAATGTAGTGCTGTTGCAGGTGTTGTAGACGCAGCAGGGGCGGCTTTGTCAACAGGCTGTTGGGCAGCGAGGGAGGCGGGGCTTGGATGTGGAGAGCGGCTTGTAGAAGCGACTGAGTATACGGGTGCTGAGGCTGGGTGAGCACTTCGATCGCCCCTCCCGTTTCCACTACTTTGCCTGATACATGACAGCAATGCGATCGCAATATTCTCCCACCATCGCCAAATCGTGAGAAATCAGCATTAGCCCCATTTGCCGTTCCTGACACAGACGAGTTAGCTCTTGCAGAATTTGGGCAGAGACCGTGACATCCAGGCTAGTGGTGGGTTCATCGGCAACAATGAGCTTAGGTTCGAGCAAAAGGGCAAGGGCGATCGCCACCCGCTGCCTCATGCCGCCGCTAAATTCATGAGGATACTGTGCCCAGCGACTGGCGGGAATGTTCACAGCTTCTAACGTGGCGATCGCCTGGTCTTTCGCCGATTGCCGGGATAACTGCCGATGCGCCCGCAAGGTTTCCACACAATGTTCGCCAATGGTCATCAAGGGGTCAAGGCGAGTCATCGGGTCTTGAAAAATCAGCGCCACCGCCTCGCCCCGAAATCGCCTCAGTTCCTCTGCGGAAAAATCAAAGACCGATTCGCCCTTAAAGTTTACCCGACCCTCAATTTGAGCGGAAGCAGGCAGCAACCGCATCGCCGCCCGCCCCAACGTGGATTTGCCACAACCCGATTCCCCCACTAACCCCATCCGTTCCCCCGGTTGCAGCCGCATCGACACGTCATCAACCGCCCACCCCGCGCTATGAGGATACGAAACGCGCAGGCGATCGAGGTGAAACAGGCTGTCGCTAGGAGAAAGGCTGTCACTAGGAAAAAGAGGCGCAGTCATGGGCAAATACTCAGTGAGGAAGAACCAGAAATCAAAACTGCACGCCTAGCCAATCCTGCAAGTGCGATCGCAGTTCCTTTGCAAACTCATCTCGCTGTTCAAACTGTTCAGACCGGACGGGCTTGCGTTCGGCATCTAGCACCCAGCCATAATCGCTGCTCAATCGCAGTTTATCCTGCCAATCGGCAATCGAAACAATTAACGGCTCCTGGGGCAGCAGACGACTGTCAGAGTTATTAGCCCGAAACACATAATTAAAGTTTTGCCGACTGGGCGCGATCGTTGAAGGTTGACCAAATTTTTCCGCAAGGCGCGATCGCACTTGTTCTAGCAGCTCAGGGTTGGCGATCTCGTCCAACGTTTTCACCGATAACGTCAAGGCAAAATAAAACTCTTCAACGGGAACAAATTCTAACTGCATATCTAACTGCTGAGTAGGGGCGCTGCATTGAACTGTAGTTGAGTGTATCAGAGGCAGGGATTTGGGATAACTGAATGGGATAAGGCGATTTGTTTATTGATTGATTCTTTTTTGCCATGACCTATTCTGTCCGGGTTGCCGACCTACCTGTTACCGAACGACCCCGCGAACGGCTTCAAGCCCAAGGCGCAAGAAGTTTATCGACAGCAGAGCTGATCGCAATTTTGTTGGGCACCGGGCAAGGAGCCGGAAAGCTTTCAGCAGTAGGGTTGGGGCAGCATATTCTGCATACGCTGAGTGCCAATCAGCGCGACCCGTTGGCGGTCATGCGAGATGTGAGCGTGGGAGAATTGACTCAGATTTTAGGAGTCGGTCCGGCTAAAGCCACCACCATTTTGGCGGCGATCGAGCTGGGTAAGCGGGTGCTTCATTCTCGCCCCTCAGAAAAAACAGTGGTGGATGATCCGGCGATCGCAGCAGCTATCCTCAGCCAAGACCTGATGTGGCAACCCCAAGAAAAATTTGCAGTCCTGCTCCTAGACATCAAGCATCGATTGGTGGGCACCCAAATCATCAGCATCGGCACCGCCACCGAGACGATCGCCCATCCCCGAGACATCTTTCGAGAAGTGATTCGGCAAGGCGCAGTTCGCCTCATCGTGGCGCACAATCATCCCTCTGGCATCCTCGATCCTAGCCCCGAAGATTTGGCATTGACCAAACAGCTTTTGGCAGGAGGGCAGCTTCTAGGCATTCCGCTGCTCGATCACTTAATTTTGGGGAATGGTGACCATTGCAGCCTGCGGCAAACGACCGCCTTGTGGCAGGCAGTCGAGGATGGATCAGTCCATTAGGGCTGAAATGTCCCGGTTCTAAGATTCCGGCTAGCTCTGCAATCCTTCGCTATACTAAGTTAGGCTTGGGGGTGAGCAGTATTTGCTTGCATAGCTAGCCATCTTGGCTTATACTTGAGCCTCAAATCTCATATTGAAAACCCTAAGAAAGCACCCCGACAGGAGGACTTTATTCCTGAAACACTCACCCTAACCGTTAGTTTAAGAGGCACACGCGAAGTTAGGGACAATTGCCAACTCTTCCGCCTTGCCGGATTATTCGATGCCTTCTCCGAGCCGACCTTCCGCAAGACGCTTGACAAATTTGTAGAGGAAGGTCCCAAGAACTTTATTCTTGACCTTTCCCAAATTGATTTTGTAGATAGCTCTGGATTAGGTGCCTTAGTCCAGCTCGTGAAAAAGGTTCAAGCGTGGGAGGAACTCTCCAAATCGTGTCGAATCCGCGCGTCACTCAAACCGTTAAACTGGTTCGCCTAGAACAATTTTTGTCTCTACAAACTTCGGTAGATGTAGCCCTTGAGAACCTCAAGAAGAGCTAGCCTTTTAGGCTCCTAGTTGTTTAAGACTTAAAGTTCATTCACTTGACCCAGCCCTCGAAAACGTTATGCAGAAGCATTATGAAATCATTACACTTAGCGAGGGTGGGTCAGAGTGGAGCCGAGTGAAGAAGAAATCTTAGGCTTTTCTCCTCCTCACCTACTTGCATCGTTGATCTCTTTCAACCGCGAGGAGATCCAGTCCTTAGGTTCGTCTCCTCGGTTGAATCAGGTTTCGCCGGCTGCCTTGGCTTATGTGGGCGATGCTATTTACGAATTGTATATTCGGACGCATTATCTCCTGCCGCCCAAGCGTCTACAGGTCTATCATGAGCAAGTAGTCGCTCAAGTTAGAGCTGAGAGCCAAGCGCAGCATTTGCAATTGCTTCAGCCCCATCTTACCCACGCCGAGCTAGAAATCCTCAAGCGGGGCAGGAATGCCGCATCGAGAGGGCCAAAGCGACTCAACCCAGAAATTTACCAGCAGGCAACTAGTTTAGAGACTCTGCTGGGATATTTGTATCTGACAGATCCCCAGAGGTTAATGGCTCTGCTGGTACAACTCCAGTTTGAAGAACCTGCAAAAATTAAGGGCTAATCGCTCAAAGCCAGTCTTTGCAGAATGATTAATATTATGTAATTTCACGGAGAACTCAAGACATGCCTGGTAAATTTCGCAGCTCAAATTCCTCGGATCAGCCGCGTCGCAAGAGTGCGCCTAAGCGTGGAGATTCTCCGTCTGATCAGGCTGGCTTTAGGGGCGATCGCAAGCCCAAAGCCAACCGTAATGAAGATTACAAATCTGAGGGGCGAGGGGTAATGCCGCCTAAAAAAGCCGATGGCTCCAGGGTGAGGGTCATCAAGGTGAGAAGCTCAAGAGACGATCGCCCCGGTGGGAAAAAACCATTTTTAGCCGAGGGCACCGACCGACGCAATGAGGGGCGCGATCGCCCAGGGCGGGCTGAGCGTCCGGAACGGTCGGAATGGAAGAACCGAGGCGATCGTCCTGAAATTCTGACCGTCGGCATGATCGTAGCGATCGCCCTAGCCGTGCCGAGCGTCCGGGTGCCGAGCGTCCGGGACGAGGCGATCGTCCCGAAAATTCTGACCGCCGCAGTGACCGGGGCGATCGAGATTTTCAAACCGTCCGTCCGGTGCGGGTGAATCGACCAAGCCCTGGTGAACGTCCGGTGCGGGCTGAGCGTCCGGAGCGGTCGGAGTGGAAGAACGACAGGAACGACAGGAACGACAGAGGCTTGCGGGGTGGCTCTGGGCAGCGGAGCGATCGCGGTGGACAATGGGGCTCTGCTCCAGGCAGTTCTGCTCCCGATCGGACATTTAAACCTAAGTCATTTCGGGGCGATCGCTCCGAATTTGATGACTCTGAACTTCAAGAAGTGATGCCCGATACTGAGCCAGACGTAGATTTGATCTATGGTCGTCATAGTGTTCTGGCAGCGATCGAGGGTTCGCGTCATCTCAATCGCATTTGGATTGCGACCAAACTGCGTTACGATCCTCGGTTTCATTCACTATTATCGAAGGCAAAAGCCAACGGTATTGTGGTTGATGAGGTCGAACCTCGTCGGTTAGACCAAATCACCCAAGGTGCTAACCACCAAGGAATTGCAGCCCAGGTTACTCCTTATGAATACGTTGACCTCAATGACCTGATTGAACAGGCGAAGGCAGCGACCGACCAACCTGTTTTAATCATTGCCGATGGGATTACCGATCCCCACAATCTGGGCGCAATTATCCGAACGGCGGAAGCGCTGGGGGCACAAGGATTGGTGATCCCACAACGTCGCGCCTCTGGCATTACTTCTACGGTTGTAAAAGTGGCTGCCGGGGCATTAGAAAGCTTGCCTGTGTCGAGGGTCGTCAACATCAATCGAGCGATGGAAGACTTGAAAAATGCGGGCTTTTGGATCTATGGAGCAGCGGCAACGGCGGCTGAACCGATCGACACGGTTAAGTTTCACCCCGCGACTGTTTTGGTCGTCGGATCTGAAGGAGATGGGCTGAGTTTGCTAACGCAACAGCGATGTGACGTTTTGGTTTCGATTCCGCTTCGGGGCAAAACACCCAGTCTTAACGCTTCAGTGGCTGCTGGAATGGCGCTTTACGAAGTATCGCGTCAGCGCGATCGCGGGTTCATCATCTGGAAACTCTCGCAAAAGACGCTTTGCAAAAGTAGGGTCAACAGAGTATAACCAGGATGTAAAAAGCGTTAATTACTTGAGTCGTTGCCACGATATGCCATTGAGCACTCGTAACGTTCCATCAAGCAGGCAGATTTTTATGAATGAAATTTGGATCAGTATTCTTGAGCGTGTGGGTTTGGCTTGGTGGGTGGAAGTTATTACCAGTACCCCTGCTTGCACCTACTACTTTGGGCCTTTCTCTAGCGCTCAAGAAGCTAAATCTGCTAAGCCTGGTTATATTTTGGATTTAGAAGCAGAAGGTGCAGAAGGGTTTCAGGTGACTATTAAGCGCTGCAAGCCCTCTCGGCTGACAATTTTTGATGAAAGTTCTGAAAAGAGCCAGGTTCGGCGCGTTTCTCCGACTCTGAGCAGCTCGTCTCAAGCCTGATCTCTTAGGGTTGCCCCTTTACGCCCAATTCTCCTCCAACCATCGGTCGATGTCTGCCAAGACTTGCTCAGGAATTTCCCATGGGAAGAGATGGGCGACGTTGGGGTAGCAGTGGGCTTGGCAGTTGGGGAGATGCTGTGCGGTTTCGAGGCTAGACTGAGCGGTAATATGGCGATCGCACTCTCCAGCCAACATCAGGGTTGGGCAATGAATCTGGCTAATGTCTGGTAGGCGGTTGTAGTGCTGGCTTAGGGCAGCATTGAGGGCGTAATTGGCAGCTCCTGAGGTTTGCAGAAAGGCTGGGGTGGCTTCTCTGGCTAGGTATTGATAGGCGGTGGCGGTGTGCTGTTGAATCAGGTGGCGAAAGAGCGATCGCTTGCCAAAGGTTTCAACATTCCAGCCCCATCCGGGTTGCGCCTGATTAATTAGCGCAGCGATCCCGGTGAATAAATTATCTTGCCAAGTAATCGGCGGATGATTGCCAAACGGTCGGGCAGCAGTGGCAACTAAAATTATGCCTTTGACCCGTGTCGGAAATTTGAGTGCCAGTTCTAGGGCTAAGATGCCGCCCAACGACCAGCCCAGAACGATAAAGGAGTCGAGTTGCAGGCGATCGCACAATGCCTCCAGATCTCTCAAATGATCGGTCATGGCAAAATTTTCTCGGGTCTGGCTTTTGCCGTAGCCTCGCAGATCGGGGGCGATCGTCATCCACCGTTGCGATAGATGATCTGTAAACACCGACATGCTGCTCCCCGAGCCGGGATGCCCGTGGAGGCAGAGAATCGGGCAGCCTTCTCCTTGAATTTGCACAGCAAGGTCAAACGCGCGGTGAGTCATGTTGCGATACGCTGGGTTCTAAAGTAGATCCTTTGACGATACACTTTATAGTTGCTCAGTCGCGAGGTCAGTCCATGGCATCCATCCGCGAGTTGCACCAGCAACTCATCACCAAAAAACGTTCTGCTGTCGAAATTGCTCAAGAATCCTTAGACTGCATTCAGGCATTGGAGCCAAAGCTGCATAGCTTTTTGTGCGTTACCGCAGACCGAGCCCTTGAGCAAGCCCAGCAGGTCGATGCCCAAATCGCCGCTGGCGAAGAAATTGGCTGGTTGGCTGGTATCCCGACTGGTATTAAAGACAATCTGTGTACCCAGGGCATTCCCACCACCTGCGGTTCTAAAATTTTGCAAAACTTTGTGCCGCCTTACGAATCGACAGTGACGGGGCGGCTGGCTGCGGCTGGCGCGGTCATGGTGGGCAAGACTAATCTGGATGAGTTTGCCATGGGCAGCTCCACAGAAAATTCGGCATACCAACTGACTGCTAATCCTTGGGATCTAGAACGGGTGCCCGGTGGCTCGTCGGGCGGATCGGCGGCGGCGGTGGCAGGGGGCGAATGCCCGATCGCCCTCGGCTCGGATACCGGGGGATCTATTCGGCAGCCCGCAGCGTTGTGTGGCGTAGTGGGCATGAAACCGACCTATGGGTTGGTTTCTCGCTATGGGCTGGTCGCCTATGCGTCTTCGTTGGATCAAATTGGTCCGTTTGGGCGATCGGTGGAAGATGTCGCTATTGTGCTGGGGGCGATCGCGGGGCATGATCCGAAAGATTCCACCAGTCTAAAAGTCGCAGTCCCCGATTATGTGAGCCTGCTGTCGCCTGAACTGCGTCCCAAGTTTCGGATCGGGGTGATTAAAGAAACGTTTGGCGAAGGGCTAGATGCGGTGGTTAGCGAAGCCGTGAGGGCGGCGATCGCCCAATACGAAGCCATGGGCGCAGAAATCGTCGAGATATCCTGTCCTAAATTTCGCTACGGATTGCCCACCTACTACATCATTGCCCCCTCAGAAGCCTCCGCAAACCTTGCCCGCTACGACGGTGTGAAGTACGGCTTCCGGGCTGAAAACCCGCCTGATTTAATATCGATGTATACCCAGACCCGTGCCCAAGGCTTTGGCGCAGAGGTCAAGCGCCGTATCATGATTGGCACCTATACCCTATCGGCGGGCTACTACGATGCTTACTACCTCAAGGCGCAAAAGGTACGAACGTTGATTAAGCAAGACTTTGAGCAAGCCTTTGCCCAGGTCGATGTTTTAGTCTGCCCGACCACTCCCACCCCGGCGTTTAAAGCAGGGGAAAAAACCAACGATCCCTTAAGTATGTATCTGTCTGACCTGATGACGATTCCGGTCAACCTGGCAGGGCTACCGGGATTGAGCCTGCCCTGCGGATTTGATCAACAGGGATTACCGATTGGGCTACAAATTATTGGCAACGTGCTGCGGGAAGATCTGGTTTTGCAAGCGGCGTATGCCTATGAGCAGGCGACAGAGTGGCATCAGAGAGCGCCTGTTCTGTAAATCTGTAAATCTTAAAACTGACCTTAGAACCCTAACTCTTTAGGGAAGTTGGGGTTCTTGTAAGGAGCTTGTTCAAGCTGAAGTTGACATTGGGAGAAAACGTTATTTAAGACTGCAAATAGTCGATGCAGACTTTGTAGAGGGTAAATAATCGAGTTTTTGGTAAATTGATTGGTGTTGAGCTGATCAAATTCCCAAATCTCGCCATTGGGGACGATCCCGAATACAATTTGGGGTGGCTCATTGAGCCTTGGGGCGGCAACCATTGCGGCTAGACACTCTGCCCATCCTTCATCAAAATTATCTTGCTTTGCCTCCACAATCATCAAATAAGGCTGATCGAGGACGATTTTTCCCAAAGGTGAGCGCCTTGCCAAAATGTAGTCCGGTACGCCGATAGGCGATCGTCATACCGAAAAGTTTCATGGCTCCACAGTAAGAAATCTTTCTTATACGATCGCCACACCTCTTGTAAGACGGGTGCAATCAGGTTTTCGCAGATGACATATTCTGAGTTATCGACTACACCATGCTCGAATAAATTCTTCTAAATTTTCTTGAAAGTAAGGATTAACTGTGACAGGGTTTTCAACCACAAAAATCGCTTCGCCGTAGACAATTTGAAAATCTTTGACAACGGCTCTGGCTGTTTTGTAAGCACTGAATGACATATCTTTAGCCCTCTCCCTCGTTCGTTCACAGATCCCAGCTACAGACTAACACCCAAAATCCTCCCGACCCTTGAGAAGTTGGGAGGATTCTTTTAAGCCAGTCAGGGAATTAGTAACCTTCTACGGAGGGCACTCTGACTGCCGCCGATCGCGCCATTCTGAGCCAGCGTTGATCAGCCGTGAGATAACCAATTTCTGCAATGTAGTCGCGATCGCTCTGCTCAACTGGAATATCTTGATCGCGGGCAAGTTCGCCGCAATCAAACTGCTGAACACTATGGGGCGTTTGATAGCTCAAATCCAGACCCGTCACATCGTACAACCGCAGAGCCAGCGTTTCGCCACCCCGCTGTCGAATAGCGTCTTTGTAAGCATTGGGAATTTCCCAGTACACATGAGCCCGATGGGGTTCGCGGGGCACCAGCACAATCCGGTTCGTGCCTGCGGTAGGCGTAGACCCGACAGGGGCAGAGGTGCCTTCCGAAAACATAGATGCCGCCGCCGCGCCACCCGCCATTGCCGCACTCCCTGCGATCGCCCCTGTGTTCATGCCTGTTCTATCGGGCACATCTCCAAACAAATTAGCATCATCCGAAGCAAGGGTATCGCCTGATAGATCAGAAGCATCGCCAAACAATCCAGACAGGGAAGCATCATCCAATTGAGCCGCGTCTCCGCCTCGACTCGTTGGGCTTTCATTGGAGTCAACAGTTCCACCCCACAGCCCAGAAAACATGTTTTCGTCGGATGCATCCCCATTTCCAGCCCTAAGATTAGGGTCTTCTGCTAGGTCAGAAAAATCACTCATGCCAGGTTCGGTGGGGGTTCTAGAAAAATCAACCGCGGCACCCCCCACGCCTAAAGCGCTGCCTTCAAATCCAGTTGTTGCCCTGCCGCCCAAATCTTCGAGCTCTGGAGGGCTGCCACCCTCGGCAATCAGTTCGGGGTCTTCTTCAGTCCGGCGATCGCCAAACAACCAGCCTAACAGGAGCGCCAGCAGCCCAAGGGGCAACAGCCACCAAATCCAAGCGGGCATATTCCAGCCTGTATCGGCAGCCGGATCTGCGCCAGGAACCAGAGCCGTTGCACCCGGCTCTGCCGCCCCAGAGGGATTACCAGTCGGGGAAGCGGTTGCACCCGGTGCCGCCGCAGGGTTACCTGTGGGAGAAGCGGTTGCACTGGGAGAAGCTGCCGCAGGAGAAGGACTTGCCACCAAATTTTCTGCGGGCGAGGGCGGAGCCGTGACCACCGGCGCGATCGCTGCCGTTTTTGCTTGCTCAATGGCAGGTTGAGCTTCGGGGGCAGACGCATATCCTAGGAAAGCTTGTACGGCTGGGGTCGGATTTTGACCTTTGTAAACGTAGATAAAAGGCTGAGAAAAAGGATAGCGCGGATCGGTGGGAGGAGTGCCCCACATCGAAATGACGCGCACGCCGGGTTGGTCTAGGACTTGTCTAGCGGTGGCGTAGCCAATGCTGTTCGCATCTAGCGCCTTTAGCATTTCGTTGGTATTGTCTTGCGGTAGCGCTACGGCATTGGCTCCGGTGGCAAAGTTGCCCGCAAAGATGGGATAGCCCTGAAAAGACTGGCGCAAATCGCTAGTATCGGGGCGATCGATCACCCGGATTGCGCCGGGTTGACCGCCAATTTGTGACCAATTCGTAATTTCACCCCGAAAAATTTTGGCAAATTGTTCATCGGTCAATTCCCCTTTAAAAGAGTTGGCGGCACTAACCACCACGGCAATCTTGTCGCGGCTAACGGGCACATCAACCAAACCCGCCGCTTTTTCGTTGGCAGTCAGGGGGCGACTAATGGCCGCCAAATCAACCTTGCCATCGAGCAGTTGTTGAATAGCAGTGTTGGCATCACTGGTTTCAGACGCGATCGCCGAACCTGGAAACTTCCCTTCAAACCCCTGTTTCAGCGCTTGGCTAATAGCCGCCATACCGCTGGAACTGGCAATTTTGACAGAGGTGCCATTGGGCACATTGGTGGGGAGCGGGAACGTGGCCAGATTGGCGCTTGTGCCTGCCCACTGAAGATTCCAAGATGCCGCAAAGGTTTTGGGGGCATGGGTGAGGGCAAGCAGTAGCGCGATCGCCACTACCGGAGCATCTTTTTTTGACAACATCATAATGGTAATAAAGTGGCTTAATTAACCCTGACTGCATCAACGTACTGAAAAGATATGCCGATTATACAGCCCTTACAGTGGTGAGGTTGAGCGTGTGAGATTGAGTGATAACGATACAACAAATCTGTAAAAACGGAAGTCTTTTAGCCTATTTCTTATGGAAAGATTGTGAAGCCTTGCTTTCAGCCTTAAAAACGGATGCCGCCTCGTTCATGGTTCTCTCCTAGAAGCTTCTATTTAACGTTTCTGTACAGAATGTTTTACTGAGTTAAGCCACAGTTAAACCCTAGTTAAGCTACCAAAAAACGGCGTAGATTTTAGAGTAGCAATCTACCGCAAAATCTACGCCGTTCAGCCCCTTAAAAATTAATCCACAAAATTAATCCACTGCCATCCAATCTAAATTTTGGGGTAATGCCGCAGAATCTTCAGAGCTTGACAACGCCGAGGAAGGCGAAGCTGGAGCTGGGGGAACTGAGGGAGTTGGAGAACCCACAGACGGCTGCACGATCGGGGGTTGCGTGGCATCTCGATCTTTCAACCAGTAGGAGAGTCCAATCAATGCCAATATCCATCCTGTTAAGCCAAAGAGCACCAGAGGAAAAATCCAAGGCGAGCCTTTGGGCTGGGGCGGAGCTTGAGTGGGATCATTCAAAGAGGGATAGGCTACGGGTTGTTCGTAGCCGTCATCGGGCAAGTTGGGCAAACTGATGGTTAAGTCTTCTAAAGCGTCTGCCCTGCTTGATTCTCCAAAGGTTCTGACCCTGGGGGGCAACGGGTTTTCGATCGCCGTCGGTTCATCATCCAAGTCCAGATCCCAGCGATTGGGCAGAGACTCTGGCAAAAAATTGGGTTCTGATTGAGAGTCGCGATCGAAAGAGGGTTCTCCAAACAAAGCCTCGGTAGGCAAGGGAGGGAGATCCGAGTCATCGGTGAGGCTTTCTAGCGATGAGATCGTATCAGCCTGGTTCATTTCAATGTCGGGAAGCGGGTTTTCCAGTGCTCCATCCCAACGATCTAAAGTAGTCCTATCAGTCCTATCGTCATCGCCCAAAAAATTGCGATCGAGCTGATCCAAGGGATCTTGTTGAAAATCTTGAGGGAACTCGGCTTCTAGGCTGCCCATCCGTTCTAAGAATAGATCGGGGGGCTCTGTGGATTGAACGGGAGGAACTGAATGCAAATAATCCGTTTGGAAGCCGGGACTTGTTTCTACACTGGACTCTGAGTTCGCCTCTAGACTCGTCTCTAGGCTAGGCTCCGGTGAATTGAAATAATCCTGAGCCGTTGCATCTGCCATCGGTTCGGATAATCCACCTTCGAGAAATTCTTCCCCCGGAGGCTGAACAGGTTGAGATAGGAAATCTGCTAATGGATCATCAGCAAAGAAATCAGCGAGGGCTTGCTGTTCTTGAAAACTCTTGACCGGGCTACTGGAGATGCCGACCGGAGAGTGCTCTGGCTCTGAGAAAGACATCGGTTCATTAGTTTCATCAGTTTCGATGCTGTCAGAAGAGCCAGACAGATCATGCGGTTCCTCGAACCTAAGCGACTGGTCGAACGAGAGGGGTTGCTCGAACGACAGAGGCTCAGAAACTAATTCATTGCCTTCAAACAACAGGGATGGATCCGGTGATTCATCGATCGCTTCGGTGCTCTCAAAAGACATGGGCTCTGGACTGAGGTCATTGAATAACAGAGGCTCATCGATCGCCTCAGGAGTGCTAAGAAACCCAGGCTGTTCAGGCAGATCATCCAACAATAGCGGCTCAGAGATGGCTTCGTTAGCCGATTCATTGCCTAGTTCCTGGCTTAGTTCATTGACCGATGCACTGTTATCAAAAGCTGCCATTGGGTCATCCAGCTCATCGAACAACAGCGGCTCATCCATCGAGTCAACGTTATCAAAAGAGAGGGGTTCATCGTCAAGCTCATCCAACAATAGCGGCTCAGAGATCTCTGCCTCAGAGCCAGTAAACCTTTCATCGGAAAGATTTTCAGACGGCTCTGAGGCTTGATCCAAAAAGTCTAGGAGAGAGTTGTCTTCATCTTCCTTCAGTTCATTTTGAAGGGTTTCCTTTCTAGAAGAGTCTTCTAGAAAGGATAAGTCGGGTGAAAGCTCTTGATCTGAGAAACTGGTGAACGGTTCGGGGGCGATCGTCAAAGGCATGTCATTTATAGGTGGCTCTTCGTCCATCCCAGATGGCTTTTCATTCAAAAAGTCCATTCTCAGAGGATCTGCCTCAGATTCTTCTGCCTCAGTTCCTTCAGGGAAGGCTGAGGGAAGTTCCTCGTCGAGTAGCATCCAGGGTTCAGGGGCGATCGCCTTTGGTGAGGATTGTTCTAAAAGATCATCTAGTGCTTCGCCCTCAGAGGCAGAAGCAGTTTCGCCAAACAGATCTTGAAACTCCTCTTCATCAGGAGGAATTTCTTCCAGAATGACTAACTCCTCCTCGGCTGCGGGTGCCCGATCGCCAAACAAATCCGCCAAACTATCAGAGTCACTGAATTCTAAACCGAGGTCATTGCCGCGATCGCCCCCCAAATCGTCCTCCAGATCCCGATCGAGATCGCCCTCTAGATCGCCCTCCAAATCATTGCCCAAACCCAAGCCAGATTCAGTAAACATCGGTTCATTGAACATCCCATTGAGCTGAGATGAAGGATCTTCTTCAGAATCTTCTCCAAACAAATCTTGCAGACTGCTACTTTCAACCGTGCCCATGCTGTTCAAATCTATTTCGTTATTAAAATCTATTTCGTTATTAAAAGATGACTCCTCAAGAGGCAGAAAATCTGCTTCCGATCGCTCACCAAACATGCTGCGCAAATCTTCGAGCGGATTATCCACGCCAGTTCCGACTTCTAACTCTTCGGGCTGGTCATCAAATAAGCCCCGAAGATCGTCGGTGGGTTCATTCCTTAGCAGGTCTGCCAGAGAATCTGTGGACTGCTCATCAGAGGGGGCAATCCACAGAGCTTCTAGTTCATTATCGTCAGTGGTGTCTGTCAGGGACAGATCCAGCCTAGAATCGACTGGGGTAGATAAATCGACAGCGTCGATCGCATCGGCGGCTGTAGGCGGTCGCTCCAGCATTAAATCTTGAGTCCAGACTGGAAGATTTGTGCCCGTTTGTTGACCCAAAACTTTGACCGACCGAATAGACTCAATGCCCAAGTTGCTAATGCCTCGATGGACAAAAGCCGTTAACGTTTGACGGTTGGGAACCTGATCTGCCTCTAGCAAGACGCTAAGGCGATCTCCCATACGTTCGACAGTGGCAGTCATGCCCCGAGGTTGGAGCGACTGATTCATTAGAGCGGCGATCGCCTGGGGATCACCCTGTTGTGCCAGTTCAAGAAGGTTCGACTGTGTCATAACTCAATTTGGTGCATCAATCTTTTGGCTTAACTTTTGCTTTACAATTTGGCAATAACTTAACTCTGATCCCGCTCATCAATTTCTCCTCCACAGCCCCCTCACGCCCCTCACGTTATACCTCAACCCTATGAGTATTGGATATCTTGCCCTCGTACTACACGCCCATCTGCCCTTCGTTAGGCATCCGGAGAGTGATTTCGTTTTAGAGGAGGAGTGGCTGTTTGAGGCAATTACAGAAACATATATCCCCTTGCTTCAGGTCTTTGAGGGACTAAAGCGGGATGGGATTGATTTCAAGATGACCATGAGTATGACACCGCCGTTGGTGTCGATGCTGCGAGATCCCTTACTGCAAGAACGTTACAATCATCACCTCACTCAACTACAAGAATTAATGGAGCTGGAGGTAGAACATAATAGCCAAAATGGTCATCTCCGGTATCTTTCTGAGTATTACGCAACAGAGTTTAACAAGGTTCGGCAAACTTGGGAGCGTTATGACCATGATTTAGTAGCAGCTTTTAAGCAATTCCTCGACAGTAATAACTTAGAAATTATTACCTGTGGAGCTACCCATGGATATTTGCCCCTAATGAAAATGTATCCACAAGCCGTGTGGCACAAATTCAGGTGGCATGTGAGCATTACGAGCAAAACTTTGGTCGTCCTCCTAAAGGAATTTGGCTACCCGAATGCGCCTATTTTGAGGGATTAGAGCGCATGTTAGCAGATGCAGGTCTGCGCTACTTCCTCACCGACGGACATGGTATCCTCTACGCTCGTCCGCGTCCACGTTTTGGTAGTTATGCTCCAATTTATACAGAGTGTGGCGTGGCTGCGTTTGGTAGAGATCATGAATCTTCACAACAGGTTTGGTCTTCTGAGGTGGGTTATCCCGGCGCATCGGAGTACCGAGAGTTCTATCGAGATTTGGGCTGGGATGCAGAATATGAGTATATTCGCCCCTATATCATGCCCAATGGGCAAAGAAAAAATACGGGCGTGAAATATCACAAAATTACGGGAAAAGGGTTAGGGCTGAGCGAGAAGAGCCTCTACGATCCTTACTGGGCTAAGGAAAAAGCAGCCGAGCACGCAGGCAATTTTATGTACAACCGGGCGCAGCAGGTAGAGCACTTGCATCATATGATGCAGCGCCCCCCGATTATTGTGTCGCCTTACGATGCTGAACTGTTTGGGCATTGGTGGTATGAGGGTCCTTGGTTTATCGACTATTTGTTCCGCAAAACTTGGCATGATCAAAATACTTATGCCATGACCCATTTGGCAGATTATTTGCAAGCTTATCCGACGCAGCAGGTGTGTCGTCCTTCGCAATCGAGCTGGGGCTTTCGGGGGTTTCACGAATATTGGCTCAATGAAACGAATGCTTGGATTTATCCGCATTTGCACAAGGCGACAGAGCGAATGATTGAGCTTTCTGAGCGGGAGCCGGAGGATGAGTTGGAGTGGCGGGCACTGAATCAGGCGGCACGGGAGCTACTGCTGGCGCAGTCTTCAGATTGGGCGTTTATTATGCGGACGGGGACGATGGTGCCCTATGCGGTGCGGCGAACGAAGTCGCATTTGCAGCGGTTTAATAAGATTCGGGATGAGGTTTTGGCGGGGAAGATTGATTCGGGATGGTTGGAAAAGGTAGAGGCGATCGATAATATTTTTCCTGAGGTCAACTACCGAGTTTATCGTCCGCTGTAAATTCCTCTAGCTGCAATCTTTTCGTAACGTGTTTGTGAGTTAAAGAAAGGATCCTGCTGGGGAGATGATGGGTGATGACCATTGAGTTGCAAATGAGTTGCAAATGAGTTGCAAAGTTTAAAGTTTAACGGGCGACCCTTGCGGTAGCTGCGAAGTAGCGCGCATCAAAGCTTCTCTTGCCCAAACTGCTGAGTTTTGCTGGCGCTGGCACAGTATTGAATTTGCGGCATTGCCGAATGGAAGTATGAATCCTTGAGATGCTATGGCTCTGATCGCCCCCTAAATCCCCCATTCTGGGGAACTTTGAAAGGTT